>DASPRK010000214.1:0-24577 GCA_035624495.1 Methylomirabilis sp. (SeqCode) | reverse complement strand
GTTCCGCGAGTTCGCCAAGGACTTCGCCGGTTGCCGCTTCATCAACGTTGGCGACGACCTCGGCCTGGAAAACCTGCGACGCGTGAAGATGAGCTATCGGCCGGCGCTCTTCGGCGAAAAGGTCACCCTGCGGCACAACGCGCCGCTCTGATCCGCATACGGTCCGTTCATGCGCCTGCGCCGCGCCCGCCTGGCCGATCTCGACGCGCTGGTCCGGCTGGAACAATCCTTTTCCTCGGACCGCCTAAGCCGCGCCAACTTTCGTCATTTGCTGCGCCGCGGGCATGCCGAAATCTGGGTGTGCGAAAATCGTGGCGAAGTTGCCGGAAACGCGGTGGTGCTTTATCGGCGCGGCGTTCACGCCGCGCGCTGCTATTCGCTGGTGGTGCGCCCGAATCAGCGCCGACACGGCATCGCCCGCGCGCTCCTGAAGCACGCCGAGGCGGCGGCCTTGAGCCGTGGCTGCCGGGAGATGCGGCTGGAAATGCGGACGGACAATGCCGCAGCGCGCGGTTTTTACCGGAAGCACGGTTACGCAACGACCGGGAAAATTCCGGGATTTTACGAAGACGGCTCGGAGGCAACGAAGATGTGCAAGCGGCTCGGCCGCGCCGCCGGAACCTAGCGCGCGGTCTCGGCGACGACGGGAGCACGCGCGGCGCGCGAGCGCGCCCAGTCCCGTAACCGGAACCCCAGCAGGAGCGCCAAGATCGCCCCGTAAATCAGGGGTTGCGTAATGTCGGATTTCACCAGCCAGAGAAAATGCACGATGCCGCCGATGCCGATGAGATAGACCAGGCGGTGCAGGCGTTGCCAGCGCCGCGCGCCCAGGCGCCGGATCATGCCTTGGGTGGAAGTCGCCGCCAGCGGCATCAGCATCAGAAAGCAGGCGAAACCGACTGTGATGTACGGTCGCTTGGCCACGTCCTTGCCGATGTCGGCGAGCACGAAAGACTGGTCGAGCCACGCGTACGACAGGAAATGCAGGCTGACGTAAAAAAATGCGAACAGGCCGGCCATGCGCCGGAATCGCAGCAGCACGTTCCAACCGGACAGACGCCGCAACGGCGTGATCGCCAGCGTGATCAGCAGGAACCGCAGCACCCAGTCGCCGGTGAAACGATTGATGGTCTCCACCGGATTGGCGCCGAGATCGTTGTCGATCCCCCGGTGGATCAGGATCGCCAGCGGAACCAACGCCAGCGCAAATAACGCCGGCTTGATAAGCCAGCTGATTTTCCGGTTTTTGTCCAACACGATTCCCCCGGCGTCCTGGCGATACAAGACTTAGAAATATTTTTTCAGATCCATGCCGCCATAGAGCGAGGCGACCTGATCGGCATAACCGTTGAACATGAGGGTCTTGCGTTTAGGTGAAAACAACGCGTCCTCGCCGATGCGTCTCTCCGAAGCCTGGCTCCAGCGCGGATGGTCGACATTGGGATTCACGTTGGAATAAAAACCGTATTCCCGCGGGCTGGCCTTCATCCATGTGGTCAACGGCTGTTTCTCGACCAGGCGAATCTTGACGATCGACTTGATGCTCTTGAAGCCGTACTTCCACGGCACCACCAGCCGGATCGGCGCGCCGTTCTGATTCGGCAATACCTCGCCGTACAGGCCCACCGCGAGCAGCGTCAGCGGATGCATGGCCTCATCCAAGCGCAGTCCTTCGACGTAGGGCCAGTCAAGGCCGGAACCGAGAAGACCGGGTCTCTGGCCGGGCATTTGTCCGGGATCGTAGAGCGTGGTGAACTCGACGTATTTCGCACGCGAATTCGGCGCCACGCGCTGGAGCAGGTCACGCAACGGAAATCCGACCCACGGCACCACCATGGACCAGGCCTCGACGCAGCGCAGGCGATAGATCCGCTCCTGCAGCGGATGGTGCTTGAGCAGGTCCTCGATGTGGTAGGCAGCGGGCTTTTTCACTTCGCCCTCAACGATCATGGTCCAGGGGAAAGTCCGGAAGTTCTGCGCGTAGCGCACGGGATCGCTCTTGTCGGTGCCGAATTCGTAGAAATTGTTGTAGCCGGTCACGGACGCGATCGGGGTCGGCTTCTCGTCGGTGGAGTACGGCCACCTCTGGACGTTCAAGAGTTTTTGTCCGGCTTCACCGACCGCGGGCAAAAGCGATGCGGCAACGCCGGCCGTGGCCGCGGCAACCGCCTCGCGCAGAAACCGCCGGCGATCGCGGTAAACGGCTACAGACGTGATCTCGCTCGATTTGACATCAGTCGGCTTGCGAATGACGAACATGGTTTCTTCCGGTTTGCCTGTACGGTGCCTCGTGCTCATTCATGCGACCGCTTACGTGAATATTAGTTTCTGGAATCGGGCGAATCTTACGTGACGCGCCGCGCTCGATCCGGTTTTCAGCAGACCGTCATGGAATTCAGGCATATGCGCCGGTGTGGAACGCTACGTGGTAATCACCTGGCACCGTTCGAAACACCGGACTTCCACGACCGTTGGCTGAGGCTCGTGACGGTCCCCGCTTGAAACGGTGTCCGAAAAAAAACCCGCCACGCGCGGGGTGGGGCGGGTTTTATGTCTACCGTCGGCGGTCAAACCGCCTGTTTCAGCGCGGCGATGCGCTCATCCAGCGGCGGGTGCGACATGAACAGGCGCATCCAGCCGCTGCCGCTGGCGTTGATGCCGAACGCCGCCATCTGGTTGGGCAACTGCGCCGGCTCGTGCGCCGCCTTCAGGCGCTCGAGGGCGGCGATCATTTTGCCGCGGCCCGCGAGTTTCGCCCCGCCGGCATCGGCGCGGAATTCGCGCCGGCGCGAGAACCACATCACGATCATGCTCGCGAGGATGCCGAGGACGAGCTGCGCCACCAAGCTGCTCACGAAAAAACCGATGCCGACCGAGTCGCGGTCGTTCTTGAGCAGCACGCGATCGACGAAATAGCCCACGATACGCGACAGAACGATCACGAACGTATTCAGCACGCCCTGGATAAGCGCGAGCGTGACCATGTCGCCATTGGACACGTGCGTGATCTCATGACCGAGCACCGCCTCCGCCTCGTCCTTCTCCATCGACTGCAGCAAGCCGGTGCTGACAGCCACCAGCGCGGCATCGCGGCGCATGCCGGTGGCAAAGGCGTTGATGTCGGGCGAATCGTAGACCGCCACTTCCGGCATGCCGATGCCGGCCTGCTTGGACAGGCGGCGGACCGTCTCGAACAGCCATTGTTCGGTGGCGTTGCGCGGCTGGTCGATTACCTGCGCACCGGTCGCCATCTTAGCCATCCATTTGGACATGGCGAGCGAAATGAACGAGCCGCCGAAACCAATGACGGCGGCGAAAATCAGCAACGCCTCCATGTTGAAACCACCCGGCAGTTGCTGCACGCCGAACAGTTGCATCAGGATGTTGGCCGAAACGCTCAACACCAGCAGCACGGCGATGTTGGTCGCCACGAACAGTAAAATACGCTTCATAAAATGCACTCTCCAGGCAAATTGCCGATTTCTTTCCGGAATCTTTAGATAGGGTTGAATCCGGCTAAGTTCAATCCCCCGCGTTCCGACGCCGACGACCTTCACGGCGACAACCGGTGGCCGTGCAAGGAGGTAATAGCTGTATTATTAATGATCACGAGGCAACCAGGCAATGTACGCGGCTGCGACCGCGTGCCGACACCTTTCCGCCGAGGCGCTGTCAGTTATTTCCGGAAGTTATGATACACGAATCCAATCCCGCCGAATCCCAGCACCGCGAAGCCCTGGTTTCGATGACGGCGCTCTCCTTCATCGAGGAGAACGCGCTGTTGAGCCAGGACCAGCTGGACGACGCCAAGAAAAGTCTCCAGGCGCTGTTCCTGCGCACCAGCGGCGAGGAAACCATGCTTCGCAAGCTGATCGAGATCCTGAAGATAACCAAGCAGATCCATCAGTCGTTCGCCAGTATCTCCACTATCCTGACAGGCATTACCCGCGGCGTGCAAACCGTGGACGGAAAAATCACCGCATACAAGCAAGCGCTGGCCACGCTGTCGCTCAACGCCGAGGAAAACGCCGCGTTCGCCGGGCCGTTCCTGTCGTTCTCGCAAGCGTTCCTGCAGAAAGCCGACGTCTTCGACAACAGCGTGCGCCAATACGTGGAACTGCGCGAAAACGAGGCGCGCTACGCCAGTATCTACCGCATCGCGCAGGAGGCGCGTGAGCGATTGAAACAGCGCCTCACCGGTGTGCTCGGCAGCCAGACGCGCGGTGAACATGAAACCAAAATCCGCCAGCAGGTCATGGCCTCCTTCGATTACAGCGAAGCCGAGAGCAACCTCCAGTATGCCCGGCGCGAGACGCGCAACAAGGAACAGGAGATCCTCACATTGCTCGAGGACATTCGTGCGATGTGCCAGATGGCCAAGAACCCCTCCATGCGCGAGAAGACAGACGAGCCTTCAATTGTGACGGTTTCGTCCTCTCCGGTCGTTCCGTCCGCGGTCAAAACAGCGAGATCCGCCGCCGCGTACGATGACGTCTTCGCCATGTTCGCCAGGGCGCTGCGCCAACATCCGCGCCTGCTGCAGCTCAAGGACATCGTCCTGGACCTGTTCAAGATTTACCAGCACTCCTACGGCATGTTTCGTCTCGACTGCAGCAACCTGAACCAGGCGATCGAAACCATGTTCGACAACTCCGAAGCCTACTTCGAGGCCAAGGAGGAGGACCGCGACATCCGCAACAAACGCCAGAAGCTGAAAATGATCGAAGGATTGATCCCCTTTCTCGAACGCTCGGCCGTAATGATGGCGGAGAACGAATCGGAGGCGTACAACAAATTTTCCCGCCGGCTCTCCGATCTCATCTCCGAGAAAAGAGCGATATGGAGCCATATTGCCGAACATTTGCTGCGCGCCAAGGTCCAGGCCGAGGCCGAACTGAGCACGCGGCTGTAACGCGATATGCGGGCCGGCGCTCAGCGCAGCGGTCGACCGCACTGCCAGCAGATTTCGAATCCCGCCGGATTCGTTTCACCGCAGTTCTCGCAATGCACCGTCTCCTCCGACGAGGATCGGCGTTCGAACTCCTGCAGAATCGCACGCGCCCGCGCGGTATCTTCGGCTTCCATGACCCACACTTCCGGATAGGCATGGGTGAAGGGAATCTCGCCCAGCCCGCCCTGTGCGTGCTCGTTGAGCACGCGCGCCTCGATACCGGCCTGCGCCAACCGGTGCAGTAACAGGTACGCTTCCGGAAGATCGGCCGCCGCAAAGAGCCGGAACATGTCTGCCGCTCAATCCTCCATGCGAAAGCCGATCTTAAGCTTGACCTGCCAGTGAGCAATCTTTCCATCGACGAGATGCCCGCGCAACTCCACGACTTCGAACCAGTCCAGATGCCGCAGGGTCTTGGACGCGCGGCTGATGGCATTTCGTATTGCGGCATCCGTGCCCTCGCTGGATGACCCCACCAGCTCAACCACTTTGTAGACGTGCTCGCTCATGTCAGCTCCTCCGCTGGATGTCAGGATTTTCCATTCTGGCATGTTCGCCGCATTCTGTCCGCCGGGATTAAACGGCGAGCGATCGGCGTCTTTACCTTGGGGATAAGGCTATTCTGTCCTACAATAAACCTTGATAGGCTGGAGCGGCGATTTCGCTGGAAATCGCCGGATGATGGAACAACCGGCGGGTTAATATAATGAAAAGAAAACTCGACGTTCAGCAGCTAAAAATAGGGATGTACGTCAGCGAGCTGGATCGTCCCTGGCGCGAAACGCCATTTATGTTCCAGGGGTTCGAGATTCGCAGCGAAGATGAAATCCGCGAGCTGCAACGCCACTGCCAGCACGTCTACATCGAAACCGCCGAAATTTACCAGACTCCGCCTCCACGCACCCCGGCGGAAAGGGCCGTCGCGCGCGTGGCCGTGAATCACAAGAAGGTCGAGCGCGACCTGCTCATCAAGGTCGAAAGCCAACCGTTGCTCCAGCCGGTTTATCACGATCGGACGACGCTGGAGGAGGAAATCCAGGCCGTCGAGGAAACCCACCGCGCAACGCGCGCGCTCGTTTATACGGTCATGGAAGACGTCCGTCTCGGCAAGAACATCAATACCCTAGGGGCAAGAAAAATCGTGGGCGAGCTGGCCGAAAGCGTGATTCGCAACCCGGACGCGCTCACCTGCTTCACGCAACTGAAAAAGAAGGACGAGTACACCGCGCTGCACAGCCTGCGCGTCTGCATTCTGGCGCTCGCTTTCGGCCGCCATCTGGGGCTGGAGCGGGACGAACTCAATCTGCTCGGCCTCGGCGCTTTGCTGCACGATATCGGTAAAATGAAGGTGCCGAACGAAATCCTCAACAAACCCGGCGCGCTCAGCGATTACGAATACGCCCTCATGAAAAGCCACGTGCCGCGCGGCGTGGAGATCCTGGACAAGACCCCGGGCATTCCGCGGCCCGCCATTGAGGTGGCGCGGTGCCATCATGAGCGTTACAGCGGCAGCGGCTACATCGGCGGCCTCAAGGGCGACCAGATCGGTTTGTTCGGCATGATCGGCGGCATCGTCGACTGCTATGACGCGATTTCCAGCGACCGTGCCTATCACGCCGGCATGTCGGCCCATGCTGCGCTGAAAAAAATGTACGAGTGGCGCAACCGCGATTTCCATCCGGCACTGGTGGAACAGTTCATCCAGTGCATGGGTATCTACCCGATCGGAAGCGTGGTCGAGCTCAATACCGGAGAGATCGGTGTGGTCGTGGCGATGAACCGCGTACGCCGCCTGAAGCCCCGGGTCGCGCTGGTCCTGCGCGCGGATTTCAGCCCCCTGCCCGGGGCCACGACCGTGGACCTGATGGAATACATGACCCGCGACGGGCACCCCTGCGAAATCGAGCGCGTGCTCGAACCGGGCATCTATGGCATAAATCCGGTCAACTACATGCCGGTGACGGCGACGGCCTGACTGCGACTCACATCCATCAGCACTGTCATCATTTGCGGCACGGTGTCATCGTAGGAAAAGCCCGCGTCCCACCCGTCTAACACGAACTGCACCGCGAGCGCCGCAAGAATCACGCCCAGCACGCGGCTCACGACGTTGGCACCGGTTTCGCCCATGAACCGCATGATGCGTACCGAGAACAGCAGCGAGACCAGGGTCAGCGACAGCACCACGAGCACAACCGCCAGCACCGTCCCGATCACCATCGGGTCGTCGCCCTGGTCACCGACCATCAGCAGCACCGTCGTGAGCGCGCCTGGACCCGCGATCAGGGGAATGGCCAGCGGAAATACGGAAATGTCTTTTTTCGTTTCCGCTTCGCGCTGCTCTCGTTCGGTCGTGGAGCGCAAGCCCGAATGGCGGGCGAAGACCATGTCCACCGCGAGCAGAAACAGCAAAATCCCGCCGGCAATTTGGAACGCCGGCATGCCGATGCCGAGGATGTTCAGCAGGGTATCTCCGGCGAGCACGAACGCCACCAGGATCGCGCCGGCGATCAAGGTCCCGCGAACGGCGGCGCGGCGCTGTCCCGTCGGCGATTCGCCGTAGGTTAACGAGGCGAAAATCGGTGCCAGTCCGACGGGATCCACCACCACCAGCATCACGATCAACGAATTCAGGAACAGATCAAGCACCGCCGCGCCCCGCATCAAGAAGGATTCCAACTTTACCTTGTGTGGAGCCGTCCGCAAAGTAACGGCCTGGATATGCAGGGGAAACCGCCGTGGCAAAAAAATGCCGCCGTCCAATACCAGACCGCCAGGGAGAAGTGGCGGTCGTGCGGAGACACCGGAGCGGCGGCTTGCCTTAGAAGGCAAATACGCGCGTAAGTATGACGGCTTTTACGCCTCCCACATTGACGTAGATCAAGAGACCGGCGGATTGCGGCGATAAAATGAATTTAATTTCGGAATCGGACGGGGCATATGCCATGACAGTGGGAACCGTGTGCAATCGCGACGTCGTTTTCATCCACCGGGGCGGCTCCATTCCCGAGGCCGCGCGCCTCATGCGTGAATATCACGTGGGCGATCTGATCGTCGTCGATGAGAAAACCGGCAAGCGCGTGCCGGTCGGTATCGTCACGGACCGCGACATCGTGCTCGAGGTCATCGCCGAAGGCGTCAGCCCGAACGACGTCAGCGTTGGCGATATCATGAGCCCGGAGCTCGTCACGGCACGGGCGGGCGACGATCTTCTGGAAACGATCAAAATAATGCGCGCCAAGGGCGTCCGGCGCCTGCCGGTGATTGACGATGACAATGAACTGGCCGGTATCCTGTCGGTCGATGACTTGATCGACCTGTTTTCCGAGCAGATCGCCGATCTCGCGCGGCTGATCGCCCGCGAGCAGACGCGTGAACGAGACAGCAGGAAATGAGTCGTGGCGATCGGGCGATGAAGACTGGCGTTTGGCGGCGTCGCGCGCGCGTCCGATGCGTTCGGCAGTCACCGGGTTCGAGGAGACGAAAGCAAGCGCGCGTGCGGCGTTTTGTTGCTGGCGGGTGAGGCGTTCCATCAATGTCGCGAACGCCGCCGGCGACATTCCGCGTTTCCGCAAAAGCTGAAACGCAAAATCATCGGCCTCAGCCTCGAACTCGCGCGAGTACCTGGCCTGCGCCGGCACCGGCACCGCCGGCAACCCGGCCAAGGCGATGCCGAGTGAGGGGGCATCGGCGGTGACCGCGGCCCCCGTGAGTACCTTGCCGCGGCGAGCTGTCGTTGATCGGAACCAAGATTCGGCTATGGCGACGCCAGCCGATCGGCCAGGCGAGTGGTCTCGGGCAGACGATACTTGGTCGTGCAGCGCAACACGTAATCTATGGCCGTATCCAGGCTTACGCGATGACCAATGGAAACATAAAGTGGTTTCACGTCATCACGGGTCCGCAGCACTGCGCCGATCACCTCGCCGGCGTCCATCAGAGGGACCCAGGCGCCTTTCACCTTCGGCACCATGCCGTGCGTGCCGACGAGCCGCGATTTGGCGACACCGATGCTGGGGATATCGGTCAGTACGCCGAGATGGCAGGCGATCCCGAAGCGGCGCGGATGCGCGATACCCTGGCCGTCGCACAAAAGCAGATCCGGAGCCTCCCGCAGCTTTTCCAGCGCCGCCAGCACGGCGGGCGCCTCGCGGAACGACAGGAACCCCGGCACATAGGGAAACCGCGTCGGCTGCCGCGCGATCGCCTGCTCGCGCGGTTCGAGACCGGGGAAATCCAGCACGACGACTGCCGCGCGGGTGACGGCGCCGGCCCGCTCAAAGCCCACGTCGACACCTGCGACCGTTTCCACGACGCCGAGTTTGTCACCGGCGATCACTTTGCCGCGCAGCGACTCCTGCAACGCGCGCGCCTGCGCCACATCGGTGGGCCATGGCTGTGAAGAAGAAGATATTCTCAATCCGGATCCCCTCCTCGGGCAGATTGCGTTTTATCATGATCGCTGGATAATGTATCGCCACCCGCTGGCCACGATTCGGCCTCGGAGGCCGTGGAGCCACCAGGCAACACGGCTCGGTCAACACTGACGAAGGCCAAGCCCCTAAAACATAAACAAGGTAGAGCAAGATGTACGAATGTCCGCATTGCGGCGAACCGGCCGTTACGGTGACGCAAAAAATTTTATTGGGACCCGGCGTATCGGTCGCCTGCCGCTCGTGCGGCAAAACCGTCAGGATCACATATCCCGCGTGGCTGAAGGCCGCGCTTCCCGGCGCCACCATCATGGTGGCGGCGCTGTTTGTCGATTCCGAACTGCTGGTCTACGGGCTGAGCCTTGTCGGCCTGGGCCTGATGATCGGTCTGCACTTGCGGTGGGTGCCGCTGGTCAAGGCGCCATAGCGGGGCGGCGCGCAAAACGCTGGCGCTTAACCCCCGCTTCCTGTATTGTGCGCCCCGGCTGAACGATTCAGACGGTGGTTGACGTCTGATCCGGCCTTTAGGTTCATCGATCTCTGACCCTCCTTCTGGTTTCAGCTCCCTCTGGAATTTCAGCAATAAAACGGTTGGCGACGATGTGTTCTGCGCCAGCAGTTTTGTTGCCGCCAACCCTTATGCGGGTAAATGGCTGCGCTTACCTGCAATGCGCAGGGACGCGCAAGTGTCGCTCACAATAGGCGCCCGATCTACGGGTCCAAGGATGTCGTGAGCGACCATGCGTCCTTTTACCCGACATTAAGGAATCTTCGTGACTTTTGAAAAATTAGCGTTACACCCTTCGATCCTCATGGCACTTGCCGAGAACGGCTATGCCACGCCCACGCCGATTCAGGCGCAGGCGATCCCCCAGGCGCTCGCGGGCCATGACCTCATGGCCTCGGCGCAGACCGGCACTGGCAAGACCGCGGCCTTCGTGCTGCCATCGCTGCAGCGCCTCAGCACGCCGTCGGCGAAAAAGTCGCGCGGCCCGCGCGTGCTGGTGCTCACGCCCACGCGCGAGCTCGCCAACCAGGTGACGGATGCCGCCGCCAAGTACGGCCGGCACATGCGCTTTCGCATCGGCAGCATAGTCGGCGGCGTGCCGTATCCGCCGCAGATGCGGCTGCTGTCGCAACCGCTCGACATTTTGGTGGCGACACCGGGACGGCTGCTCGACCACATGGAGCGAGGGCGCGTGGATTACTCGCGCCTCGAGGTGCTGGTGCTCGATGAGGCCGACCGCATGCTCGACATGGGTTTCATCCACGCGGTGGAAAAAATCGCCGCGGCCACGCCCGGCACGCGCCAGACGCTGCTGTTTTCGGCCACGCTGGAGGGCGGCATCGCCAAGCTCGCAGGCTGCCTCTTGAAGAACCCGCAGCGCATCCAGATGGCGACGGTCCAGGAACGGCACGAGCATATTGAACAGCGCCTGCATCACGTGGACGACGGCGCGCACAAGCACCGGCTGCTGACGCACCTGCTGGACGACATCAACCTGGACAAGGCCATCGTGTTCACCGCCACCAAGCGCGGGGCCGACCGGCTGGCGCAGACCCTGTACGCCAAGGGCCATCCCGCGGCGGCGCTGCACGGCGACATGAACCAGAGCCAGCGCAATCGCGCCATCACCCACCTGCGCTCAGGCCAAGTGCGCCTGCTGGTGGCGACCGACGTCGCCGCCCGCGGCATCGACGTCAGCGGCATCACGCATGTCATCAATTTCGATCTGCCGAAGAACGCCGAAGACTACGTCCATCGTATCGGGCGCACCGGTCGCGCCGGCGCCAAGGGCATCGCCATCTCGTTCGCCGCGCCGGCCGAGCTCGCGCAGCTGCGCGATATCGAGCGTTACACCCGCCAGAGCATCCCGGCGCATGTCGTGCCCGGTCTGGAACCGAAATTCCAACCACGGCCGGCGAATCATCCGGGTCATCGCCGCCCGGGCGGCGCCGGCGGGCGTGACAACCGCCAGCGTCAGGGCGCGTTCGGCAAACCGACCGGCCGCGGCAGATTGCACGCCTCCCCCGAGCCCCGGCACCACTTCCGGGGCAAAGGCGGCGAGGGCGGGCCAAAACACGGTCATGACCGGTTCGCAACCGGCGCCGAAGGCTACCGTGGCCCCGGCCGGCCTCAAAAATCCAGGGATAAATAGCATCGGTCCTTGCCGTTTTTTCAAACCCAAGTTCGTTGGAGTTGGCGGGCGCTTGGACACGGCCGGGTACAGGCGTAATATTCTCCGCGGATGCCGATACGGGGTCATGCGACCCGTCCTTTAATTGATTTGTCATCGCCAAGGAACTTGGTTCACGCCCGATCATTCGCCTATCCGGCCGCGCGCTTTCCGATCCAACGTGTCACGGAAAAAGCGCTGTCTCACGATGCCCTACCCTCTCATCTCAGGAGTTAAATATGAATATTTTCGTAGGAAACCTGTCGCGCGACGCCACCGAGGAAGACTTGCGAACCGCGTTCAGCGCTTTCGGGCAGGTCAGCAAGGTGACCATTCTGAAGGACAAGTTCACCGGCGAACCGCGCGGTTTCGGTTTCGTCGAGATGCCCGTGAAAACCGAGGCGCAAGCGGCGATCAACGGCATGAACCAGAAAGATCTTAAAGGTCGCGCATTGAACGTGAACGAGGCGCGTCCCAAGACCGAGCGTCCCGCTGGTGGCGGTGGCGGCGGCCGCGGCGGTTGGGGCAATCGCAGCGGTGGTGGCGGTGGTGGTGGCGGTTATCGCAGTGGTGGCGGCGGCGGTGGGCGCCGCTGGTAACAGCGCACCTCTCTGGCGAAATTTGATCTTCTCTTCTTCGTCATCTCAATTGGCGTAACGAAACGGGGCACCGGGCGGCGGTCTTGAGGCCGCCCGGTGCGACCCCCGGTTGCCGGACCGGGGTCGGGCGGTTGACTCGTGCACACGCACTCACGATCGATGTGAGCAGAATCAGGATATGTCAGATCAGGAAAGTAACGGCGCGTCGCTTCTTACCCTGACCCGCGCCGCACGCCTCGTGGGAGTCACACGCGCCGCACTGCAGAAAAAGATCAAAAACGGCGAGCTACCCACGTTCGAGGGGATGGTCAGGCCCGATGACCTGGTACGGGCCTACCCCGAAACCCGGCTGGCCGACGACACGGCGCTGGAACGGTTCTCCCGCATCAAGGATGACGCCTTTGCGCACCGTCTGCGTGAACGCATCCTGCCCGAACCCGAAGTACTGGCCGAACGGCTCGCGGGACTGGGACGGGAACTGGCGAAGACCCGGGCCCGGGTAGAGCGCTACAAAACCATCACCGACTGGCTGTACGAAAAATTCAGCGAGTACGAAAATAACGGCGGCCGCGAAATCAGGGACGTGATGGGTCCGCTCAAGCTGTGGCTGCGCCATGAACTGGAGAAGGAATCGCGTGATGAGAGCCTTCAGTCATTCGTCGTCAAGGAAAGTTTTCTTCGTCTCATGACCGCCCAGGTCCGCCTGCTGCCGAGCCGCCGGGAATTTTTCGTCGAAGGCTCGGACACCATCCTCGACGCCGCGCTCCGCGCCGGCATATCGCTGCGCTACGGTTGCAGCAACGGCAATTGCGGCCAATGCAAGGCGCGGATCATTTCCGGGAAGACCCTTGCGGTACGGCATTACGACTACGCCTTCGCCGAGGCGGAAAAGAACATGGGTTACGTGCTGCTGTGCTCGCACACGGCTGTCTCCGATCTCGAAATCGAGGCACACGAAATCGGCGGCGCACGGGACATTCCAGCGCAACAGATCGCCGCGCGCGTGAAGAGCCTGGAACCGCTGGGCGAGCACATGATGCTGCTGCACCTGCAGACACCGCGGACCAAGCGCCTCCAATTCCTCGCTGGCCAGTCGGTGCGGCTCGAAGTCGGCAACGGCGCGGAGGCGGATTACCCGGTCTCCAGCTGCCCTTGCGACGACCGTAATCTGCAATTTCACATCCGCCGCGTCGCGGGCGACCGGTTCACGGATTACGCGTTCCGCAAGCTCAAGAGCGGTGACATTGTTTCGCTCGCAGGCCCGAAGGGCGAATTCACGCTGAACGAGGAGTCGCCGCGCTCGCTGATTCTTTTTGCTCACGGAACCGGGTTCGCGCCAATCAAGAGTCTGATCGAGCACGCGATGGCGCGCGACGTGGCCGAATCCATGTACCTCTACTGGTTCGCCGCTCAGGACGGACATTACCTCAACAACCTGTGTCGTGCCTGGGCCGATGCCCTCGACAATTTTCACTACAGTCCGCTCACAATCGGGCCGGCAGGAATCGCGCCGGCGCTGCAGCAGGTCGCCCGGGAACATCCCGATCTCGCCGCGTTCGACGTCTACGCCGCCGGACCTGAACCCTTCCTGACCGCGGCCGGGAAATTCCTGCGCGATCTACGCCTCCCGGAAGATCAACTCGTCACGGAACGTCTGGAACGCTGATCTCCGTCAGAGATTTTCGATCGCCACGGGCTCGACAGCGTCCGCTGGCGTAAAACCGAAAAGCCGCGAATAGAAGTAGAGCTCAGCCTCGAGGGTGCGCCGGATATTCTCGGCGCGCCGGAAGCCGTGCGCTTCGCCCGCGAGCGGCACATAGGCAACCGGGACGCCTTTGGCACGCAGCGCCGTCACCATCTTCTCCGTCTGGTCCGGCGGCACCACCTTGTCTTCCAGTCCCTGAAAGAAAATCACCGGACAGGACATCCGGTCCACGTGATGTATCGGCGAGCGCTCGCGGTAGCGATCGCGGTCTTCCGGATAGGAGCCAATCAGGCGATCGAGGTAACGCGCCTCGAACTTGTGCGTGTCCGTGGCGAGCGTCTCAAGATCGCTCACGCCGTAATAAACCGCGCCGGCGTGGAACACGTCGTGAAACGTCAGCGCGCACAAGGTTGTGTAACCGCCGGCGCTGCCGCCGCGGATCGCAAGACGTTTTTCGTCCGCCAGTCCGCGAGCGACCAGGTAGCGCGCCCCGGCGATGCAATCGTCGACGTCGGTCACGCCCCAACGGCCCTCGAGTTGGCGACGGTAGTCCCGCCCGTAACCCGTCGATCCGCGGTAGTTCACGTCGAGCACGGCGAACCCGCGGCTGGTCCAGAACTGAATTTTGAGATTGAGCGTGCCCGACGTCGCCGCCGTCGGTCCGCCATGACTCAGCACCAGCAACGGCGGCTTCTCGCCCGGCGGCTCCCGGAAGCCGGGATTATTCGGCGGATAATAGAAAGCATAAGCCCTGGCGCTGTCCGTCGTCGGGTATTCCATCGCCTGGGGCACGGATAGGTGCGCCGGATCGAGTTCGTCGATCATGGAGCGACGCAGGATCGCATGCATCTGTCGCGCCGGGTCCCACTGCACGACCGCAGGCGCCAGCGTCGGCGCGGCGCCGATAAGAACCGCCTTCCCCTCGTGGGCGGTCATCGAGCCGATGTCGGTAAACGGAATGTCGATCGAGTTGAATTGCCGCGTCTCGGGGTCGAGCACACCGGCGCGCCACCTTCCCCCGCTCTGGAAAGCGCACACGATTTGCCGCGCCGACAGAAACGCGTACGTGGACATACCGAACGTCCATTGTGGCAGGCCGAATTCCGCCGGCATCGGCGCCAGCGCCTCGATGCGCCCGTCGATCCAGCGATAGAGATTCCACCAGCCGCTGCGATCGGAAACGAAATAAAGCGTCCCGTCGGGCGCGAACGCCGGCTGGAACAGCGATTCGTCGCGGCCGCCGGCAATGCGTCGCGGACTATCCAGCATTCCCCTAGCGCCGACATCCGCCAGCCACAGCTCGCAACCGTCCCATGGCATATCCGGGTGATTCCAGCTGAGCCAGGCAAGTCTGGAACCGTCAGGACTCAGACGGGGGGAGGCGTAAAAATCATTGCCCGCCGCCAGCGTCCGGATTTCGTGCCGCTCGGTGAGATCGATCGACACCAGGGTATTGACCGGCTCGACGCCGGCCGCATGATCCTCGCATACGCCGATCAGTCGTCGGCGCCAGCGATCGACGATGATATCGGCGTATCGCCGCGGGACGTCCGGCGTGATCGCCGCGGGCGCGGCACCGGGGGCCTGCCGGTACAAGCGTTGGTCGCTGTCATTGCTGAAATAAATGATGCCGTCGGCGATGGTGAAGGCGCCCCCGCCGTACTCGTGCACGCGCGTGCGCGCGTTGAATCCCGCGGGCGTCATGTCCTGAGTGGCGCCATCGCGGAATCGCACGATCACCTGTCGCCCGCCTTCGGCCGGACGCGACTCGCTCCAGTAGACATCGCCGGCGTCGATCGCGATCTGACCGAGTCCGACCGAACCCTGCGCGAGCCGGTCCGCGGTGATCGGCGACTTCCACGAACCATACGGCGCGATGACCGGAGCGCGACTCACTCGCCGAGGTGCACTACGATCCGGCGCGGTCCGCCGCGATGACGGTGCTCCCAGAGATACACTCCCTGCCAGGTTCCGAGAGCAAGCCGCCCGCCAGTCACCGGAATGGCGAGATGCGTCGCGGTCAGCGCCGACTTGATATGCCCCGGCATGTCATCCGGTCCTTCGTTCCGATGGGTGTAGAGCGGATCGTCTTCCGGGACCAGGCGATTCAGCCACTGCTCGAGATCGCGCCTGACCGCGGGATCGGCGTTTTCCTGGATCAACAGGCTGGCCGAGGTGTGCTGCACAAACAGCGTGCACAGTCCTTCCTCGATGCCGGACTCGCGCACCAGCGCGTCCAGGCGCTCGGTAAATTCATGCAGTCCCTGGCCGGGCGTGGTGACAGTCAGATGTTTAATCACGATGAAAAACTGGAACTTATGAGAAAAACAAAATTAATCGCCAAGACGTCAAGGGATTCGGGTCAAGATCTCTTGCTTTCTTGGCGACCTTAGCGTCTAGACGCGCACCTTCCCTGGTGCGCATCCTTTCACGGCGCGCCGCAGCGCGCCCAATATTGCTCTCGGCGAAATTGTGCCGGTTCACAATCATTTTATTTTCTATCGCTGTGGCCGAGGTCCTTGCCCGGCGCGATGCGGTCGCGCAACAGCTGCTTGATGTCCTTGGGTTCGGGGAAACGCCCGGCGTCCTTCTTGTTCCATAAGCGCTCGCCGTTCAGGCGCACCTCGAAAATGCCGCCGGTCCCGGGCACGAGCGCCACCTCGCCAAGCTCGTCGCCGAAGGTCATGAGCAATTCCTGCGCCACCCACGACGCACGCAAGATGAAGCGGCATTGTCTGCAATACTCGATTTCGACGCGGGCTTTACCGGAATTCATGATTCTTGGCACAGGTAACGTGCGTTTCAGTATAAGCCGGGACGGCGGAATTTGTCTCGCCGGCGCCGGAAATCACCGCCGTTTGCGCGCAATACAAACACGTGTGACTCATCCCCAAAGTGCGCTATAGTGCCGCCTCTTGATTATCTTTGTTCGAGGAAAATCCCGATGAAGGCAGCTCCCGGCATGGTGGTCTCCATGCACTACACCCTCACCGATGACAGCGGCGACGTGCTTGATTCCAGCCGCAGCGGCGAACCGTTCAGCTATCTGCACGGTCACAACAACATCATTCCGGGCCTCGAAAAAGCTCTGGAAGGAGTCGAGACCGGCTTCAAATCCAAGGTTACCGTGGCGCCGACCGACGGCTATGGCGAAAAAAATCCGGAAGCGATCTTCGAAGCGCCGCGCGAACACTTCCCGCCCGACATGAAGCTCGAAATCGGCGCACGCGTCTATGCCGACGGACCGAACGGTCCGATCACACTCACCGTCGTCAAGCTCACCGACAACGGCGCCGTACTCGACGCCAACCATCCGCTCGCCGGCAAGACCCTGCACTTCGAAGTGGAAATCACCACGGTCCGAACCGCCACGGCCGAGGAGCTCGCGCACGGGCACGTGCATGGCGAAGGCGGTCATCAACACTAGCCGCCGGATCCCGTGGCGAAGGGCAACCGGCGCTAGCCGCTGGCCGGCATGACGGAGACGCTCGACTTCGCCCTGAGTCTGGAACACGTTCAGGACTACGAGTTCCGTCTGAAGTTCGACTGGCCGAATCTTCCCGATCTGATCCGGGATGAACCTGGGCCGCTCGGCTAACAGCGCGGCCCCAACGCTTCGCGTCTGCTCGCCGCAGCGGTCGCGAATTGTCTGAGCGCAAGTCTGCTGTTTTGTTTGAGCAAGGCACACGCGGCGCCGCGCGGAATGCATACTGCCGTCACCGGTGCGCTGACGCGCAAAGACCAGGGTCGGCTGCGCATCGACAATCTGGACGCGGTCATCACCCTCGAGGGTGCGCCCGAAATAGCGGGACGGTTCCAGCGCTGCGCCGGTCTGTTCGAGGATTACTGCGTCGTCACTCAAAGCGTGCGCCAGGGCGTTCCGGCGCGCGTGACGATTTTAAACGGCTCCGGAGAAACACCGTTTCAGGACTGACCGCGCATCAGGACAATCGCACGGGTTGTTCGTCGGCGATACCCAGCACCTTGCCCGCCACCTGGAACGCCTGCTCGCAAAACGCATCGAGATCAACCCAGCGGTCCGACGATTCCAGTTCCTCGTCGAGGTTTGGTGCAATCACGCGCAGGCGGTGTGAACCTTCCTGCGCGCGGCTGCGCGGATTTTCCTCCGCCGTCACGTAAAACCCGGGTTTGTTTTCGCCCTCGCGCACAAGCGCCAAAATATACCGATACTTCACGGAATCCGCACTTTCGATATCGCTCAACACGACCCCGCTGTATTCAGCGAACTGGTAACGGCGCTGTGGAATCGCAGTCTGGATTTTCGGTGCCTGCATGGATTATCCTCCGGGCCATTCGCCTGCCCCAGCGAGGGTGGTTCACCGCTGTTATAACACAGGACGCCCGCGCTGATCCGGGCCGCATGCGCTGGCCGCAACCGCCGGCAAATTTTCGTACCGGCAAAACCGGGCCGGGCGCCCTTTAATTTATGTCAGGACGAACGAGCGAAGCGAGTAGGGCTTCCTTAAACAAGGATTACGCCACCTTAGGAGAATGTCATGACTGTCCCAAAGACCGTGGTACTGTCGGCCATGCTGCTGATAGCGCCCGCATTGGCGCTGGCCGCCGAACCGCCGGCGCTCAACCAGGCGAACACCGCTTGGATGCTGATCTCTTCGGTCCTCGTGCTGTTCATGACCATTCCGGGCCTCGCCCTTTTCTACGGCGGCCTGGTGCGAACCAAGAACGTCTTGTCGGTACTGATGCAGTGCTTCGCCATCACGTGCATGGTCTCCATCATCTGGGTGCTGTTCGCCTACAGCCTCGCCTTCGGCGATGGCGGCGCCAACAACGCCTGGTTGGGCGGCCTGTCCAAGGCGCTGCTGGCGGGCATCGGCGCGAACACGCTTAGGGGCGATATTCCCGAAACAGTGTTCGCCATGTTCCAGATGACGTTCGCGATCATCACACCGGCGCTCGTGGTCGGCGGTTTCGCCGAACGCATGAAATTCTCGGCCATGTTGCTGTTCAGCCTGTTCTGGCTTGTCTTCGCCTACGTTCCCGTGTGTCATTGGGTCTGGGGCGACGGCTGGCTGCAAAAGCTGGGCGTCATGGACTTCGCCGGCGGCACGGTCGTGCATGTCAACGCCGGCGTGGCGGCGCTGATGGCGGCCCTCATGCTCGGTCGGCGAAAAGGCTTTCCGGAAATGGCGATGCCGCCACACAACCTCACGATGACAGTCATCGGCGCCTGCATGCTGTGGGTCGGCTGGTTCGGTTTCAACGCCGGCAGCGCGCTCGCCGCCAACGGCACCGCTGGCATGACCATGATGGTCACCCACATCGGCGCTGCCGCCGGTTCGCTCACCTGGATGTTCTGCGAATGGATACGTTTCGGCAAACCCTCGGTGCTGGGCATCGTCACCGGCATGGTGGCCGGGCTTGGAACCATCACCCCGGCCTCCGGCTTCGTCGGTCCGCTCGGCGCGCTCGCGATCGGCGTGACCGCGGGACTCGCATGCTTCTTCGCCACCAATTATCTGAAGCGCTCGTTGCACGTGGACGACTCGCTCGACGTGTTCCCGGTACATGGCGTGGGCGGCGTCATCGGCACGACACTCACCGGCGTGTTTGCCGCCGCGACGCTAGGCGGCGTCGGCCTCGCCAGCGGCGTCACGATCGGTAAGCAGATCATGGTCCAGCTAACCGGGGTGCTCGTCACCGGCATCTGGTCCGGCGTGGTGTCGTTCGTGCTGCTCAGGGCGATCGACGCGGTAGTGGGCTTGCGCGTGACGGTTGAACAGGAAACCGAGGGACTCGACACCGTTCTGCACAACGAAACGGGCTACAACCTGTAGCCGGGGGAGACTGCCGCTACCCTCGATGCGGGCGCTCACGCGCCCGCTTTTTCATCAGCGGTCGTGTCAGGGATTGTTCATGACCATGATCGCGACCCGGCGAACACCAGCGTGCCGCCGCGGACCGCGCCGGTGTTGAGGCGCATATCGCCAAAAAACATGAACGCGAACAGCGCCACGAAGACCGGGTACGCCATTGACCCGGTATGTTCATTTTGGAACGAAGGCAAATTGCGATATGCATTATGGCCATCGGTCGTGGCACCAACATGCCGGGTCAATAGAAAATTACAAGAAATTTTGATTATCGCGGCGGCCATATACGATCTCTGATCACCATTCACAGGGGTCATTTTTATCCAGTATGTTGAAGTGGATTCATGCCGCCGCAATAATCGGCGATCAGGCTCGCGAGCGTGGCGTTCTTGCCGGAGATGGACAGGAACAACAAGACCGAACCGGCCAGACTCGTCAACGCTCGGGCCAGAATTTGCGCCCCGGCGCCCATGTCCATGGCCCGCCAGACGACTAAATCGGCGACGACGGTGCGCCAGGAAAACAACGCCCCACGAGGACGATCGGCGCTGCCGTCAGCAACAGCACCGAAACCGGCGACACCTTCTTGAGCGCATGATCCATGAGGGGGTAATGGACGCCCCAAGCGGCTGCCGGCTCCCGTGGCGAAGCTCCTTCGGAGACGGCCGCAGAAGCGCTCATGGAAACATCGCTCACTGCGGCTACCTGCGCCCATTGCCGAAAGAGCATTCGCCTCGGGCACTGAGCGCTAGCGCGGCGCCGATGGCGGTGGCATATCAGGGAATTTGCACGATTCATCCTCCATGTCAGAAAAATTTACACTTTCGTTATCAGTATGCCTGTGCGTCAGGCAAGTTTCATGCCGAACTCAATGATCACCGCGCCGGGTTCAACACCCACGATGAACTCGGCTGTACTCGCATATGAATTTCGTTATACTCAAAACCGCAGTCGTGAGCTGCCGTCTGTTGTCATGTTGGCGTTTGCCGGTACCCGTGGTCCGTGCTGGCGAAATTTCCATCAGCACAGTACGTTCCACCATCAACAATAAGTGAGGACATCAGTAATGCGTACAGGTACCGTAAAGTGGTTCAACGAGGCCAAAGGTTTCGGCTTTATCGCCCCGCAGGACGGCAGCGCCGATGTGTTCGTTCATTACTCCGTCATTCAGGCCACCGGCTACAAGAAGCTCGCCGAAGGTCAGCAGGTGGAGTTTGAAAGTCAGAAGGGTCCGAAAGGCATGCAGGCCACGGTGGTGAAACCGTTGGCCTGACGTCAAACTTTTTTTGCGGCAGATGACGGTTGCAACAAAAAACCCCGCCACAAAGGCGGGGTTTTTTGTTTGCTCGCCGCGTCTCGCGGCTCGGTCCGGGATCTAATTATTTAAGTCAGCGCTTGGCGATGCGACCGGTATCGAAATCCACTTTTTCTTTCCCGCCCAGCACTCGTTCGAGCGCCCAACCACCGGCACGCTGCCGGAAAAGGTAGGCCGTCTTCTGAACCTCGCCGGACGGACCGAGCTTGTAGCTCGCTTCGCTGACGCCGATTTTGAACTTGTCGCTGTGACGCGAAGTGAACATAGGTTCGTAAATCCCCTTCTTGGGCGACTGCTTGTGAACATCCGCCTCAAGCCTCTTCGCCGCGAGATAAATCAAGAACTTGTCCGGTGAGTCCTTGGCGGATGGCGCCTGCAGCGGATGCGCTTCATCGAGCTGGTTCACTCCGAGTGTGCGCACTACCTTCCACTCGCCGCCCTGCTTTTCAAACTGAAACCGCTGGATCACGGGAGGGTCCTGGCCGATACGGTATTCCGTTTCGATATAGCCGGTCATGTTCTTGCCCGCGGTTCCGGCTGGGGAATAACGCCCGTCGCGAAACCCGATCACCTCGAGCGCCTTGTTGGGATCATCCTTCAACAGTTCGCGCAGCGCCAGATATTCGAGAGTGTCGACGGAATCGGCGCCCACATCCGGCTTGCCGTTGACGAGGCGAAATCCCCGGATGTCCGCATCGAACGTTCCCGCGATATTGCTCTTCACCTCATCGGGCAGGCTAAGGTAAATCCTGCCTGGAAGCTTGCCGTCTTTCTCCTGACCGAATTCGAGCAACAGGGAATATTTGTCGGTGAACGTCTGTTCCGCCGGCGTATCCTGCCCCGCCTCTTTCCACGCAAGTACGATTTGCGGGGCCGCGGCTCCCGGCGCACCCGGAACCTTGAAGCTCTTGCCCGCCGGCGCTTCCCACGGTGAACCGGGTAACAGCACCCGCGCCTCCCGGTCGGAGGTAACGTCCTTGCCGAGACGCATCGTGAACACGCCGTTTTCGATCGTGCTGCTCTCGACGACGAAAGGCAGGCCGTGGATCTGGCCCTTGGCCGGCGTCGCGGGAATGGCGGGGAGATTCGATTTGGGTATGTTCGCGGCGACCTGCGCCGTTGCGTCCGGTTTTTTGGCCGTCGGTGCATGGGCGGTCGGCGCCCGCGTAACGGTGGGTTTGCTCTCAAGTAGATTAGTTATAAAACTTAGGTCCAGGCCGCCGCCCTGCTGCATCAGGTAAGCGCCGGCTCCTCCCGCCACGAGCACCACCAATACGACGATCTGTATCAGGGATTTTTTATCGAGATTCATTTTTAGATTCATGGATCACCTGCCTGTGATTTCCAAGTAAACTTAAGAATAGTATGCCAAACGCCTGACGCCAATCGTTTTTTGCATGGGAATTCCCCGGTGTTTCGCCTCGGCCCGCCTCCAAACCCGAAAGCATGTCCGAGGCCGGGATAACGCAAGGAATCGAGGGAAAACTGCCCGCTGGGCGAATGGCCGCGATAATGCTCCAGCATTTGCCGCACCCGCCGCGGGTTGCTGCTGCAGAATTCAAACCCCGCCCGGTACGAACGGCTGCCGCGCCAATCGAGCTCCTCGGAGGCACGCACTTCGGCGGCGGCCACGAAACTGAGCTCGCCCTCGGCGCGCGGCTGGACCAACTCGACGCCGCCATGCGCATGCTTGCGCTTGATATCGGGTTCGGTGTGCAGCAGGTATCCGCTCCCACCGTACAACCGTCATCTCTCCCCCTCAAATTGGATACGAGCCCCTCCAGATCTTCCTAACCAAAGTTCACTCGATTCACGCCCGGGTTACCCAGGATGAATTCGTCGGCAAGATGCGACTCTGATGATACAGGCGCAGCAGATACGACCACGGGCCCTTGTGACAGCTGAGCGGAAAGCCGACCCAATAGTCCGCGCCGACCAGATCGCCGCAGGGGGGCAGCCAGAATGAACAGGGCGAACACCGCCGCTTGAACGCCAATCCGTGCGCTGCCCGATCTTCCGAAGATCTCCCACGTCGGACCGAAACATTCGCCGAGCGCCACACTGGCGGCGAATTCCGTCGACGGCCTCTGATAACGCCGCCAACTCATCGAAAACTCCGGCTGGCGCGGGTCAGCAAGCAGCGGCGCGAACAGTTCCTGTTCCGGCAGCGCGTGGACTTCCACGGGGGTCTCCGGCATCGGCACGGATGCTTCGCTTTCACAATTGACGAAGCGGTCCCAGATCATCGCCTTGACGTGCCCGGTCTGGGGCAGCAAGCATTCAACGTCGCGATACTGGGACAGTCCGGGCAGGTGCGCGAGACAAGCGTCACCGCGCCGTCGGGCGTCGTCCGTGCGACGCGCAGACGCAGCTCCGGGAAACGATTGTCGAGCAGTCCGTCGACGTAACCACGCGGATTCTCGGGTGATCGGCGCCCGCGCACATCGGCCACAATGAAAGCACGTAGAGGAGCAAACAGCACACCTTGCACGGCAGAATCGTCCGGTGGTCCATGCTGGCGGCATTCTACACGGTTCGCATCCGGTGGCGGTGCATTCTTCGCGGCGCACCCGCTGTGCCGCTTTCGCGGGAACCATTTCCCGGACGTTTGCTCCTATACCTTAAATGCCCAGCGGAAAGCAACACGCAAAATCCGCGCGACCAGGGCGCTGTCCGCCTCCCTGAGGGAACGCCGCCGGGTCGAGTCCGGCGGCCATTTGTAACGGATCACTCCCGCGCGGTAGGATAACCCGGTCCTACTCGATATCGATGGCGCGATGGAAAAGGACATACAGAAAAACAAAACGGTCCCGCTCAATATCCCGGTGCTGGCAAACGGCGACTATAACGCCGACGTTGCCGAGGCGCTGCCGCGCGTTTCCGCCTTGCATCGGTGGATCGCGCGCAAGCTGCTGGACATGCTCGGTGATCCGCCGTTCACGTTTGTGCTGTGGAACGGAGAGGAGATCGGATCCTCGGCAGCATTTCGCATCGCGCGCGTCCGTATCCACGACAACGAGGCTTTGCATCAGCTGCTGCTGAATCCGGCACTGCACTTCGGCGATCTCTACAGTGTCGGCCGCGTGGACGTCGACGGCGACTTGGTCGGTTTCCTCGAAGCTGCCTATCGCGCTTCCGCCTCGGCGACCAAGTTTCACAAGCTGAAAACGATTCAGACGCACCTGCTGAATCGCCCGCGCCAGAACCATCTGGCCGATTCGCGCGCGAACATCCACCACCATTATGACATTGGCAACGAGTTCTACGAGCTGTGGCTGGACCGCGAGGCCATGCAGTACACGTGCGCCTACTTCCCCTCGCCGGATATGACAATCGAGGAGGCGCAACGCGCCAAAATGGACCACGTTTGCCGCAAGCTGCGGCTGAAACCCGGCGACCGCGTCGTGGAGGCCGGCTGCGGCTGGGGCGGTCTGGCGCGCCACATGGCCCGGCATTACGGCGTCACGGTCAGCTCATACAACATTTCACATCAGCAGATACTCTACGCGCGGGAGCGGGCACGGGCCGAGGGACTGGAAAACAAG
>DASPRK010000184.1:0-75421 GCA_035624495.1 Methylomirabilis sp. (SeqCode) | reverse complement strand
CGAGACCGGGAGGACAACGAATAATGTTACCCATGTCCTCGCACGGGTGTTACCTATCTCTCCGGTCTATACATACGAGCAAAGAAAAGAAACCAAAAGAAAGCACGCCCCGGAGCCGCCGACACCTTCCTGCGCTTCTCGCCAAAGGCGGGCTCGTGCGCGCATCCCTGCGCGCATTCCTAGAACATCAGGAGCTGTTCCCGCCTTCGGCTGCGATGCTCGGCGGCGGCGACGGGGATTGGAAAACCCATCTCCTGAAAACAGCCCGTCAGTATCAATAGCAATTGATAGTTCAATTTACGAGACGTAGAGTTTCGAACTACGCTAGAGATTTTATGTTTTTGACACACGAGACGAATAAAATCCATGTTTACCAACAAGGCACGGTTACTTAAAGAAACCCAAGCTGTCATTGATGCGCGCATTTCCGAATTGATGACCAAACCATATGACCAAATCCGCTCGCTTTTGACGTCTCCCGAAAACCGGAAAGTCAAAGTCCTCGACAAGTCTTTGGACTTCGGCGTATGGGCACAAGAACATAACTCAGATCGTATCGCTGTCATCGTCGAAGCAAGAAGAAATTTCATTCTTGGTGTTTCCAAAGTTGTGGCCAATGGGTTCTACAAGTCGCGGGACGGAACAGCGATTCCGTTCGAATTAAAAGATCTTTGGAGCCATGGCTATTGACATGTGACTTCATCGCTTCAACGGGTTCTTCTAAAAGACATGTTCGCACGCAAGAATGGTGCGGGTGGTGTTTTATCGCCCCCTAAGGCGAGCCGAACCCCGAGGGCAGCCGAAGTGCGGGCCCGAAGGGGCGAGCGAGGGATCGCGAGCGTGCGCCGCCGCGACAGGGAGGTCGCGTCGGCGCACCCCCTGAGGCAACCGAGGGGTGAGGGAACCCGAGCGAGGTTGGCGAGGGCGAAGCCTTGGGGGTGCCCTTTCTTTTAGTCGCTTTTCTTTGGGCAAGCAAAGAAAAGCGACCCAGGGTGCAGGGGCGGAGTCACCCGCAATTAGCCTTTAACATCGCCGTAGGCGATTCGATTTACTTGTAAAAATCAGGCTCACCCTTGGGACGAGTCTTAAATCTTTTATGTAACCAAAAATACTGCTCCGGCATTTCCCGCACCGCGTTCTCAATTTCCTTGTTCATTCTCGTCGTATCCGCCACCGCATCGCCAGAAGGAAAATCTTTTAGCGGCGGATAAAAAGTGGTCTCGTAACCGCGCCCCCAGGATAGCTGACGCGTAACGCAGGGAATTACCACGGCACCGGTCATTTCGGCCAGGCGCGGTAACACCACGAACGTCGCGGCGGGAATGCCGAAGAACGGCGCAAACACCGATTGGCGCCGGCCGGCGTCCTGGTCTGGCAGGTAATACAGCGGGACGCCTTTTTTCGTCTGTTTCACAAGCGCCGTGAGCGGTTTGATATGCTCGACCAGATTCATCTGAAAGCGCGAACGTGCGCGCTCCATCACCACGCTCAGCAATTCGTTCACCGGGTGACGAAACACTGTCACCATCGGCCGCTCGATTGAAAGCCGCATACCACCGTATTCCAGCCCGAGAAAATGCGGCGCCAGCAGGATGATGTTTTTATTTTCGCGCAGCGTGCGGTCGTAATGCTCGCGTCCGCGAAACCGCACCAAACGTTTGATCCGCGATTCCGAGGCCCACCAGGCGACGCCGATATCGAGCACGGTCTGTCCGAAGGCGCGGAAGTGTTTCCGTACGATGCGCGCCTGCGCCGCCGCCGATAACTCGGGAAAGCAACGCCGGATGTTCACCTGCAATATGTGGCGTCGCTTGGCATGCAACGCGTACAGCAGCATCCCGAGCGCGCCGCCAAGAACGGCGATCAGCGGCAGCGGCAGCCAGCTCACCGCGCGCATCAATGCCAAACCGAACCACGTCGGCCAGTAGCGCGGGTGAAGATAGCGACTCAAGCGGGCATCAGCCATACGGCGAAGGCGCGTGGTCCGGACGGGTCTTGAACAGCTTGAAGGTCCAGAGATACTGCTCCGGCATGTGCCGCAGACCCTCCTCGATCACCTCGTTCATGCGCGCGGCGTCGCGCACGCGATCGCCGGTCGGGAAATTTTCGAGCGGTGGCTTCAGAATCACTTCGTAGCCGCGCCCACCCGGCAGCAGGCGCGTGAAACACGGCACCACGAGCGCGTCAGTCAGGCGCGCGAGCCGTCCAAGGGTGGCGAGCGTCGCCGTCGGCACGCCAAAAAACGGCGCGAACACCGACTGGCGCTGTCCGAAGTCCTCGTCCGGCAAATAGTAAAAGGCCAAGCCCTGCTTGAGCCCGCGGATCACCGGCCGCAGCCCCTGCTGGCGCGCCAGCAGGAAACACCCGAATCGCATGCGACCGCGGTTGAGTAGCCAGTTGACCACCGGGTTGCGCTGCAGTTTGACCATCGAGAACTGCGCGCGGTTGCGCGCGATCACGGCTCCGCCGAAATTCATGCCAACGCAGTGCGGCGCAAGGAGGATTACGTTTCGTCCGCGCAGGTCTTGATAGGTTTCGAGGCCGCGGATATGCGTCTTGCGCAGAATGCGTCGCTCGGAGGCCCACGCGAGATAGGCCAGGTCGAAATAGCTCTGACCACTGGAGATGAAATGCCGTCGCAGCAAATATTCGCGTTCGCGCAGGCTCAGTATCGGAAAACACATTCCGAGATTGATGCGCGCGATGCGGCGGCGCTTCGCGTTCGCGATCATCATGAGAAGCCCGAACCCGGCGCCGACTGCGCGCGACCACGCGAGCGGCAGCGCCGCCATCGTTCGCAACAGCAGCAGCCACAGCCAGCTCGTCCAGTAGCGTGGCGCGTAACTGCTGCGCGCGGGCCTGAGCGTGAGAAACGAAAGCGATGAATCCGGTTTGTCGGTTCTGGATTTCTTATGGCGTGAAGGGCTCATCGATTCGGCAAGTGCGCCGCCATGCTCGTCTGGCGCGAATTGACTCCGTTCCCTGCTGGGTTAGTCTTGACTATCTTATGACAAGACGAACGAGCGTAGCGAGTCGGGCTACATTTTCCTGCCCGCGGCTATCCGCTCGTACTGGCTCGAACGGCGCAACCGTCAACGGGTGACGCAATTATTTTCGCGTTTTCTCGATCCACGCGTGGTTTCCAGCCTCGTGGAAAAAGGCGAAACCGACGCCACGGGCCAAAAACGGGAAGTGACGGTGTTATTCTCCGACATCCAGGGTTTCACTTCACTGTCCGAGCGCAAGACACCGCAGGAGACTGTCGACTTGCTCAACCGCTATTTCAGCGTTCAGGTCGAGGTGATTTTCCGTCACGCCGAAACGCTGGACAAATATATCGGCGATGCGATCATGGCATTTTAGGGGGCGCCGACGGATCAACCGGATCACGCCAGTCCTGCGCTCGCATGTGCGCACGAGATGGAACAGACATTGATGCGATTCAAGCAGGAAATCGGTCCGGATGTCGATCGCTTCGGCATCGGTCTCCACACCGGCGAGGCGGTGGTCGGCTTCATCGGATCACCGCTGCATCGCCAGGATTACACCGTGATCGGCGATACCATGAACACCGCTTCGCGCATCGAGGGTGCCACGCATGGGCGCGCGCGGGTACTGGTTTCCGCCGCCGTGCGCGAGGCCTGCGGCTCGTGTCATAACCTTCGTCGATCATGGCTTTGTCAAACTCAAAGGCAAGGAAATGATGGTTCATCTGTACGAACCGAAATGGGAGTCACGATGAAGCGATCGATCAATTTTTTATTCGTGCTCGGACTGGCGATCCTGCCCATGGCGCACGCCAAGGAAGTTGGCACCACGCGCGTGGCCATCACCCTCATGGCCGGGCCCTACAGCGACGCCAAGCAGGCGGGTCAGCTGCCGTCCAACACCGCCGTGGAAATCCTGGAGCGCCGCGGCGGCTGGATGCGCATCTCGGGAAGGGGCAAAGCCGGCTGGGCCAAGCTGTATCAGGTGCGCACGGGTACCGGTCCGGAGGCTCAAAAATCCGGCGAAAGTCTAGCCATTCTGCGCAACATCGGGCAAACCGGGCGCTCCGGTTCACAGGGTATCGTCGCCACCACCGGCATCCGCGGCCTGAGTGCCGAGGACCTGAAAACCGCCAATCCCAATCCGCAGGCAGTGGAAGCGATGAATGCCTATCGTGCGAATGACAATACCGCACGCCAATATGCGCTGAGTGTTGGGCTCAAAGAGAAAAATGTCCCGTTTTTGAGCCAGGGAAAGAAATAGGAGGCGTCTTGAAAATCTCGCAAATCACTCTGTTCGTTGCCACGCTCAGCTTGATCGCCCCCTGGCCCGCTCCGGCGTTCACTCTAGACCTCGACAAACTTCGCAACGTCGGCGAGAAACGCAAACCGCTGCGTCAGCCGTCTGAAGGCGATGAAATCGCGCTCGGCAAAGACGTCGCCGCCAATCTTCTGGGGGCCTCGCCGCTCGTAAACGACCCAGCGTTGCAAAGCTACGTCAACAGAGTCGGCATGTGGATTGCGCTGCACACCGATCGGCCGAATCTGCCGTGGCATTTCGGCGTAATGGACACGGACAGCATCAATGCATTCGCCACGCCCGGCGGCTACGTGTTTATCACCCGTGGGATGCTGGTGCGCATGCACGACGAGTCCGAGCTCGCGGGAGTCCTGGCACATGAGATCAGCCACGTCATCGCCAAGCACGCACTCAATACCATGCGCAAAGACAATCTTACGGTGATGGTGAGCGAAAAGTTGAGTGACTACGCACAGAGCCGTGGCAACCCGGATTACGCCAAGCTGGTCACGGCCGGAACTGAGATTTATGCGCGCGGTCTCGATAAGGAAGACGAGTTTGCCGCCGACCGCATGGGTGTGGTGCTAGCGGCGCGCGCCGGTTACGACCCCTATGGACTTCCTGCGGTATTACAAACGCTGGCTTCCATCAATCCGAAGGATGATGCGGTATCATTGATGTTCAAAACCCACCCTGATTCAGAAAAACGTCTGGAATTGGTGACCGACGCCATGGAAGGCCATTTGGATAGGTATGCAAATCAACCCAAGGTGGCAGACCGCTTTATGATGGTTATGAAATCCCACTTATCTACCTATATAGCGCCAAAATAAAATAATTTATACTACTTTATACATAATTCTATCAGTTGCATTGATAATACTTAGCAGTGGTTGTATACACCTTATTCTTGAAAATTATCTGACATAAGTGGTTTTATAGCAGTAAGAATGCTGGAAAAAATCTTTTTATGTGTTTTTTCCTGTTCGGAAAGCAAGCGCTTCATCTGCATCCGCTGGCTTGGCACACGAAAACACGCGGGGCAGTTGTCCATAATGGTCGGGAGGCCAGCGCGGCAGGCGAAATCAGCAGTTTGACGCTCCCGCACGTACACAAACGGGCGGATGATACGCAGATCGCCAGCATCGTTTCGGTAATGCGCCTTCATCGTGCGTAGGCTACCGCCGTAAAATGCGCTCATCAGGAAGGTTTCCGCGAGATCATCCAGGTGGTGCGCGAGTGCGAGCACGTTGTAGCCATATTCCCGCGCTGTGGCATAAAGAATTCCGCGGCGCATGCGCGAGCAGTAGGCGCAGAATGAATCGCCTCGCATTGTTTTAAGCGCGCGTCCGACGATATCCTGACGCCGGTAGTAAAAGCGGATATTTAGGGCCGGAACATAATCCTGGAGAAAAGATGGATCAAAACCGTCAATGCATGGATCGACCGTGGCAGCTGCCAGCTCGAAGCGAACCGGGCTTTTGTCGTGCAAATGCAAGAGGACGTGCAAGAGGGATAGACTGTCCTTGCCGCCGGACAGACCAAGCAGCACGCGATCGCGCGGTTGAATCATGGCGTAATCTGCGATGGCTGCACCGGTGGCGCGCAGCAGTGATTTCGCCGGTCGCGGGCGCGCGGGTGAATCTGGCTGAATTGGGGCGGCTAGCATCCTGACTAGTATGCCCAATGGGAACGGTCCGGGGACAGCCCCGGAGGAGCGAGCTGGTATGATCGATGATGTCAAAACACTACATCCCAAGGAAGCGTATGAATTCCTGCAACTACACCCGAACGCCGTCTTCATCGACGTGCGTTCGCACATGGAGTACCTGTTCGTCGGGCATCCGGCGGGGGCGATTCATATTCCCTGGATCGACGAGCCGGATTGGAAAATCAACCCCCATTTCGTGACTCTAGTTCGTCAGGCCATGCTCGGAGGCGCCACCGGGGCGGCACCGGTGGTGTTGATCTGCCGCAGCGGCGTGCGCTCGCTCGAGGCCGGCAAGGTCCTGGTAAAGGGCGGCGTCAAAGAAGTTTATAACGTGGCCGAGGGCTTCGAGGGGCAGCTGGACGACAAACACCATCGCAGTACTCAAGGAGGCTGGCGTTTTCACGGACTGCCGTGGGAACAGTGCTAATCAGCCGTTGGGATGTAATTTACGGACGATTTGATTAAACTGCGCGGTCCCAAGCAGGTATTACAGGGTGGAGTGACGTACAAATGGCTGACAGTTACCTTTTTACTTCAGAATCGGTGTCGGAAGGACATCCGGACAAGGTATGCGACCAGATTTCAGACGCCGTTCTGGATGCAATCCTGGCGCAGGACAAGACCGCGCGGGTCGCCTGCGAAACGCTGGTCAAGAACAATCTGGTGGTGCTCGCGGGTGAGATCACAGCACGCGCCACAGTCGACTTCGATCGCGTCGCACGCGACGTCATTCGCTACATCGGCTACACCGACGCAATGGGTTTCGGACCCGACACCTGCACTGTGCTCACCGCGATCGGTCGCCAGTCACCAGACATTGCCCAAGGCGTGGACGAAGGCAAGGGCCTCGACCTTGAGCAGGGTGCCGGCGACCAGGGCCTGATGTTCGGATACGCCTCCAATGAAACCGACGTACTCATGCCGATGCCAATCACGCTGGCGCACCGCCTGGTGAAACGCCAGGCCGAGGTGCGCAAGCACGGCAAGCTCTCCTGGCTGCGCCCGGACGCGAAGTCGCAGGTCACGGTGAAATACGTCGACGGCAAACCATCCGGCATTGACGCGGTCGTCTTGTCGACCCAGCATGCACCGGGAATCAAGCATACCGATCTCAAGGAAGCGGTGATTGAAGAAATCGTCAAGCCGGTGCTGCCCAAAGAATGGCTGGGAAAAGAGACTGAATTTCACATCAACCCGACCGGCAGTTTCGAGATCGGCGGTCCGGTAGGCGACGCCGGCCTAACCGGGCGCAAAATCATTGTCGACACTTACGGCGGTATGGCGCGCCACGGCGGTGGCGCCTTCTCGGGCAAGGACCCGTCCAAAGTTGACCGCTCGGCCGCCTACGCCGGCCGTTACGTGGCCAAAAACATCGTGGCCGCCGGATTGGCAGCGCGATGCGAGATTCAGATCGCCTACGCCATCGGCATCGCCAAGCCCGTATCTATCCATGTGGACACTTTTGGCACCGGCGTGATCCCGGACACAAAGATCGCCGAACTCGTAAAGCGCCATTTCGACCTGCGTCCCAAAGGCATCATCCAGATGCTCGACCTGCTGCGGCCGGTTTACCAGGCCACGGCCGCGTACGGCCATTTCGGCCGTACCGAATCAGGCTTCAGCTGGGAGCGCACCGACAAGGCCGAGGAACTCCGCTCCGCCGCCGGCATCACGGCAAGGAGTGCGGCCACGGCTTAGATTTTAATCAGGAAGCCGCCACAGGGCGGCCGCGGAATCGCCGAGGAGCGTTGCAACAGGAACCTCCTGCCAGGCTCGGCGGAACGTGACAATTTATTGCAACGGCGCTCGTTCATTTTGGAGTCATCATCATGAACGCTGTCGTCAATCCGAAATTCTCCGATTACAAAGTCGCGGACCTCAAGCTCGCCGACTGGGGCCGCAAGGAAATCCAGATTGCCGAAACCGAGATGCCCGGCCTCATGGCGCTGCGCGAGGAGTTTGGCGCCGCCAAGCCGCTCAAGGGCGCGCGCATCTCGGGCTCGCTGCACATGACCATTCAGACCGCGGTGCTGATCGAGACCCTCGTGGCCCTTGGCGCCGAAGTGCGCTGGGCCTCGTGCAACATCTTCTCCACCCAGGACCACGCCGCCAGCGCGATCGCGGCCGCCGGCATTCCGGTGTTCGCCTGGAAGGGCGAAACGCTGGAGCAGTACTGGTGGTGCACCGAGCAGGCGCTGACCTGGCCTGACGGCAAGGGGCCGAACATGATCCTCGACGACGGCGGCGACGCCACCATGCTGGTGCACAAGGGCGTGGAAATCGAGAAGGCCGGAAAAGTACCGGAATCGCAAACCAATGCCAATGAGGAATGGAAGGTGTTCCTCGGTCTGCTGAAGAATAGTCTCGGGGCTAACCCCAACAAGTGGACTGAGATCGCCAAGCGCATTCGCGGCGTGACCGAGGAGACCACCACCGGCGTGCATCGCCTCTACCAGATGCAGGAACGCGGCGAGCTGATGTTCCCGGCCATGAATGTGAACGACTCGGTGACCAAGTCCAAGTTCGACAATCTATACGGCTGCCGCGAGTCGCTGATCGACGGCATCAAGCGCGCGACCGATGTCATGGTCGCGGGCAAGATCTGCGTGGTGCTCGGTTACGGCGACGTCGGCAAGGGCTGTGCCCAGGCCTTTCGCGGCATGGGGGCGACCGTGTGGGTGACCGAGATCGATCCGATTTGCGCGCTGCAGGCGGCGATGGAGGGTTATCGCGTGGTCACAATGGACGACGCCGCGAGCCAGGGTGATATCTTTGTCACCGCCACTGGCAACGTTCACGTTATCGGCCACGATCACATGAAAGCCATGAAAAACGAGGCGATCGTGTGCAATATCGGCCACTTCGATTCCGAGATCGACATCGCCTCGCTCGAAAAATACCAGTGGGAGGAGATCAAGCCGCAGGTGGACCACGTGATCTTCCCCGACGGCAGGAAGATTATCGTGCTCGCCAAGGGGCGCCTGGTGAACCTGGGCTGCGCCACCGGCCATCCGAGTTTCGTGATGTCGGCGTCGTTCAGCAACCAGACTATCGCGCAGATGGAGCTGTTCAACAACGCGGCAAAGTACGAAAAGAAGGTGTACGTGCTGCCCAAGCAGCTCGATGAGAAAGTCGCGCGCTTGCATTTGAAGAAAATCGGCGTCAGGCTCACGCCGCTGACCCGGGAACAGGCCGACTATATCGGCGTGCCATTGGAAGGACCGTACAAGCCGGATCATTACCGCTATTAACGTAGGACGGGTTGAGCCCAGCGAAACCCATCGTCACCGAAAAGAGGGTCGTTGGGTTTCGACGCGTGCGCCGAAACCAGAACTACGTTATCTAAGAATTCCATGGACTCGCAGAAAAAATATTCGCGCACATTCAGCTTTGAGTTCTTCCCGCCGCGCAATGACGAGGGCCGGCTCAAGTTGCGCGAAACCGTGCAGCAACTGGCGCAACTCAAGCCGAAATTCTTTTCCGTGACGTTCGGCGCCGGTGGGAGCACGCGCGAAGGTACCTACGATACCGTCAAGGAAATCCAGGCGATGGGCCAGCAAGCGGCGCCGCATATATCCTGCATCGGCACCACGCGCGCGGATGTCCGTGCGCTGCTAGACGGCTACCGCCGGCTCGGCATCGGTCACTTGGTTACGCTGCGCGGCGATCCGCCGAAGGACGTTCCCAAGACCGGCGACTTCAGTTACGCGAACGACTTGGTGGCCTTCATCCGCGCCGAGACCGGCGACGAGTTCACCATCGATGTGGCGGCCTATCCGGAATTCCATCCTGAATCGCCAAGTGCCGAGGCCGATATCCGGCATTTCATCAACAAGGTCAGGGCCGGGGCCGATTCCGCCATCACCCAATATTTTTTCAATGTCGACGCCTACTCGCGTTTCGTCGAGGAATGCGAGGGACATGGGCTCAACGTACCAATCGTACCAGGCATCATGCCGATCACTAATTACAAACAACTCGCCCGCTTCTCCGATGCCTGCGGCGCTGAGATCCCGCGCTGGATACGCCGGCGACTCGAGGGATTCGGCGACGACCTCGACGCCATCCGCACTTTCGGACTCGACGTTACCACCGAGCTGTGCGACCGGCTCCTTACCGCCGGAGCCCCGGGTTTGCATTTTTACACTCTCAACCGCGCCGGGCCGACCTGCACCATCTGGGAGCGTCTCGGTATCTAGATCAACCGCAATTTGTCTCGCCAGGAAAGGCGCTTATGACCTCCAAAACCAGCGATCCGTCCGGACGGCTGCCGAAGGAAAAGCCGATCACGGTGCGCGCCGCCTTTCTCGGCGAACGTCTGCAGCTTCGCGGGTTGTCCGAGCCACAGGTGGAACCCAAGGTCACCCTGGGCCCGCTAGTGCTGCCGGCCGGCGAGGCGGGACTGGCGATGCTGTTTCGATATGGCGCGGCGGTGCTGTTCAACCTGACCGAGGTCGAGCAAAAAAACTTCCTCAAGGACCTGAGGCCGCGCGTGGAGAACCCGCTGCGCCGGTTGGAAACCGAGGACGCCCAGTTGTTCATCGCCGGCAAGCAGCCGGAAGGCGTCACCCTCGAGGGCATCGGCGTTGCCGATTTGTCGCTGGCGCGCCTGCAAATTGTGGCTACGGCGCTGGCTCGCAGCGTCGCGCTAGCCTATTACGAAAATGCCATGGCGAGCGCATTTGACTTGATCGAACCGCTCGCGCGGCAGCTGGAGAATCCGCGCGGAGGCGGCCGGCGGTTGCGCCAGCTACTGCGTCACATCGGCGGTACGTTGTTGGTGCAGCATAAAATGACCGGACGCGTGGAGATCCAGGACAAACCCGATCTGCTCTGGGATCATCCGGAAGTCGAGCGCCTGTACCTGCATCTGGAAAACGAATACGAACTGCGCGAACGCAACACGGTGCTCGACCGCAAGCTGGCGCTCATTGCCCAAACCGCAGAAACGGCGGTAAACCTGATGCAGAATCGCAGCATGTTACGCGTGGAATGGTACATCGTCGCCCTCATCGTGCTCGAAGTGATGCTTTACATCTATGAAATCTGGCTCAGGCATTGACGTGGCCGTGCGCCTGTGGCTTCTTTTCGCGGCTTTCCTGCCGGTTTTGCTTTCCTGCACCGACGCCAAGGCTCCTCCGATCGAACGCGATTACCCTTTGACCAAAATCACCGATCACGTCTACGTGATCGAGGGCCCGAATCGGGCGCCCACCCGCGAAAACCAAGGTTTTTCCAACAACCCAGGTTTCGTGCTGGTCCACCGAGGCGTAGTGGTGATCGACCCGGGTGGGAGCCTGCAGGTAGGGGAGATGGTGCTCAATAAGATCGCCCGTGTGACCCGGGATCCCGTCATCGCCGTTATAGACACCCATGTTCACGGCGATCACTGGCTCGGTAACCAGGCGATCAAGGCCGCGTATCCGAATGCGGTCATCTACGCGCACCCGAAAATGATCGCAGCCATCAAGTCGGGCGCCGGTGAAAGCTGGCTCGAAAAAATGAACCAGATGACACAGGGTGCGAGCCAAGGTACCACGGCGGTGGCACCGGATCTCGGACTCGATAATGATGATAGGCTCAGGCTGCATGGCACGACCTTCCGCATCGTCCACAACGATCGCGCGCATACCGATAACGACATCATGATTGACGTGACGGAAGAAGGCGTGATCTTTCTCGGTGACATCGTGCTGAACAAACGCATCGCCGTCGACTTTCCGGAACAGGGAAATATTTCGGGCCAGATCGCCGCCATCGACTTGGCGCTCAAGTCCAAGGCCACTCATTTCATACCGGGACACGGCTCGTGCGGCGGGCGCGAGATCGCATTGGCGCAACGCGGTTTCCTGGTGGCGCTGCACACGGCGGTAAAAAAATACTACGATCAGCGCCTGCGCGATACCGAGATGAACGACAAGCTTGTAGCCGATCTGGTTGCTTACAAGGATTGGATCGGTTTCGATCGTTTGGCGCGCGTTGTCAGTGTAACCTACCGACACGTCGAGACCGAATCGCCCTGAGATTGCCACGGTGCAAAAACTTTATCCCGACATCAAACCCTACGCCATCCATCGGCTCGCGGTGGAGCCGCCGCATGAGCTGTATCTCGAGGAATGCGGCAATGCCAAGGGGCTACCGGTGCTGTTCGTGCACGGCGGGCCCGGTGCCGGCTGCGAGGAATACCATCGGCGCTTCTTCGATCCAAACGTCTATCGCATCATCCTGTTTGACCAGCGTGGCGCCGGGCGCTCGACCCCGCACGCCAGCCTCGAGAAAAACACGACTTGGCATCTGGTGGCCGACATGGAGAGAATACGCGAACACCTTGGAGTCGATCGCTGGGTGCTGTTTGGGGGCTCCTGGGGCTCGACGCTTTGCCTGACCTATGCCGAAACCCATCCACAACGGGTACTTGGACTTATCCTGCGCGGCATTTTTCTGTGCCGCCCCTGGGAAATTTATTGGTTCTACCAGGAAGGCGCGAATCGTTTGTTTCCCGACCACTGGCAGGATTTTATCGCGCCGATCCCGGAGCCCGAGCGACACGATCTTCTGCAGGCGCATTATCGGCGCCTGACGGGTGAGGATGAGATCGCACGTATGGCCAGCGCCAAGGCGTGGTCATTGTGGGAGAGCCGGGCCGCCACGCTGTTGCCGAACAAGCATGTGGTGGATTTTTTCGGATCACCACATGTTGCGCTGTCGCTCGCTCGCATCGAAGCGCACTACTTTTTCCATCAGACGTTTCTCCAACCGGACCAGCTCCTCCGCGATGTGTCTCGTTTAAATGGCATACCCGGAATCATTGTGCATGGCCGCTATGACGTCGTTTGTCCAATCCAGAATGCCTGGGAACTGGCGCGGGCTTGGCCGAATGCGCGGCTGGAAATCATCCCGGACGCCGGGCATTCGGTGGCTGAACCAGGTACCAGCAGCGCGCTGGTGCAGGCCACCATCGAGATGGCCGCGCGTGTCGGCGCAACCCATTTTTCCTGATGCCAGTTTACGCAATCGGTGATGTACAGGGTTGTCATCAGTCGCTCCGGGCGTTGCTGGGTGAAATCCGATTCGATCGAGCACGTGATCGCTTGTGGTTCACCGGCGATCTCGTTAACCGCGGGCCGGAATCGCTCGCGGTGCTAAGATTCGTCCGGGATCTGGGCGAGCGCGCTATCAGCGTGCTGGGTAATCACGACTTGCATCTTCTCGCTGTGGCTACAGGCGCAGCCAAACTCAAGAAACATGACACTCTGGAAGAAATCCTGCGTGCCACGGACTGCGACGAGCTGCTGCGCTGGCTTCGTTCATGTCCCTTGATTTACCACGACGGAGACATCGGCTACACCCTGATACACGCCGGGCTACTGCCGTCTTGGGATCTCGCTGATGCCCGGCGACTGGCTCGTGAAGCCGAAACTGAACTGCGAAGCGAGAGTCACCCCAAATTCTTTAAACATATGTACGGCGACTTGCCCAACCGGTGGAACGAATCCTTGCATGGTTATGATCGATTGCGTGTCATCGTCAACGCTTTCACGCGCTTGCGTTATTGCGACCTTGATGGCGGCATCGACCTGCGTCCCAAGGGCCCGCCGGGCACCCAGCCAACCGATTTGCTTCCGTGGTTCCGAGTACGCACGCGGCGTAGCTCCAATTTGCAAGTTATTTTCGGGCACTGGTCGACGCTGGGGCCATGGCGGGGAGACGGCGTGATATGTCTCGATAGCGGATGTCTGTGGGGCCGCTCGCTCACTGCGGCAAGAATAGATGTCCAACCCATCCAGTTCTTCAGTGTCGACTGCCCGCAATATTCTTTAGTTACGACATGAGGGAAGAGTACGCTTGGAACGTGCTTGCAGACGTTACGCTTGTGGTGCACGCCACGTACGTTTTGTTCGTGGTTGCTGGTCAGCTTTTGATTCTGACCGGTTGGGCGTGTGGCTGGCTCTGGACGCGCCATCGGCTGTTTCGATTGATACACTTGATCTCCATCGGGTTCGTGATGCTGGAAGCGTGGCTTGGTGTTACCTGTCCGCTGACGGCGCTGGAAAATTCATTTCGCATCAAGTCCGGATTGCTCACATATGAGAGAAGTTTTTTCAGCTACTGGATCGAGCGTTTGATTTTTTATACCGCACCGGAATGGGTTTTTACAATGATATATACGGTTTTTTCTGGTTTCGTGGTCCTGACTTGGCTGTTTTATCCCCCTAACCGAACATCAGAGTGATACCCATCAACGGCAAAGTGTTGCAAAATAGTTCTGCCTCCAGATTTACCCGAGACTGCCAATGACCTCCAACGACAAACACCAGATACAGATTGACGTGAGGACGGTCTACCTTCCCGGCCAGTCGGCTCCGGATCAAAACCGTTATGTTTTCGCGTATACGATTACAATCACCAATGCCGGCGCCATTCCTGCGCGATTGGTTACGCGGCATTGGATAATCACCGACGCCAACGATCAGACCCGCGAGGTTAGGGGCGATGGTGTGGTTGGTGAACAACCTTATTTGTTACCAGGCACAAGTTTTCAGTATACGAGTGGCACAATTCTGGAAACGCCTGTCGGCACGATGCGTGGTAGTTACCAGATGTTAGCCGACGATGGTACCGAATTTGATGCAGAAATACCCTTATTTACTTTGAGTATCCCTCGTACGCTCCATTAGGCCGTCGGTGTGGTTGCGGGATCTGTATAGCTCAACAATGAAAGAAGCTAAATATCCAGGTTGCTCACTTGGAGAGCATTCTTCTCAATAAATTCGCGACGCGGCTCGACCTGATCGCCCATGAGGGTCGTGAACACTTCTTCAGCAGCGACGACGTCGTCGACATTGACCTTCAAGAGTCGGCGTGTCTGCGGATCCATCGTCGTTTCCCACAACTGCTCCGGGTTCATTTCACCCAGCCCTTTGTAACGCTGTATCGTCTGTCCGCGACGGGCTTCGCTCATGAGCCACTCCAGCATTGTATCGATGCTACCGACCTTCTGATTCTTTTCGGCCCGTTGAATGGTCGCCTCGTCGCTAAAATATTTTTCCAGCCGCTCACCCAATGCCCGCATCGAAGCGTATTCGCCGGAGGAAATGAACTCCGCGTCGATTTTTGTGCGTGTCGCGGTGCCGTGTTCGTGGCGAGTTACGACGAATTCCTGAAGATTGTTACGGGTGTCGATGCCCAGCTCGATTTCATAACGGCGCCCATGGTTAATATCGCTGGTCAGCCGCCCTTGCAGTTCTTGGGCTAACTTGGTCGCTTGTCTTTTGTCCTTCAACATATCGGGTGTGAGTCGCGATAGATAAATCATGCGGCGCAGGGCCTCGGGGTCGTAGCGCCGCGATAGACGCTTGATGGTCTGCTCCACGGTGAGATAGCTGCGGCACAAATTGCCGAGCTCGACACCGGTGACGACTTCCTGACTCGATGTGTTCAGCACGGCATCGGCGAGCGCAGCTTCAAGCAGGAATTCCTGGAGCTCGTTTTCGTCTTTCAGATAACGCTCCTGTTTTCCCTGCTTGATCTTGAATAGCGGAGGCTGTGCGATATACACATGGCCACGGCTAATCATTTCTGGCATCTGTCGAAAAAAGAAGGTCAATAACAAGGTGCGGATATGAGACCCGTCCACATCTGCATCTGTCATCAAAATAACGCGATGATATCTTAAGTTATTGATATCAAAATCGTTATTACCGATGCCAGTTCCCAATGCCGTAATCAACGTGCCCACTTCCGCCGACGACAACATCTTATCGAACCTTGCCCGTTCAACATTGAGAATTTTACCTTTCAGCGGAAGGACCGCTTGGAAACGCCTATCCCTCGCTTGCTTGGCTGAGCCACCAGCCGAATCCCCCTCAACCAAATAAAGCTCACACCTTGCTGGATCACGCTCTTGGCAGTCCGCCAGCTTGCCTGGCAAACCCGCGACATCCAAAACCCCCTTGCGTCGGGTCATCTCGCGTGCTTTCCGCGCTGCTTCCCTGGCCCGAGCTGCTTCAACTATTTTTATGGAAATTGCTTTTGCATCTATCGGGTTTTCCTCGAGGTATTCTGTAAGCTTTTCGTTAACGACGGATTCGACGATCCCCTTCACTTCGGAAGAAACCAGTTTATCCTTGGTTTGCGAAGAAAATTTGGGGTCGGGCACCTTTACCGATAAAACTGCCGTCAGGCCTTCGCGGGCGTCATCACCACTGATCTCTATTTTTTCCTTTTTGGCCAAACCGGTCTTTTCTATGTACTGATTGAGTGTGCGCGTCATGGCAGCACGCAGGCCGGCCAAATGAGTTCCTCCGTCGCGCTGAGGAATGTTGTTGGTGAAACAGAATATGTTCTCCTGATAGGTATCATTCCATTGCATGCAGAGTTCAACGGTGAGGCGCTCACGTTCGGCCGCAATGTATACGGACTTTTGGTGGAGTGGTGTTTTATTGCGATTTAAATGTTGAACAAATGCGGCAATGCCACCTTTATATTCGAAGATATCCTCTTTGCCGCTGCGTTCATCTACCAAGGAAATGCTAACACCTGAATTGAGGAATGAAAGCTCACGTAGGCGCTTAGCAAGTATGTCGTAGTTGAATACAGTATTGCTAAATACCTTACTGCTGGGCTTAAAACGGACATCCGTACCAGTCTCACTACTTTCACCAATTGCCCTCAGGGGTGCAACTGGCTCACCCAAACGATACTTCTGAAAATATACTTTTTCTCCGCGACGGATCGTAAGCTCAAGGCTTTCAGATAACGCGTTAACCACAGAGATACCCACACCATGCAACCCTCCGGAAACCTTGTAGGAATTTTGATCAAACTTACCGCCCGCATGAAGGACCGTCATAACGACTTCTGCTGCAGAACGACCTTCTTCGGGAATAATTTCAGTTGGTATTCCGCGGCCATTATCTGAAACAGTTACGGAGTCATCGCTATGGATAGTGACGCTAATGCGATTACAGAATCCGGCGAGTGCTTCGTCGATAGAGTTATCAACAGCCTCGAATACCATGTGATGAAGACCTGTTCCATCATCGGTATCCCCAATGTACATTCCTGGACGCTTACGGACGGCTTCAAGTCCCTTAAGGACCTGAATACTGCGTGAATCGTACGCGGCGGCTATCTCTTTTTTAGGTTGTGTCATTTATAAGTGCTAGCAATGTTCCACGTGGAGCTAATTTTAGTGTTCCACGTGAAACATAAAATTTCGTTGAGTGCTTAGAGGCGCATTGGCATTATAACGTATAATGGATAGTGGCTGTCTGGAGATGCAAAAGTACAACTAGTATTCGGATCATTCAGCCCAAAAATAATTTCCCCTGAACGAAGCGCTGAAATCGCGTCGATCATGTAGTTGACGTTAAATCCAATTTCCATATTCTCGCCCACATAATCAGTCGCTATCTCTTCTTGAGCCTCCTCCTGCTCCGGGTTATGTGCCGTAATACGTAAAATTTTATTTGCCAAATTAAGACGTACGCCGCGGTACTTTTCGCTGGATAGAATGGCTACACGGCTCAAGGTTTCGCGCAGAGTTTCGCGCGGTAGTTTCAGCAATTTACTCTGCGATTGTGGAATTACTTTCGAATAGTCTGGGTAACGCCCATCAATTAATTTCGAGGTAAATGCGAATTCAGTAGTTTGTGCCCTCAGATGGTTAACACCAACCTTTATTTCGACAGGATCATCAGTATCATCCAATAGTCTCAGCATCTCTTGTATACCTTTGCGAGGGATAATTACTTGTTTGTCACTTGTAACTCCCTTTTCTGTGAGAACTTCGCTGATCGCCATTCGATGCCCATCGGTTGCAACTGCACGAATGATTTCACCCATAAATTCGAGTAACAAACCATTTAAGTAATACCGTACATCTTGTTGCGCCATGCAAAAATGCGTTTGTTCAAATATCAGCTTTAAAGCACTTTTTTTGATTGTAAGTACTTGCTCCCACTGTAGTGGCTGTATATAGGGAAAGTCAGTTACTGGCATCGTAGCTAAGGTAAATCTGCTTTTACCTGATTTAATTACGGCCTTGTCCCCCTCTTTACGAATCGCGATGTCCGCACTACCTGGTAACGCACGGCAAATATCGAGTAATTTTCTGGCGGGAAGTGTTAATTCAGCATCAGCGATATCATTTTTCTTTACTGTTGCGACTACCTCTATTTCTAGATCTGTACCGGTAAGGGTCATAGAACCATCATGCTGCCGTAACAGCACATAAGACAAAACCGGTAAGGTCTGGCGTTTTTCCACCACACCCGCAACATAGCTCAGCGGTTTCAGCAGCTCATCGCGTGTGAGATTTATCTGCATTTTCCTATTACCTAATGTTTTTTTATTGTAGTAGTTAGCTTGGTCGCTTTATGTGAATAAACCGTTCCCGCAGCGTTTCTAGTAGCATTTGCAGTTGTAATTAGCTTGTGTACAACATGTATGGCATGGTGTGAACAAGAGTTGTAAGTTGTGAATGATACCGGCTCATTAGGAATCCACAAACTTCGTTAACAGGTTAATAACAGCGCTGGATCAGTTCGTCAGGATTCGTATAAGGTTGCTGTAGTCTTCTTCCATACGTGAATCCTTTGTCTTGAGTTCCATAATTTTTCTACATGCGTGTAAGACTGTTGTATGGTCACGACCACCAAACGCTTCGCCAATTTCAGGCAAGCTGTGATCGGTCAATTCTTTCGCTAACGCCATGGCGACCTGCCTCGGTCTTGCAACCTGTCTTGACCTACTCCTTGCGTGTAAATCAGCGATTCGGATCTTGTAGTACTCTGCAACGGTTTTCTGGATGTTATTTATTGTCACAAGCCGTTCTTGGAAAGAGATCAAGTCCTTCAGGCTGTCCGTTACCAAGTCTGTATCAATTTGACGTCCAGTAAAGTATGCGCTTGCCAATATGCGTCTCAAAGCCCCTTCAAGTTCGCGTACATTTGATCTAACCCTTTTCGCGATAAAAAATGCTACATCATCAGATAGGCCAATGCCCTCCTGTTTCGCTTTTTTGATTAAAATAGCGGCACGTGTCTCTAATTCAGGCGGCTCAATAGATACAATCAACCCGGAACCGAAGCGCGATATAAGACGTTCCTCCACGCCGACCAGCTCTTTGGGAAAACGATCAGCAGTGATGATAACTTGACGTTTTGCATCATGTAAGGCATTGAATGTATGGAATAATTCTTCTTGAGAACGCTCTTTTCCTACAAAAAATTGTATATCGTCTATGAGCAATGCATCGAGATTACGGTAATTTTTTTTGAATTCGTTGATTGCGTTATGCTGCAGTGCCTTAACCATATCCGCAACGAAACGTTCCGAATGCACATACGCAATATTGGCATTCGGTCGATGCGCAAGCATCAGATTACCGGCTGCCTGCATCAGATGGGTTTTACCTAAACCAACTCCGCCATAGATAAATAGCGGGTTGTATGCCCCACCTGGGTTTTCACCAACTTGTTTCGCTGCCGCGCGCGCTAACTGGTTCGATTTTCCTTCGACGTGGGTATCGAACGTAAGATCGGGATTCAGTCGGCCTATTATCGATAATGTTTTGGGAGCAACGGCTTCAACCTTTGCAACGGTGGTATTTAATTGGCCGGCGGGAGCGCGAGATTGGCTACCAACTTCCACCTGAACTTTCAAAACACCGCCGCTATATTCCGCGGTCAGCTCGGCAATCCTCTCGAGAAATCGTTCGCGCACCCAATCCATAACGAAACGGTTTGGTGCAAGAAGTCGAAGCATCTGCGGATCTTGGACCGCATGCAGCGGCCGTAACCAAGTATTGAACTGTTGGGCAGACAGTTCCTCCTCGAGTCGTTCTAGACATTTATGCCAAACGCGTGACTGCATACCACGGGATCCAGATACTGGACAAAAGGAGCCGAAGTTTATCTGCTCGATGTTGAGTTATCCACAGATACAATTGATTATTATGATTTACAATAAATTAACGTCATAATCTGTTGACAAACCTTCATCGAAAGCAGTAAGTTTGCCGCCCTTTTGCAGCAGAAACCTTCGCAGCCATAAAAAACGGATCACGATGAAACGCACTTTTCAGCCCAGTGTAATCAAACGCAAGCGTACCCACGGATTCCGCGCCCGAATGAAAACAAAAGGCGGTCGGCGCGTGCTGGCTGCGCGCCGGGCCAAGGGTCGCGCTCGACTTGGCGTTTAATTTTGACCAGGGCCCGTTACGGGCTGCCCAAGTCACGTCGGTTGTTGAAGCCGACGCAATTTGAAACAACCCTGAAGAGTAACCGACCCTGGCGTGACGTATTGTTCAGGGTTTACGCGACTCCGAATTCCTACTCCTACGGGCGTTTGGGCATTGTTATTTCGCGACGGGTTTCGCCCCGAGCGGTGGAGCGAAATCGGGTTAAACGCTGCATACGCGAGTCATTTCGTCATGATCAGGCAAATTTGGCCGGCCTGGACATTGTCGTGGTAGCCAATCCAGGCGCGGCCGGGGCGAGTGTTGAATGCTTGCGAACCTCTTTGCAAAAGATGTGGGAAATGGTCGAACAACAGTGCAAAAGATTCTAATCGCCCTGATTCGTGGCTACCGCTACATTCTGAGTCCCTGGCTGGGGGATCGTTGCCGTTTTCACCCCAGCTGTTCCCATTACGCCCTCGATTCGATCGAAAACCACGGCGCGGCGCGCGGAACATGGCTCGCGATGAGACGGATTCTGCGTTGTCATCCATGGCATGTCGGCGGTTATGACCCCGTTCCACCACCCCGTGCATCATCCGAGCCAAGGCATGGATAACCAGCGACTGCTTCTGTTTTTTGCGCTGGCCTTGGTACTGATGTTCATATGGCAGGCGTGGGAACAGCAAAACGCACCACCTCCGGTAAGCACCACGCCGGCCCCAAGTGCGCCATCAAACAGCACCCCCAGCGTGCCCGCCGTCCCTGAGCAAGCCGGCGCGGAGCAAACAAAGACGCCCAAGATGACTGCAGTGCTTCCACGCGAGACGCGCATTCACGTTCGCACGGACCTCGTCGAAGCCGTGATTGATACCGAGGGTGGCGATGTGCGCCAATGGGATCTGAGACGTTACCCCGTCAGCGTGGACAAGCCTGATGAACCATTCTTGTTGATGCAAGACAAGGGCCCTGAATTTTTTATCACACAATCGGGGGTCATTGGCCTAGACGGCCAGTATCCGACACATAAGGTACGCTTTACGGCCGAAAAAAACCGATACGACCTTGCCGAGGGCAAAGACGAACTGCGCGTGCCATTAACCTGGCTTGCTGCCAACGGCGTGCAATACACCAAAACTTATGTGTTCCATCGTGGCAGCTACGTCGTGGACGTTGAATTCACTGTAAAAAATGCCAGCAATCACGAATGGAGCGGCTATTTCTACGGCCAGTTCCAGCGCACGCACGCTCTGGCAAAGCGGGGATTCTTCGGCGCTACCCCAAGCTACACCGGCGGCGCCATATACACCCCCGATAACAAATTCGAAAAGATACCGTTCGATAAGATGACCGAGCAGACCCTCAAGGCCGATGTCGCCGGCGGTTGGGTCGCCATGCTTGAACAGTATTTTGTGAGCTCCTGGTTATTGCCCCAAGATCAGCATAATGAATTTTTCAGCCGCACGCTTGAGGATGGACATCACGTCCTGGGATTCAAGAACCTCAATCCCACCAAGGTGGCACCCGGTCAGACTGGTATATTGAAGGAGAGTTTCTACGCCGGGCCGACAGAGCACAAAATTCTGAAAACGCTGCCGGACGGCATGAACCTCACGGTGGATTACGGCTGGCTGACGTTCATCTCGGCGCCGCTGTTCTGGTTGCTGGCGGCGATCCACAGCCTGCTCGGCAACTGGGGCTGGGCCATTATCGTGCTGACGATTCTGATTAAGGCCGCGTTTTATCCGTTGTCTGCGACCAGCTATAAATCCATGGCACAGATGCGCAAATTGCAACCCAAGATGCAGGCGCTCAAGGAACGCTACGGCGATGACCGCCAGAAACTCAACCAGGCGATGATGGAGTTGTACAAGACTGAGAAAATAAACCCGCTCGGAGGTTGCCTGCCGATCCTGGTTCAGATTCCGGTATTCCTCGCCCTCTATTGGGTACTGCTCGAGAGCGTCGAGATGCGTCAGGCCCCGTGGATTTTGTGGATCCGGGATCTATCGGCGCAGGACCCGTACTATGTGCTCCCGCTCATCATGGGCGTATCCATGTTCGCCCAGCAGAAGCTGAACCCGCAACCGGTTGATCCGGTACAGCAGAAGGTGTTCATGGTGATGCCGGTGGTGTTCACCGCGATGTTCCTGTTCTTCCCCGCGGGCCTGGTGCTGTACTGGACCGTGAACAACATCTTGTCGATCGCGCAGCAATGGCGGATTACCCGCGTTATCGAGGGCAAGAAGTAGCCGCCCATCACGCTCGCCGTGATCCCCACTGACACCATTGCGGCCATCGCCACGCCCCCCGGGCGCGGTGGGATCGGGATCGTGCGCGTCAGTGGACCGGCGACACGGAGCATCGCCGAGACCATGCTCGGTCGACTCCCACGCCCGCGTTACGCGACGTTCACCCGGTTCCTCGGCGCCGCTGGACAATCCATCGATCTGGGCCTGGCCCTGTTCTTTCCTGCGCCGCATTCATTCACCAGCGAAGACGTGCTTGAGCTGCACGGACATGGCGGGCCGATGGTGCTCGACATGGTGCTCGCGCGCGCGCTCGAACTCGGCGCGCGATTGGCGCGTCCCGGAGAATTTTCCGAGCGGGCGTTTCTGAGCGGCAAAATGGATCTGGCCCAGGCGGAGGCGGTCGCTGATCTCATCGAAGCTGGTTCCGCATCGGCGGCACGCTCGGCGCTGCGTTCCCTGGAGGGTGAATTTTCCGGACGCGTGTACGCGCTAGTGGAAGCGCTCACGCGGCTGCGCATGTTCGTCGAGGCAGCCATTGATTTCCCGGAAGAAGAGATCGACTTTCTCGCGGACGAACGAGTTGTGCAGGAGCTGGACGGACTAACGCGCGGCATCGACGACTTGCTCGCTTCGACGCAGCAAGGCGTGCTGCTGCGCGACGGAATGACAGTGGTGCTGGCCGGCCCGCCGAACGCCGGCAAGTCGAGCCTGTTGAATGCGCTGGCCCGCACCGAGGCAGCGATCGTGAGCCCGATCCCCGGGACGACGCGCGATGTGTTGCGCGAACGGATTCATCTCGACGGCATGCCGTTGCATGTCGTCGACACCGCCGGCCTGCGTGAGTCGCGCGATGAAATTGAATCCGAGGGCATCCGCCGCGCGCGCCAACAGATGGAGCGTGCCGACCGCGTACTGCTGGTGCTGGATGACGCCGTCGGCGCTGGGTTGCCATCGGAAGTTCTAAAACATGTTCCACCCGCGCTGCCGCGAACCGTGATCCGCAACAAGACCGATCTCACTGGCCGTGCGGTCGGTGCCACGAATTCCGCGGGCGCTGTCGAGATCGCGTTGTCGGTCAAAACCGGCGCCGGGCTCCACGACCTGCGGCAGCATTTGAAGGCGTGTATGGGCTTTCAGCCCGCGGGCGAGAGCGCGTTCATGGCGCGCCGCCGGCATCTCGACGCCATTCGCCGCGCGCAGGACCACGTCGCGCGCGGCCGGGCGCAGCTCAAGGAAACGCGCGCGGGTGAGTTGCTGGCCGAGGAGCTGCGTCTCGCGCAGCAAGCGCTGGCGGAAGTTACCGGCGAGTTCACACCGGACGATTTGCTGGGGCGGATTTTTTCCAGCTTCTGCATCGGAAAATAAAAACCGATGGTCATTGGTTCAGGCCTTGAAAGCAGCAACCTCGTTTTTGAGGGCACGCCACTCCTGCGCATCGGTAATTTGACCGTAGCGTGCACGGGTATATCGCCGTGTGATGACATCAATGCGTTCTTTCAAATCCGGTCGGCGATGCGAGCATCGGCGCGCAAAATCGAGGGCGCCTTCATGCGGCGCACGCACCAGACCGGCGCGCGCGAGCTTGCGACAAAAGCGCAGGTACAGCGCAAGTGCGCGGTCGGTGGATTTTCCCGGTCGGCTGAGCAGTGACACATAGAGGAGCGTTAGTATCAACACGCCGCCGAGTGCCAGGCCGAGCATGCGATTCCACGACATATCCAACAATCCGAGTGATGCGAGAAACCGCTCCTGGCGTTCCTTGCCGTAATCGATCACCCAACGATACCAGGTGAGATTGGTGAGATCCCAATACCAGCGCGCCTGGCGCGCCGCGCGTTCGAGCCAGTCGAGTTGCAGAGCGCGCAGTACCGCATCGGTCGGCAGGCTCCCGAGCGCGACCCCCCGTTCCTCGAGGCGGCGCACGGCGTCGATGCCCAGCTCCACGCGCTCCGGGGCGACCGCCGCGGTCGGGTCCAGGCGCACCCAGCCGCGGTCGCGTACCCAGATTTCCGCCCAGGCATGCGCGTCGGATTGACGCACGATGAGATAATTGCCGGCGCTGTTGATCTCGCCCCCGAGATAACCCACAACCACGCGGCTCGGCACCCCAGCGGCGCGCATCAACGTCACGAAGGCCGAAGCGAAGTGCTCGCAGAAACCACGGCGCGTGTCAAACAGGAATTGATCCACCGGATCGTCGCCGAGCAGCGGCGGGTTGAGCGTATAAACGAAATTTTCCCGGTGGAAATAGTCGAGTGCCGCTTGCGCGACTTGGTACGAATCGCGGCTGGTAAGCTGCCACGACTCAGCAAGCGCCTCCACCCGCGGGCTCAGGCGCGGCGGCAGTTGCAGGTCGCGCAACTGTTCTGCGGCATCGAGGTCGCCGGTGTGGTACCGAAGATAGGACGTCAGCGTGTAAGTAAGCCGTTCCCGAATCGGTTCGTTGTGCACTAGGGTGAAGTCGGATTTCAATCGGGCACCTTTCGGCGCGTCGGTCGGTAGACCCAGCACCGGCATCCAAGGTTTGTTGCTGGGTTCCAGCGTCACCTGATAGTGCTGCGGTTCGCCACGCGGCTCGAACGGGATCTCCGTGGCGGTGGGCGCCGGAATCCGGTTCCAGCCGTGGCCGTTCGTTTGCTCCAGTACCAGGCCACGCCAATATAATTCGCGCAAGGGCGGAGGCACGCCGTCAAACGCGGCACGGAAGGCAATCTCGGAGGACTGGCTCAGGCTGCGAATACTGCCCGGCTGAATGGCGTCCGGCATCCCGGTCAGCCCGCTGTAAGCGTCGGCCGGCAGACCCCAGAGGGTGCCGCTGATGCGCGGGAACAACAGATAAACGACGATCATAAGCGGCAGCGCCTTGACCAGCATGATGGTCGACAGGCGCAGCCGCGACGCCAAGGACAACCCGGCTGGCTGGACCAGATGCATGAGGGCCGCGGTGGCGGTTGTAACCGCCAGGAGCGCCCAGGCGCCGAGCCACAGGGACTGCGAGTACAGAAAGCTGCCGAGAATGACGAGATAATACAGAAATAGGCTCACTACATAGTCACGCGCGGTTTTGATTTCGAGAAACTTTAGACCGAGCAGCGTAATGAAAAGCGCCATGCCGGGATCACGCCCGAGCGGGGAGTGGTATTGCCGGAACACGGCAACGAAGATCAACAGCATGATTGCGGTGCGCACCAGGCGACCTGGACGCGGCCAGAACAACCGTTCGCACAGGTAACGCCAGGTCGCGCCGGCGACGAATACTGCGACGACCCATGGCGGCGCCTCGAGCGCGTGCGGCGCTACCGCCAGTGCGCCCGCCGCCAGCAGACTGTGCAACACGCGCCGGTCGACCAGAGCGGCGTTCATGACATGAATCCGAACAGTGCCAGTGCCCTCAGACATTCGTATTGATGCGCGTCGCCGTTGCCGGCCGGGAACGCCTGCCCCGGCAGGCGCAGGCCGTAAAGCATTCCCTGGCGTTGTGCCTCGAGCACCCAGCGGGTGAGCACGGAAATCCGGGTTTCCGCGTCGAGTCCTTGCAGCGCGTCCCAATCGAGCCACACCGTGGCTTGGTAGCCGCCGCCGAATTGTTTGGTGTGCCAGACCTCGCCGCGCGCCGCCGCCTTCCAGTCCACATGGCGCGGTGAGTCACCGGGACGGAATTCGCGCACTCCGATGAAGTCATCACCACCCTTCTGGAATCCCTGCGCTGTTTCGAATCCTTCCGCCGAGCTGACGCGAAACGCCGTCGGCTCCGCCGGACGCGCGTACACCAGGCAGGTCTGGTCGAGCACCACGCGGCGCGACCACGAATACAGCAAGCCCAATGGGAAGCGGGTTGAAATCGAAATCGGCGGAGCCGCGAGCCAGCCGCGCTGGGTGGCGGGTACCGGCAAGTCGACAGCAACGAAACCACGCGCCGGGATGTCCACACATGCGATTTCATTATTGTTACAGACGACCGCCACACTGAAGCGCGGCACGCTGGCTTCGTTGATCAGATGAATCCGGAACAACGCGACCTCGCCGGCGAACACTGGCGCCTCGCGGCGTGCGGCCAGGCGCAGGTGCAGGAGATTGCGGTGGGTGTAAAGCATTGACACCACCGCGAGCGAGCCGAGGAGAAACGTAAGCGCGTATGCCAGACCGTTGCCGTAATTGATCGCGGCGAGCAATTGCACGGCCAGCAGCAACGCGAAGAGCAGCCCGTATCGGGTCGGCAGCATGAACAGCTGTCGGCGCCCCAAAACGATCTCCGCGGGCGCGTGTGCCGTGGACATCAGGGAATCGGCACCGACTCGATCAGGCGCGCGACCGAAACCGCCCGGCCGCCAATGGCGGAACGCAGGCGATGACCGATCACCGACGGCGCGATCGCCTGCACATCCTCCGGCAACACCATGTCGCGCGTGGCCAGCAGCGCCCACGCGCGGGCGGCCGCCAGCAGCGCCAGCCCGGCGCGCGGGGACAGGCCTTCGGTGAAGTCAGCGGTATGGCGCGTGGCCTCGAGCAGGTTCTGAACGTAGTCGAGCAGCGGCTCGGCGACGTGCACGCGGGCGGCTAATTGCTGCAGGCCGGAAAGCTTGTCGGTGCTGATCACCGGCTGCAGCAACTCGAGCAGCTCGCGCCGATCACGACCCTTGAGCAGCGCACGTTCCGCCGCCCGGTCGGGGTAACCCATCTCGATGCGCATGAGAAAGCGGTCAAGCTGCGACTCCGGCAGCGGGTAGGTGCCGATCAGGTGATGCGGATTCTGCGTCGCAATCACGAAAAACGGCTCCGGCAGTTTGTGCGTCAGGCCTTCGGCCGTGACTTGGCGCTCCTCCATGGCCTCGAGCAGCGCACTCTGCGTTTTGGGGCTCGCGCGATTAATCTCGTCTGCCAGCACGAGCTGGGCGAATAGTGGCCCCGGATGAAACATGAACGCTTTGGTGTCCGGCTGATAAATCGAAACGCCCAGTATGTCCGCCGGTAGCAGATCGCTGGTGAACTGGATGCGCTTGAATTGTAGCCCCAGCACCCGGGCCAGCACGTGCGCCAGGGTGGTCTTGCCGACTCCCGGCAGGTCTTCAATCAGCAAGTGTCCGCGGGCAAGCAAACACGCGAGCGCCAGCCTTATCTGGCGTTCCTTGCCAAGCACGACCTGGCCGATGCGATTGATGAGCGCATCCAGGATATGGGCCGGTGGTGTTGGTTTTTCCGGAGCAAGTGACATATTGGTTTCAGCAGGGTTTTCGGGAGACCGGGAGCCAAGCGTTACCTATTGTTATAGCCGAGAGTCGCGGGAAGATGAAATTCACCTTGCGCTGGCTTATGATCGTTTGCACAAAGTTTACCCAGTTTAGCCTGCGCGTAAGATGCTGCACCCGGAATCCTACGATGTAGTCGTCATCGGTGGCGGCCATGCCGGCACCGAGGCCGCGGCTGCGGCCGCGCGCATGGGTGCCAAGACACTGCTGCTCACCCAGAACATCGAAACCATCGGCCAGATGTCGTGCAATCCCGCCATCGGCGGCATCGGCAAGGGGCACCTGGTGAAGGAGATCGATGCTCTCGGCGGCGTCATGGCGTGCGCCACCGACCGGGCCGGTATCCAGTTTCGCATTCTCAATGCACGCAAAGGCGCGGCCGTGCGCGCCACGCGCGCGCAGGCCGACCGCCAGCTTTACAAGTCCGCCGTGCGTGCAACGCTGGAAAATCAACCGAATCTCACGCTGTTCCAGCAGGCGGCCGAGGATCTAATCGTTGAGGGCGAGCGTGTCACCGGGGTCGTGACCGCGATGGGCGTGAAATTGCGCTCCCGCGCAGTGGTGCTGACGACCGGCACGTTCCTCGGCGGACGAATTCACATCGGGCTTTCGAATTACCAGGGCGGCCGCGCCGGCGATCCGCCGGCGAACGCGCTCGCCGCGCGGTTGCGCGAGCTGCCGTTGCGCGTCGGGCGCCTGAAGACTGGCACCCCGCCGCGGATCGACGGCCGCACGATTGATTATTCTGACATGCAAGTTCAATCTGGAGATGAACCCACGCCGGTGTTTTCGTTCATGGGCACGCGCGAGGAACACCCCCGTCAGGTCGCCTGTCACATCACTTACACGAATGAACGCACGCACGAGATCATCCGTAGCGGGCTCGACCGGTCGCCGATGTACATGGGGGTGATTGAGGGTGTGGGGCCGCGTTATTGTCCGTCGGTCGAGGACAAGATCATGCGTTTCGCGGACAAGGCCCGGCACCAGATCTTCGTCGAACCCGAGGGGCTCGGCACGTACGAGGTCTATCCCAATGGCATTTCCACGAGTCTGCCGTTCGACGTGCAGTGGAATCTGGTGCGCTCGGTCGCGGGGTTCGAGAATGCCGTGCTGACTCGTCCGGGGTACGCCATCGAGTACGACTATTTCGACCCGCGCGATCTGCGGCCCACGCTGGAGACAAAAATGATCGACGGTTTGTTCTTCGCCGGCCAAATCAACGGCACGACCGGCTACGAGGAAGCGGCGGCGCAGGGTCTGGTCGCCGGAATAAACGCCGCGCTTCAAGGGCGGGACGGGGAACCGTGGTGGCCGCGGCGCGATCAAGCCGACCTCGGCGTGATGATCGACGATTTGATCACGCGTGGCGTCACCGAACCCTACCGTATGTTCACTTCGCGCGCCGAGTACCGTCTGCTGCTGCGCGAGGACAACGCCGATCTGCGCCTGACTGAGACCGGCCGGCAGCTGGGTCTGGTGGACGAAGCCCGCTGGGAGCGCTTCGATGAGAAACGCGAAACGATTGCGCGCGAGCAAGAGCGTCTCAAAAAAACTTGGATCCGTCCCGGTGCGGTGCCGGAGGAGGCCGCGGCGCACGTCATCGGTCAGCCGCTCGCGCGGGAGGCCAACCTCATGGAACTGTTGCGGCGCCCGGAGGTTTCCTACGCGGCGCTCATGAGCCTGCCCGGGACCGGCGCGGCGGTCGCGGACGAGGAAATTGCGCAACAACTGGAAATACAGGCCAAGTACGCCGGGTACATCGAACGGCAGTCGGAAGAGATCGAGATGCACCGGCATCACGAAGAGACCGCGTTGCCCAAAGACTTCGACTATCACAACGTGCGCGGGCTTTCGGTCGAGGTGCGGCAGAAGCTTTTGGCGCACCGTCCCGCCACCCTGGGCCAGGCCGCCCGTCTCTCGGGTGTGACGCCTGCGGCCATCTCCCTGCTGTTGATCCATCTGCGCCGCCGCCGCGCTTGAGGCCCCCGCGGACGTTGTCGGCGGGCTATATGGGGAAAATCCATGGTGTCTGGATGGCGCCAGCGAAACAGGAGGCTGCCCTAGGGAGACCACCCCGGGCGGTAGCGGTACTGCCTGATCCGGATTCTGCTCACCAGCAACCTATTTGCCTTCATTATCGGCGTATTGACGCTGACAATGCCGGTTCAACTGGCGGCGTTGCTCCAGCTGAGGGATCGCTGAAAATCCAATTGGCGCACCAGACTGCTCCTGTCAGGCTGCGTTATCCAAAACCGTCGGGCATTTATGTTGCTCACCAGCGCCGTGGTCATCCCGGCCAAGGGGATCATGTTTGTTTCCGAACCTGGTGTCACTGTCGCCGAGGGCGGTCGGCGGCGCGTGCGCCTGTACGGAGGTGCGAGCTTGTCGATCGTCGCGAGGAAAACGCTTTGATAAATGATTATCATCGTGACCGTTGTCGGGGCTGTCCTTGCCATCGTTGTTCGGTTGCTGCAATTCTGTGTCGAGATAGACAATTGATGGGTATCCGCGCCCCCGCGTGACGTGGCCAATGGAAGTCCCGCACGGTCAGATTAATAAATTGGTCAGCGCCCGACCTGCCAGTGGGGAGGCACGCTCATCACGCTGGCGCTTTATTCGGCGATTATTCTGTGGTGGTGTCTGCTCCAGTGCTGGTCGCCCCCTGATGCGAGCGGTCGCACTACGGCGCCGGTGTTGATGATGTCTTGGGGGCAGGTGGGGAATGCGCATCCTTCGCTTTCGTGTAAATGAAAGTATTCACGCTAAGACTGCTGCCGGCGGCGTCCACCACCGAAGCCTTCCATTCACCGACCCACGACGGGTCGAGGGTCTTGGTGGAATAAACGCGCCAGTGAACCGCCCCCACCTTAAACGGAATCTCCGCAACCACCTTCCCATTGTATTCCCACCGATGGATGACCGTCTGCCCGGCCATGTCCTCGATCTCCGTGAAATATGCGATGCGTATTTTGTTGTTGCTCAGAGTCATGAGCGAGTCGACCGGCTCGAGATTTTTCACCGTGCTGGTGAATTGGGCGTGTGTCACCCGGCCGGCGGCCGGTACCGCGGGTTGGCCAGATCGCGGGGCGGATTCAGATGCCGCCGGCGCCTGACCGGTTTCGGCGGCTGGGCCGCCAAGTGGAGCGCTCAAAGCTCCAAGGAAGAATAGAACCTGAATTTTCATCTTCATGGTTATTTTCCCTCGTTTACGCGGTTTTCCCCGAGCTTAGCCGAGCCTGTGCGCGTTGATAGCAGGAAGGGGATAAAGGGATTATCGAGGCGGTCAGGCGGTTTATTCGCGGAAGATGCGTAAGCGGCCAAGGCGATGTTTTACAAAAGATTAAGATTATTCATGTTGCGTTGATAATCCGTTTATCATACCGGCATCCATTTGCCGGTGCGGCCCTGAGGAAATACGTCAAAACAGAAAACGTTTTCCTGGTTTACGTTCCCGCGAAGGGATCATTCTGGACAAATGGCGAGTGCAGGAATGGGAAGTCGGTAAAAACAGGCATGGGAGGAACTCGAGGTGAACCTCGAAAAAAAGCTGGAGCGGGGCTTGCAAGATATGGGCATCGATCTTGCGCCCCCCATCCGGCGGAAATTGCTGAAGTTTCTGCAATATCTCGAAAGATGGAACAGCGCCTACAATCTCACCGCCGTGCGCGATCCGGAACAAATGGTGCCGCGCCATCTGCTGGACAGCCTGTCGGTGCTTCCGTTCCTGCAGGGGTCGCGAGTGCTGGATATCGGCACCGGCGCCGGGCTGCCCGGCATTCCGCTGGCGCTGGCCCGTCCGGAGCTGACGTTCACACTGCTCGACAGCAACGCGAAAAAAACCCGCTTTGTCACCCAGGCAATCCATGAGCTCGGGCTGCAAAACGTGCAGGTAGTGCAGGAGCGCGTGGAGAAATTCCATCCGACGGAAAAATTCGATACGCTGATTGCTCGCGCGTTCGCTTCCATTCCTGATATGCTGGCGGCAAGCCGGCACCTGTGTTCGTCGCACGGCCGGTTTCTGTTGATGAAGGGTGTCTTTCCACAGGAGGAGCTGGCGGCCGTCACGGACGGATACCAGGCGGAGGTCAAGGCGTTGCGCGTACCGGGGCTCGATGCCGCGCGGCATGTGGTCATCGTGGCGCCGAGTTGAGGGGGAAGGAGCAGCGGCCCGATGGGCAAGGTCATCGCGATAACCAATCAGAAGGGTGGCGTCGGCAAAACCACGACGAGTATCAATCTCGCAGCGTCGCTTGCCAAGACGCGTCGCCGCGTGATGCTGATCGATATTGATCCGCAGGGCAACACCACGATGGGCAGCGGCATCAACAAAGACGATCGCCGCATTACGACATACGAGGTCCTGATCGGTCTCGAACCGATTGAAGCGGCGTTGACACCCACCGAGAGCGGCTATGATCTAGTGCCGGCCAACAGCCGGTTATCGGGCGCCGAAATCGAGCTTATCGAGCTCGACCGGCGCGAGCGGCGCTTGCGCGCCGCCATCGAGAACGTGCGCACGCAGTACGATTATATTTTCATCGACTGTCCGCCGGCGCTGAACCTGTTGACTATCAACGCATTAGTGGCGGCCCAATCGGTGTTGATTCCAATGCAGTGCGAATACTATGCGCTCGAGGGCCTGACGGCGCTGCTCAACACGCTGCGAAAGATCCGCGAGACGCTCAACCCCCAACTGGAGATCGAGGGCTTGTTGCGCACCATGTTCGACCCGCGCAACAATCTCGACAACGAAGTCTCGGCGCAGCTGAAACAGCACTTTGGCGACAAGCTCTACCGCACCATCATTCCGCGCAATATTCGGTTGGCCGAGGCCCCTAGTCACGGCAAGCCCGTGATCGCCTACGACATGCAGTCAAAAGGCGCGCAGTCCTATCTCGCGCTCGCCGGCGAGATGCTGCGTCGGGAAGAGGAAGTCGTGGCGGCATGAGCAACTGGGAAGGAATTCGTCGCGAATTGCCGGCCGCCGATAACGGGTGTTTCGGCGTTACCAGGCATATACGGAGGCAGCGGGTATGATCGGCACAAAGAAACAGCGTCTGGGACGCGGTCTCGACGCGCTTCTCGGCGCCTATGAAACACCCGCGGCAAAAGACGAATTACGCCAAGTCCCGATCGACCAGTTGCAGCGCGGCAAGTATCAGCCGCGCACGCACATGAACACCGAGGCGCTGGAAGAACTCGCCGCGTCGATCAAGGCCCAGGGTGTGGTGCAACCGATCGTGGTGCGTCCTCTGTCCGCCGGCAATTACGAGATTATTGCCGGCGAACGCCGCTGGCGTGCGGCGCAACTGGCCGGCCTCGAAACCGTACCCGCGGTCGTACGCCAGATTCCCGATGAAGCTGCGATTGCGATCGCACTGATCGAAAACATACAGCGCGAGAACCTGAATCCAGTCGAGGAAGCCAATGCGTTCACGCGCCTGATCGACGAGTTCCACATGACGCACCAGCAGGTGGCCGACGCCGTGGGACGCTCGCGCGCCGCCGTCACTAACATGCTGCGGCTGCTGACGCTCAATTCCGACGTGCGCGAACTGCTGGAAAACGCGAGGATGGACATGGGCCACGCGCGCGCCCTGCTTGCCCTTGAAGGCAAGGATCAGAGCCAGGCCGCGCATCAGGTGGTGGACAAGGGATTATCGGTGCGTGAAACCGAGAACCTGGTACGCCGTCTGCTTACCAAACCGGTGGGGCGCAAAGCCCAAGGCGCTCGCATGGATCCCGATACCCGCGCGCTAGCCCAGCAGATAACGGAGAAACTCGGCGCCAGGGTGCGTATCCGCTTTAACGCCAAAGGCAAGGGTCGGCTGGTGATCGAATATAACACGCTCGATGAGCTGGATGGCATTCTGGCCCATCTCCGCTAGCGGTTTTCCCCCTAATCGTGCGGGGATTTGAGGACGGACTACAATGGTTGCAGGAGGCAATGGAGCGCCTATCTTTATGCATAAGATGAAAAAGACATGGCTTGTCATGGTATTTGCGATGCTGCTGCCGGTGCTTGGCGCGGCTCAGGACGAGGCGTCTCTCGATCAGCTGCGTCAGGCGGCCACCGAGGGCAATGCCGAGGCCCAGCTCGAGATCGGCATCTTGTATGAATTCGGGTACAACATGCCGAAAAACAATGTCACCGCACTGGCTTGGTATCTGCGCGCGGCGGAACAGGGCAACGTGCTGGCCATTGCGCGCCGCGACCAACTGAAGTCGAAGATGACGCCGGAGGATATCGAGGCTTCTCAGAAACTGTCGGCCGGGTTGGTCACCAATAAACCCGAACAAGCGGGAGCGCCGCCAACTGAAACCGCCCCGCCGCCCGCGGCACCTGCCAAAGAAACACCGCCTTCCGCCCCGTAAATTTGATTTCGCTGCAACCACGCCGCCTTCGATTCGTCGGCTGATTTCATTAGTTGCTAAGAGGTAGTTTTCCCGGCCAAGACCTGCAACCGGACGTAGAAATAACGTTTGCTGCTGCGTCGTTGCTATAAATATACCCAGCGCCATAATCAGATTCTATTGGCATATATTGACCCCTCCTCCGGGCTCACCTTATACTTCGCCGCCGTTAAAAATCCCCTTTTCCACTGTTTTCAAGGCTAAAACGCCGTAACCGCATGGTGCCCCTATAAATCTTGCCGCGGAGAAGCGGTACCCGGACGTACCAGATGCGGACGTAGCCGCCGGATCCCGTGGCGCCGCTCTTTCGGGGACGGCGGTGATAGCGCTTATGGAAACATTGTTTACAAATGGCAAGACGAGCGAAGCAGGGCTACATTTTTGCGGCTGCTGCGCCCATTGTCGCAAGAGCGTTCGGGTTGGGCGCTGGGCGCCAGGATGGATACGCTGCGCAAAGGGGTAAGCCGGGTCGTATTGTTCCAGGCCTTGTTGACGTTGCTGGTTGCCGCCGTGTTTGGTTACATGCGCGGCCGGCCGGAATTTTTTTCAGCACTGTATGGCGGGAGTACCGCCGTGCTGCTGAGTGGATGGCTGGGTTTGAACGTGCGGCGCGCACGCGGCTTGGGTTCGCTATTTGCGAGCACCATCACGCGCTACGGACTAGCCGTGCTGTGCTTGGGCTTAGGGATGGGCGCATGGAAGCTCGCACCATTACCGTTGATAGCTGCATTCTCTGTCAGCCAGTTCGGGTTTCTGGCAAATGTCAGATCGGCGACAGATTTGCGGCACGAAGAATCGGATAGTTGACCCCGGCACGATTGTTTTTTAACCGATGTTTTTTAACCGAGGCAACCCGTTACGGGTGTTCTATGGATTGGTGAGACCGGAAGTGCGCCGGGTCAAAAATGGAAATCGTAATGGGTTCGATTATTAAAGCGGCCGGATTATTACGATTCAAGGCCATGGCGGAGCTGACTGAACTGACGTGTTCATGTTATTTAGTGCCGCCTCGATAATCATATTGCATACGATGACAGGATTGAGTGAATCATGACGGGTGAAACGCTGACCGCGTCACAATACATCAAGCATCATCTGCAGAACCTGACGTTCGGCCGCCTGCCCGACGGCAGCTGGGGCATCGCCCATGATCACGAACAGCTGAAGGAAATGGGCTTTTGGGCGATCCACCTCGACACCCTCGGGTTTTCGATCGGATTGGGCCTGCTGTTCTTGATCCTGTTTCGTCTTGCCGCCAAGCGCGCCACGGCCGAGACTCCCGGCGCGCTTCAGAATTTTGTTGAATGGATCGTTGAGTTCATCGACAGCACGGTGCGCGGTTCCTTCAGCGGGCGCAACCCGCTGGTTGCGCCGCTTGCGCTAACCGTTTTCATCTGGGTTTTCCTGATGAATTTGATGGATCTGATCTCGATCGACATTTTCCCGCAAACGGCGCAAGCGATTGGCCTGCCGTTCCTCAGAGCGGTGCCGACTACCGACCCGAATGCGACATTCGGCATGTCGCTGGGCGTGTTCGTCCTGATCATTTTCTACAGCATCAAAATCAAGGGCTTCGGCGGTTTTCTCGGCGAGCTCACGCTGCAGCCGTTCGGCAAGTGGGGCCTCCCGGTCAACCTGTTCCTGGAGGGCGTGAACCTCATCGCCAAGCCCGTGTCGCTGGCGTTGCGACTCTTTGGCAACATGTATGCCGGAGAGATGATTTTTATTTTGATTGCCGTGATGTACGGTGCCGGGTGGTTGCTCGGCCCATTTGCGGGGCTTCTGCAGCTCGGCTGGGCCATTTTTCATATCCTGATCGTCACGCTGCAGGCATTTATTTTCATGGTTCTCACCATCGTCTATCTCGAGATGGCGCACCAGGAACATCACTGACCGATTTCATTCGTTTATAAATTTTCAACAGGAGAAAATCATGGAACAATCGTTGCTATACATCGCCGGCGCCATCATGATGGGCTTGGGCGCCCTCGGTGCCGCCGTGGGGATCGGCATTCTGGGCGGCCGCTTCCTCGAGGGCGTGGCGCGCCAGCCGGAACTGATTCCGACCCTGCGCACCCAGTTCTTCATCGTCATGGGTCTGGTGGATGCAGTGCCGATGATCGCCGTCGGTATCTCGATGTACATCCTGTTCGCGGTTGTAGGCGGATAAAACAAACGCGATCGCTTTGATTCCGGAGTACGGGACATGAATATCAATGCCACCTTGATCGGGCAGATGATCGCCTTCGTGGCGTTCGTGTGGTTCTGCATGAAGTTCATCTGGCCGCCGCTCACCAAGGCGCTGGAAGACCGCAAGCGCACTATCGCCGATGGCCTGGCCGCCGCGGAACGCGGTAGGCGTGAGCAGGAACTGGGCGAGAAGAAGGCGCTCGATACAATCAAGAAAGCGAAGCTAGACGCCGCCGAGGTCATTGCCCTGGCCGAGAAGCGCGCCGCCGAGATCGCGGACGAAGCCAAGGAACACGCCAAGGTCGAAGCCGATCGCATCATCGCCGGCGCGCGCGCCGACATCGAACAGGAAGTGAACCGTGCCAAGGAACAACTGCGCGCGGCGGTAGCCGAGCTGGCTGTGGCCGGCGCCTCGCGTATTCTCGAGAAAGAAGTGAATGCGCAGGCCCATGCCCGGTTGCTCGAGGCGGTGGTCAAGCAGCTGTAAGGTAGCGCACGATGGCTGAAAAACAGACCCTGACCCGTCCCTATGCCGAAGCCGTGTTCGAGCTCGCCAAGGCGCGGAACGAACTCAAGAAGTGGTCCGAGATGCTGGGCCTGATCGCGGCTGTAGCGGCGGATGAAAACGTGACACGTCTGGCAGACGATCCGCGCGTCGACCGTGCGCGGTTTCTCGCTTTGTTTCTTGGCGTCTGCCACCAGCAAATCGATGAAGCGGGCGCGAATTTCGTGCGCCTGCTGGTGGACAACCGCCGGCTCGGGCTGTTGCCCGAGGTCGTGACACAATTCGAGACGCTCAAGGCTGAGGCCGAGGCACGCGTCGAGGCCACCGTGGTGTCCGCGTTTCCGCTCGAGACCGCGCAGCTGGAGCGCATCCGCGAGGCACTGCGGCGCAAGCTGGGTCGCGAGGTAAATATCCAGGCGCAGGTGGACAAGGCGCTCGTGGGCGGGATCGTGATTCGTGCCGGCGACCTCGTAATCGACGGTTCGGTGCGCGCGCGTCTGCAGGAACTGGCGGCGCACCTGAGCCACTGAATCAATTTTGACACTTTGGGAATGCACCCATGCAACTGAATCCTTCCGAAATCAGCAGCCTGATCAAAGCGCGAATCGAAAAGTTCGAAGCCAAAGCCCAGGCGCGCACCGAGGGCACCGTGGTCGGCCTCACCGACGGCATCTGCCGCGTCCATGGATTATCCGACGTGATGCAGGGCGAGATGATCGAATTCCCCGGCAACACCTACGGGCTAGCGCTCAACCTCGAGCGCGACTCGGTGGGCGCCGTGATCATGGGGGAGTACAAGCACATCACCGAGGGCGACACCGTCAAATGCACCGGCCGCATCATGGAAGTGCCGGTGGGCGACGAACTGATCGGGCGCGTGGTCGATGCACTCGGCAATCCGATCGACGGACGCGGGCCGATCAAAACCACGCTTACCTCGCCGATCGAAAAAATCGCCCCGGGCGTGATCGCGCGCCAGTCAGTATCGCAGCCGGTGCAGACCGGTCTCAAATCTATCGATTCGATGGTGCCGATCGGACGCGGCCAGCGCGAGCTCATCATCGGCGACCGCCAGACCGGCAAGACGGCGCTGGCGGTGGACACCGTCATTAACCAGAAGGGCACGGGCGTGGTATGCATCTACGTCGCCATCGGCCAGAAAGCCTCCTCGGTCGCGGCGGTAGTGCGCAAGCTCGAGGAGCACGGCGCCATGGGCCACACCATCGTGGTCGCAGCGACTGCGGCGGAGTCCGCCGCCATGCAGTATCTGGCGCCCTACTCCGGCTGTTCCATGGGCGAATACTTCCGCGACAACGGCCGGGACGCGCTGATCATTTACGACGATCTCACCAAACAGGCCTGGGCCTACCGCCAGATCTCGCTGCTGCTCCGCCGTCCGCCGGGTCGCGAGGCCTATCCGGGCGATGTGTTCTATCTGCATTCACGCCTGTTGGAACGCGCCGCACGCGTCAACAGCGATCACGTCGAAAAACTCACCGGCGGCAAGGTCAAAGGCAAGACCGGCTCACTCACCGCGCTGCCCATTATCGAAACGCAGGCGGGCGACGTTTCGGCGTTCGTGCCGACGAATGTGATCTCGATCACCGACGGCCAGATTTATCTCGACACCGACTTGTTTAACGCCGGTGTCCGCCCGGCGATCAACGCCGGTCTCTCGGTCTCGCGCGTCGGCGGTGCAGCCCAGACCAAGATCGTGAAGAAACTCGGTGGCGGCGTGCGCTTGGCGCTGGCGCAATACCGCGAGCTCGCGGCCTTCGCACAGTTCGCCTCCGACCTCGATGCGGCGACGCGCAAGCAGCTCGATCGCGGCCAGCGCATCACCGAGCTCATGAAGCAGCCGCAGTATTCGCCCATGAGTGTGGCCCAGATGGCGGTTTCGCTTTTTGCGGTGAACGAAGGCTTCATCGACGACGTGGACGCCAAGAAGGTGCGCGCGTTCGAGGACGCGTTGCAGTCGTACATGAAGTTGCGCCACGGCACATTGATGGACCAAATCAACCAGAAGCCGGAGTACGGCGACGAGGTCGCAGCGCAGCTGAAGAAGGCGATCACCGACTTCAAGACGACGCATACGTGGTAAAGCAGTTGCGGCGTATGGGTCGAGTTAAAACGCGGACGCCCGGAACCCGAAGCTAGCGATAACCCGATACTTGAAACTCGAAACCCGGAACGAAAAAGATGGCCGTCGGCAAAGAAATACGCAAGCAGATCAAGTCGATCCAGAACACGCAGAAGATCACGCGTGCCATGGAGATGGTCGCGGCGAGCAAGATGCGTCGCGCCCAGGAGCGCATGCAGGCAGCGCGTCCGTACGCCCAGAAGATCCGCAATGTCATCCGCCACCTGCACTATGCGCACCCCGAGTATCGCCACCCGTTCACGCTCGCGCGCGAACCGAAGCGTGTCGGTTTCATCATCGTGACCTCGGACCGCGGCCTGTGCGGCGGTCTGAACACGAACCTGCTGCGCGCCACCCTGGCGGCGATGAGAGAGTGGTCAGAGAAAAAAACGACCATCGATGTCTGCACGATCGGCAGCAAGGGTTTCGGCTTCATGAAGCGCATGGGCGCGAACATCGTCTCGCACGTTTCGCACCTGGGTGACATGCCGCGGCTCGAGGACCTGATCGGGACGATCAAGGTGATCCTGGACGCCTACATAGACGGCAGCCTCGACCGCGTGATCCTGATGTACAACCGTTTCGCCAGCACCATGTCGCAGCAAGCCTTCGTGGAACAGCTGCTGCCGCTGCCGCCGGCGGAACAGGATGAGGAAGAGCGCCTGCGCCACCACTGGGATTACATCTATGAACCGGATTCGAAAGAGGTGTTGGACGACCTGCTGACGCGCTATATCGAGGCGCGCGTGTACCGCGCCGTGGTGGAAAACCTCGCCTGCGAGCAGGCGGCGCGCATGGTGGCGATGAAATCGGCCTCGGACAACGCCGGCGGGCTGATCGATGAATTGAGACTGCGTTACAACAAGGCGCGCCAAGCGGCGATCACCCAGGAGATCTCCGAGATCGTTGGCGGTGCCGCCGCGGTTTAAGCGGTTAGACGGATTTTACTTTTTGAGGCATTGAAAGATGGCAAACGGAAAAGTTGTGCAAATCATCGGCGCGGTCGTGGATGTCGAGTTCCCGCGTGAAGGCCTGCCCAAAGTCTACGACGCCTTGAAGCTCGCGGACGGCGGGCTCACGCTCGAAGTGCAGCAGCAGCTCGGCGACGGCGTGGTGCGCACCATCGCCATGGGATCGACTGACGGCCTCCGCCGCGGCGTGGACGTGGTAAACACCGGCGCGTCGATCTCGGTACCGGTCGGTACCAAGACCCTCGGTCGCATCATGGATGTGCTCGGCAATCCAGTGGACGAGAAGGGTCCGGTCGGGGCCGAAAAGCTCATGCCGATTCACCGTCAGGCGCCTTCATACGAGGACCAGGCCGCCAGCGCCGAACTGCTCGAAACCGGCATCAAGGTGATCGACCTCATCTGCCCGTTCGCTAAGGGCGGCAAGATCGGCCTGTTCGGCGGCGCCGGCGTGGGCAAGACCGTGGCCATGATGGAGCTGATCCGCAACATCGCGGTCGAGCACTCCGGTTACGCAGTATTCGCGGGTGTCGGCGAGCGCACCCGCGAGGGCAACGACTTCTACCACGAGATGAAGGAAGGCGGCGTGCTCGACAAGGTGGCGTTGGTGTACGGTCAGATGAACGAGCCGCCGGGCAACCGCCTGCGCGTGGCGCTCACCGGCCTGACCATTGCCGAGAACTTTCGCGATGAAGGCCGCGACGTTCTGCTGTTCATCGACAACATCTATCGTTACACCCTCGCGGGCACCGAAGTGTCGGCGCTGCTCGGGCGCATGCCCTCGGCTGTGGGTTATCAGCCGACTCTGGCGTACGAAATGGGCATCCTGCAGGAACGCATAACCTCGACCAAGAAAGGTTCGATCACTTCGGTGCAGGCGGTGTACGTGCCAGCCGACGACTTGACCGACCCGTCGCCGGCCACGACCTTTTCGCACCTGGATGCGACCGTCGTGCTATCGCGCCAGGTCGCGGAGCTCGGTATTTACCCGGCCGTCGACCCGCTCGATTCAACCAGCCGCCAGGTGGACCCGAACATCATCGGTGAGGAGCACTACCGCACCACCCGCGACGTGCAGGCGACGCTGCAGCGTTACAAGGAATTGCAGGACATCATCGCGATCCTGGGCATGGACGAGCTTTCCGAGGACGACAAGCTCACGGTGTCACGTGCGCGCAAGATCCAGCGCTTTCTATCGCAGCCGTTCTTCGTGGCTGAAGTGTTCACCGGCACCCCGGGAAAATACGTTTCGCTCAAGGACGCGATCCGCGGTTTCCGCGGGATCGTGGACGGTGAATACGACAGCCTGCCGGAGCAGGCGTTCTACATGGTTGGCGGCATCGAAGAGGCGGTCGAGAAGGCCAAAACACTCTAATGGCCATTACCATCCAAGTCGATATCGCCAGCGCTGAAAAGGGGATTTATTCCGGCACGGCGGATATCGTGTTCGCGCCGCTCGTGACCGGCGAGGTCGGCATCCTGCCGCGGCATGCGCCGCTCATTGCGCGCATGAAGCCGGGCGAGGTGCGCGTGCGTAGCGGCGCCGAGGATCTGTCCTTCTATGTTTCCGGCGGGCTGCTTGAAGTGCAACCGCACGTGGTCACGGTGCTGGCCGATACTGCTTTGCGCGCCAAGGATCTCGACGAGGCCGCCGCCGTCAAGGCCAAGGAGCGCGCCGAGGAAGCGCTGCGCAATCGCCAGGCCGACATCGATTATGCCCGCGCCCAAGCCGAACTCGCCGAGGCCATCGCGCAACTGCGCGCGATCCAGAAACTGCGCGAGCGCACCCGCAAGTAAGCGGCCCCCGCGTATTTATTCAGCGTTACTTTCATGTCTGATTCCGTCGTCGCCAAAAACAAAGTCGTGTCGCTGACCTACTTGTTGCGCAACCAGAAGGGCGATATCTTCGAATATCGCGATCTACCGGTATCCTACGTCCACGGTTCGGGAGCGGATCTGTTTCCCAAGATCGAACAGGCGCTCGAAGGTCGCAGCGTCGGTGATCGCGTGAACGTTACACTTACGCCGGCGGATGCCTTCGGCGAACACGACCCTAAGCTCACGTTCACCGACGACTTGGAAAACGCGCCGCCGGAGCTGCGACGCCTGGGCGCGGAGTTCGAGGCGCAGAATGCCAAGGGCGAGAACATCGTGCTCACAGTGACGCGCATCGAGAGCGGCAAAATCACAGTCGATGCCAACCACCCGCTCGCCGGCCAGACCATTACTTTCGAGGTGACGGTGCAGGACATCCGCAGCGCCACCCCCGAGGAAATCAAAAACGGCCGCCCGGCCGGCGATCTGCCGACACTACAATAGATCGGCTCGCTACGGTCGGTTTTTTGTATAGTTAACAACATGCCCGCCCCCCTCGAAATCGTCATTCTGGCGGCCGGCCAGGGTAAACGCATGTATTCCGACACTCCCAAGGTGCTGCACCGACTGGGGGGGCGGGCCCTGCTCGCGCACGTGCTGGACAGCGCGCGGGCGCTGCAGCCGGCCGCGGTGCACGTGGTTTACGGCCACGGCGGCGAACGGGTGCGCGAGGCTTTTCCTCAGGCCCAGGTGAACTGGGTGCGGCAGGCGGAGCAGAAAGGCACCGGCCACGCCGTGGCCCAGGCCCTGCCGGCAGTGGCCGACCGGAGCGTGGTGCTGGTACTGTACGGCGACGTCCCGCTGATCCGACCGGAGACCCTGCGGAATCTGTTGTCCGCCGCCGGCCAAGGCTCCCTGGCACTACTGACCGCCGAGCTGGCCGAGCCCGGTGCCTACGGACGCGTGCTACGCGACCCGGCGGGAAACGTGGTCAGGATTGTCGAGGCCAAGGATGCTTCGCCGGCCGAAGCCGCAGTGCGCGAGGTAAATACCGGGTTTCTCGCGGCGCCGTCCACCGGCCTCAAAAAATGGATCGCAGGCCTACGCAATCACAATGCCCAAGGCGAGTACTATCTGACTGATATAATTGCCATGGCGGTCTCGGACGGGGTGCCGATCGCCACCCGCATCCCTCAGGATGTCTCCGAGATTCTCGGTATCAACAGCAAACAGGAACTGGCCCAGGTGGAGCGTCTATACCAGAGGCAACAGGCGGAGCGGCTTATGAGCCAGGGCGTCACCCTGCGCGACCCGGCGCGCCTCGACGTGCGCGGCGAACTCATCTGCGGGCGCGACGTGATGATCGACGTCAACGTCGTTTTCGAGGGCAAGGTCGTTCTGGGCGATCGCGTCCAAGTCGGACCGAACAACATAATCCGCAATTGTACCGTCGGCGCCGACAGCGTCATCCATCCGAACTGTGTCATCGACGATGCATCAATAGGCGCGGACTGCCGCATCGGGCCGTTCGCGCGTATTCGCCCGGCGACCGCACTGGCCGACCATGTGCACGTCGGCAACTTCGTTGAGGTGAAAAAATCCGAAGTCGGTGAAGGCAGTAAAATGAATCATCTAAGCTACATCGGCGACGCCACCGTCGGGCGCCATGTGAATATCGGCGCCGGCACCATCACTTGCAATTACGACGGCGCCAACAAGCATCGCACCATCATCGGCGACAACGTCTTCGTCGGCTCCAATACGGCGTTGGTGGCGCCGGTTACCGTCGGAGCGGGCGCCACCATCGGCGCCGGTTCGGTGATCACGCGTGATGCACCCGCGGGAGAACTGACGTTGTCGCGCGCGGAACAGAAATCGCGGGCCGGCTGGAAGCGGCCTGTGAAGAAAGCCAAGAGCGAGAAATAAGAGGTCTCCCTCATGTGTGGCATCGTCGGCGCGGTCGCGCAGCGCAACGTGGTTCCGATCCTGATCGAGGGCCTGAAGCGGCTCGAATACCGCGGCTATGACTCCGCCGGGCTCGCGGTCTTGGGTATCGGCCCTGCCGCGGCGCTGGAACGTGTGCGTGCGGTCGGCAAGGTCAAGGCGCTCGAAAACTCTATGCAGAAACAAAACACCCAAGGCCGGACCGGCATCGCGCACACCCGCTGGGCTACTCACGGCGTGCCGAGCGAGGACAACGCCCACCCCCACGTTTCCGGCAATTCCGTGGCAGTGGTGCACAACGGCATCATCGAGAATCATGAAAAACTTCGCAAAAGGCTGCAAGACCTGGGTTATGCTTTTACGTCCCAGACTGACACCGAAGTGGTGGCACATCTCATCCACCACCACCTGACGAAAAAGAAGGATCTGCTCAAGGCGGCGCAGGCCGCCATCGCCGAGCTCGAGGGCGCGTACGCCCTCGGCATCGTCTGCCGCGAGGAGCCGAATCGCCTGATCGCCGCACGCAAGGGCAGCCCGCTGGTGGTTGGCGTCGGCATCGGGGAGCACTTCATCGGCTCCGATGTGCTGGCGCTGGCGCCGGTGACGCACAACGTGATCTACCTTGAGGACGGTGACATCGCCGACCTTCGTCGCGACGAATGCACCATCTACGACGCCGCGGGCAATAAGGTCGACCGCGCGGTGCGAGTGTCCGAGGCTTCGGCCGATACGGTGGATCGCGGCCAGTACCGCAACTTCACCGAGAAGGAAATTTTCGAGCAACCTAAGGCCGTGGCCGATACGCTCGAAGGGCGCCTGGGTAAAAACCGGATCCTGGAGGAAGCCTTCGGCGTCAGCGCGGCGGCGGTTTTTGACGCCACCAAGGCAGTGCAGATCATCGCCTGCGGCACGAGTTTCCACGCCGGTTCAGTGGCGCGCTACTGGATCGAGAGCCTCGCCGGTCTGCCGTGCAACGTCGAGATCGCGAGCGAATACCGCTACCGCAAGCACGTGGTGCTGCCGGGCACGCTGGTGGTGACCATCTCCCAGTCCGGCGAGACCGCCGATACCCTGGCGGCGCTGCAGCAGACCAAGAAACTCGGCTACGGGCACTCACTCGCTATCTGCAACGTGCCGGAAAGCTCGCTCGTGCGCGAGTCAGAGCTCACCCTGCTCACTCGCGCCGGTCCCGAGATCGGCGTGGCCTCGACCAAGGCCTTCACCACCCAGCTTACCGCACTGTTGCTGCTAACCATCGCGCTGGCGCGCCGGCATGGGCTGACCGCCGACAAGGAGAAAAAACTGGTAGAAGAGCTGGAGCAACTTCCCGGCCGCATCCAGAAGGTGCTGGAACTGAGCGAGGAAATACGCCAGCTGTCCGAGCGTTTCGTGGACAAGCACCACGCGCTGTTCCTCGGCCGCGGCGTGCATTATCCGATCGCCATGGAAGGCGCACTCAAGCTCAAGGAGATTTCCTACATCCACGCCGAATCCTACGCCGCTGGCGAGCTCAAGCACGGCCCGCTGGCGCTCGTGGACGCCAAGATGCCGGTGGTGGCGGTGGCGCCGAACGACGAGCTGCTGGAAAAACTGAAATCGAATCTGCAGGAAGTGCGTGCCCGCGGCGGCGAGCTGTACGTGTTCTCGGTCAAAGGCACCGGCGTGCGCGCCAGCAACACCACCAAGATCCGCATGCCCGAGGTGGGTGAATACACCTCGCCGATTCTCTACACCATCCCGCTGCAGCTGCTGGCCTATTACGTCGCGCTGGCGAAGGGGACGGATGTCGACCAGCCGCGGAATCTGGCGAAATCGGTGACGGTCGAATAAGCATTCCTTCCGTCGTCTCCTGCTGCCGCCTGAAATTATCACGGCATCACGGCAACACTTCCTTCAAGACCGGGCGCCGGCTTTTTGCTGGCGGAATGAAGCGCCTGTCGCAGCTAACGGAACCAGAGCAGCAAGTGCCGTTTCCGCTCGCCGCTTCCGGCGCTGAACCCCGGTAGCGCGCGTCTGGTAGAATCGGCGCATGGATGTCTCCTCCCTGCTCGATTCCCTGAACGATCCCCAGCGCGAGGCGGTATGTGCGCCACCGGGACCGCTGCTGGTGCTTGCGGGCGCGGGCAGCGGCAAGACCCGGGTACTGACGCATCGCGTGGCCTGGCTCGTGGGCGTGGAAGGCATCTCACCGCACTCGGTCCTCGCCGTGACCTTCACCAACAAGGCGGCGCACGAGATGCGTGGGCGCATCGAGGCGATGTTGCACGCACCGGTGAGCGGGATGTGGGTCGGCACTTTTCACGGGCTCTCGCACCGCCTGCTGCGTGCGCACTGGCGCGAAGCAAACCTTCCGCAGGCATTCCAGATTCTTGATAGTGAAGACCAACTACGACTCATCAAACGGATCATGAAGGGCCTCAATCTGGACGAGGCCTACTGGCCGCCGAAACAGGCCATGTGGTTCATCAACAGCCACAAGGAAGAAGGCCGCCGGCCGCGCGACTTGGGCGAAGCTGGCGACCCGACCCAGCGCGAACTGCGCCGGGTGTATGCGGCCTACGAGGAAACCTGCCAGCGCTCGGGGCTGGTCGATTTCGCGGAGCTGCTGCTGCGCACCTACGAGCTGCTGCGCGACAACGAATCCATGCGCGCGCATTACCAGGCGCGCTTCCGCCACGTGCTAGTCGACGAATTCCAGGACACCAACCGCATCCAGTACGCTTGGCTGCGGCTGTTCGTCGGACCGGCGCGCAATCTGTTCGTGGTCGGCGACGACGACCAGTCCATCTACGGCTGGCGCGGCGCCAAGGTGGAAAACATCCTCAAGTTCGAAAAAGATTTCCCCGGCACGCGCGTCATCCGTCTCGAACAGAACTACCGTTCCACCGGCACGATTTTGAAGGCCGCGAACGCGGTCATCGGCCACAACACCGGCCGCCTCGGCAAGAACCTCTGGACCGCAGGCGAGTCCGGCGAACCGATCCTGCTCTATAGCGGCTACACCGACCTCGACGAGGCACGCTTCGTGGTGGACCGGATCCAGGACTGGGTCGCGCACGGTCATGCGCGCGCCGAGTGCGCCGTGCTGTACCGCTCGAACGCGCAATCGCGTCTGTTCGAAGAGCGACTCATCAATGAAGGCATTCCCTATCGGGTCTACGGCGGACTGCGTTTCTTCGAGCGCGCCGAGATCAAGGACGCACTGGCGTACCTGCGGCTGATCGCCAGCCGTCATGACGACCCCTCGTTCGAGCGCGTGGTGAACGTACCCACGCGCGGCATTGGCGCCAAGACGGTGGATGCAGTGCGCGAGCGCGCCAAGAGCGAAAAGATCTCGCTGTGGGAAGCGGCGCAGAAATTGATTTCGTCCACCGACCTGCCGGCCCGCGCCCGGGAGTCGGTAAATGCATTCCTGCAGCTGATCGAGCGTCTGGCGCGCGAGACCGGGGGACTCGCGCTCGGCGAGACCGTCGAGCACATGCTCGCGGGCAGCGGGCTGGTCGAACACTACAAGAAGGAAAAAAGCGACAAGGGCGAGTCACGCATCGAGAACCTGGAAGAATTGATAAACGCTGCGCGCGGATTCGAGCATGACGAAGCCGAAGGGCTGGACCCGCTGTCGGCCTTCCTGGCGCACGCCGCCCTCGAAGCCGGCGAGGGCCAAGCCGAAGCTTGGGAGGACTGTGTCCAGCTAATGAGCCTGCATTCGGCCAAGGGTCTGGAATTTCCGCTGGTGTTCCTCACTGGTCTCGAAGAAGGATTGTTCCCGCATCAGCACTCGCTCGAGGATGCGGCGCGCCTCGAAGAGGAGCGCCGGTTGTGCTATGTCGGTATGACGCGGGCTCGTGAACGGCTAGTACTCACTTACGCTGAATTGCGCCGTCTGCATGGAAATGAGCATTACACCAGCCCATCCCGTTTCCTGGGGGAGGTGCCGGAGGAGCTGATTCAGGAAATCCGTGCCAGAGCCGCCGTGACGACCTATCCGGCTTCTACGCGAACCGGTTTGCCGGTGGAAGAACCACCGGCGGACGGCATGCGCCTTGGCAGCCGGGTCCGTCATGGAACCTTCGGCGAAGGGGTGGTGCTGCGTTACGAGGGCCAGGGACCGCACGCCCGGGTCCAGGTCAATTTCGAGTCGGCCGGCACGAAATGGCTCGTAATCGGCTACGCCAACTTGCAGACCCTGTGACGACCGGCCGCCTTGCATCCCCGACCGATGGACTATAGTTAGGAGAAAGAAAAATCAACGGAATGACCGGCCCGAACCGGATCGAAATAATCAAAACGGGGACCGTCCTTTGAAAGGAACTAGGAGCGAGGTGCTGTCGGCAATCAAGGCGATGACCGCCATCGTGGCGATCACCTTCATTGCTGAACTCTTGATTATGCAAGGCCTGTCCTATCTGGGCCTTGAGCAATTCTCCACGCAGTCGTTGTTTATTGACGCCGTAGTGCTCGCGTTGGTGATCGCCCCGCCGATCTACTGGCTGGTGCTGAGCCCGATCCACAAGGAATACGAAAAGCGCCTCAAGGCCGAAGGCGAAGCGGAAGAAATGAGCCGCATGGCCATCACCGATTCGCTCACGCGTATCATGAACCGCCGTGGCATCACGGTAGGCCTGCTCGACGCCATGGCCCAAGCTGAGCGCTACCGCACGCCGCTCACGGTTGCAATGGCCGACATCGATCACTTCAAGCAAGTCAATGACACTTATGGCCACGAGGCCGGCGATTTGGTTCTCAAGGATGTCGCGGCGATTCTTTCCGACGCCTTGCGCATGCCGGACAAAGTCGGCCGTTATGGAGGCGAGGAATTTCTGGTCATCCTGCCACACACGGGCCTGACGCAGGCGCGCAAGATCGCTGACCGTATCCGCGCCTCGGTCAGCAAGTGGGACTTTGATCTCGGCTCCAAGAAAATCCGAATGACCATCAGTATCGGCGTGTGCCAGTTCAAGTCCGGCGAAGATCTCGAACAGTTCCTGTCGCACGCCGACAAGGCACTGTACGACGCCAAAAAAGGCGGCCGCAATCTGGTCGTCGCCCGGAAGGTCCGTTAACTGTATCCGATATTTCCGCCGCACCTGCTAAGTCAGGATCGTGGCCAGATAGCGGGGACCACGACAGCTACGCCGCGACCGCGAGAGCTGGAGCGGACACAGCGCCGTGCCGAGGAAGTCGATCCATTCCTGCGTATGCGGCGCGCGCCAGCCGTGTATCGCGTCGATGTGCACGCGACCGTTGTGGATTGAGGGTGTAACCGGCGGCCAAGAGAAACACGGCGCCGAATAGATACCACTGGATCTCGAACAGACGTTGGAAGACAGGCCGAGCCAGAAACGCATTACAGCGTTGATCGACGATATCAGCATCATCGTTGCGACCTGCAACAGCGCCGCGCGCCCTGTGCGCGTACTGACGAAATCAATCGCCCCGGCGACGGCGATCCAGAGACGTCGCGCATGAGGAGAGGGTTACCGAGATGTACCGGCAATGGAGCTGAGGATGCCATGCGCCGATTACCAGCCGAAGACCCAAATTCACCGGGAGATTGCGGGAATGATCTGGTGCCGCGGATTCGAGGCGGATTCCAGGCGCGAGGAGATGTCAGGTTCCAGGCCACGACGCGCGCTTCGTTCACGCCAACATGGCCTGCACCACGCGCGTCCACGCGGCCGCGAGGTTTCGACGATCGTAACCGCCGCCACCGAGACCGATGATCCGGCCCTGGCAGAATTCGTCGGCGAGGACGCATAACCTGGCTGCCGCGTGTGCGTGCGCGGCCGGTGAAAACTGCATGTGGGTGATGGGATCGCCGGCGACGCTGTCAGCGCCGGCCTGCAGAATGATGAATTCCGGGCGGCCGGCGCGCACGAATTCTTCGACCCGTGTCCATACCCGCTGAAACACCACATCATCCGCGCCGGGTTCGAGTGGGATATTGAGCTTGGTGCCCTTGGCCTTGCCGGTGCCGGTTTCGGAAGCTGCGCCGGTGCCGGGGTAAAGATAGCGGCCGTCCTCGTGGATGTCGGCGAAGATGAGGTCGGGGTCGTCCTCGAAGGCGTAGAACACGCCATCGCCGTGATGCGCGTCGATATCGACATAGGCGACGCGGCGCAGCCCGTGGCGGTGACGCAGCGCTTCGATCAGTACGCCGATATCGTTGAACACGCAAAAACCCGCGGCGGAATCGCGACGCGCGTGGTGCAGCCCCGCGATCGGCACGAACACGCGCTGGCATCGACCATCGAGAATGTGCGCGAGCCCGTCCAGTACCGAGCCGACCACGGTCACGGCCGCTTCGTACACGCCAACAAACGCCGGCGTGTCCCCGTAATCGAGGTAGCCTTCGCCGCTCGCCGACTGCCGTTGCACGCGGTCGATGTAATCGCTGGTGTGGAACAATGCGAGATCGTCACGGGTACAGGACACCGGGACGCCGGCCTGTGTTTGCCAGTCGAGCCCGAGTCGCAAGGCTTCCTGCCAGAACGCCGCTTGGCGATCTTGACCGAAGGGATGTCCTTGTCCGAATCCGTAGGCTGCCAACGCTTCGCCATGATAGAGCCGCACTCGCATCAGCCGGATTATAAGCCCAAGGCGCGGCCGGCCGCCGCTCGAAGCGAGGCGATCAAGGGTGTTCGGCGGAACGGTGGAGCGGGTGCAGCGCGAGGTAGCTGCAATAAACCGTGGCGACAAACAGTGGCAACGCCGTCAAACCCGCGGTCGCGATGAGCAAATATGCCCACCTGTGGAAAATGGCGAACCCCGCCACGATTAGGAGGTAGACAACGAAAAACGGGGCGGCGAGCGTGAGCAGCGGCAACGCGTTGCGCCGGCACAGGGAAAAGCTCTCCGCCACCGCGGCCAGCGGATGACGGTTGCCCAGCACGGTCAGCGGAACACTGTAAAAAAGTCCCATCGTCAACGCCAGATACAGCGCGGCTATCACCACCATCCCCAGCACCGTCGTGATTTGCGGCAGCTCCAGAGGGGTGGCTGTCAATCCGGAAACCATGGAGCCGCCGACCAGCAAGTCGCCAGCGATCCTCACCAGCGTGCTCAGGCCGAGCGTGATGATGCCGAGCAATACGGCGGGAAAAATCTTGTCTTCGCGGTTGAAGATGAGACCCAGCTCGCGTGCCGGCTGCACCAGCCAGGCCTGCGACCACGGTGGCGCGGGACCGGTGACCGGCGGTGTGGTGGCGCGATGCTGATGCGCCCGGCCCCAAACGACACCAGCGAGCAACATGGGAGTGATCAGGATGATCAGCAAATCGCCCATGAACGGGATGTTTTTCAACACGAACGCGAATGCGAGATACAGACCGGCCATGCCGAACCACAGCGACTGGTGTTCCCGAATTAACCGCCAGCCGCAGGCGATCCAGGCGCCGGCCTGACCGACCGCGCCACTTCCATGGTGCGGGAATTCCGAAGACGATAGGGGGTCGCTCATGCCTTCGTCTCCATTAAAGACGTCCCTGAAAAATTTCCGGACCCGGGTCGACGGAGCAGCATCAGGCGTGTTTGATCACCACCGTTTGATCACCCACATGGGAATTGCGATATGCGGCTGGAAGTCACTGCGGCGGAATTGCCCGCTGCCGTCAGGATCGATGAGGTAATACGGTTTCCCGTGCTCGGGCGTGACCTTGATCATATAGAGGCGTCCGTTTAGCCGATACTCCTCGTGAATCTCGGTGCCTTTGGTGGTAATGGTCACCTCCGGTTCCGGCTGTTCGGTAGTCTGGGCCCCGGGCGCCGCCGGCGGGTTGTAATTTTCCGGGGGCGGCGGTGGTTCCGGTACGACGGCGGGAGGCGGAGCCTTGCTGCCAGCATCCTTGGAATCGGTGTCGGCCGCAATTGCCGGCGCGATCAAGACGGCGACCAAAAAAATCAGCAGGGTGCGCATTTTCGTATGGATCAGAGATTGAGTTTAATTTCTTGTTCCGCTTCTGAAGGCTCGAATCCGCTGGTCTCATAATACCGGAAGATCACGTCCAATACCTCCTCGGCGCTGTTAACCACTGTGAAAAGATCGAGATCGGATCTGTCGATCACGCCTTCGGCGACAAGCTTGTCCTTGAACCAGTCGACCAGACCGCCCCAGAACGGCGCGTGCACCAGGATGATCGGCATGCGCGTGCTCTTGCCGGTCTGGATCAGCGTCAGCGCCTCAATGACCTCATCGAGGGTGCCGAAGCCGCCGGGCATGACCACGTAGGCCTTGGCGTATTTGATGAACATGACCTTGCGCGCGAAGAAATGCTGGAAGGTGAGCGTGACGTTCTGGTAAGGATTGGAGTGCTGCTCGTGCGGCAGGCGGATGTTCAGGCCCACGCTCGGAGACTTGCCGGCAAACGCGCCTTTGTTGGCCGCTTCCATCAAACCCGGGCCGCCGCCGCTGACGACGCCGAATCCGGCGTCGGAAAGTTTGCGCGCGATGTCTTCAGTCAGGGCATAATAGGGATGCCCGGGCTGGATGCGCGAGGATCCGAAAATGCTGACTGAAGGCTGGATCTGGGCGAGCCGTTCGAAGCCCGCGACGAACTCGGCCATGATCTGGAAAATCTTCCACGACTCGCGTGACATGACGCCGGAGGGCGCAACTTCGACGCGGAACTGGGAGTCTGGCCCGTTTTTCGGTTTCTGCAGGGGGGGGATGCCGTGATTGGGATTGCTGTCGTTCATATATGACTTTTAGCACAGAAGTGATGCCCGGATGCCCTGAAAAGCGGCGCATGGAGATGCCGGTTAAGGAGCCGCGGACGCAATACGCAGTTCGAGACACCAACGCCCGCCTTCCTGATGGAACCGCCAGCCGCTCATGAGCCCCAAAACCGCCAATCGCAAGAAAAAAAACGCCAAGGACGCCGCCGCTGGTGAAAATCCGGTGAAACTGCTGGTTCTGGTGGACGGTTCGTCCTATCTGTATCGCGCTTTCCACGCCATGCCGGCGCTGTCGAACTCGCACGGTGAGCACACCGGCGCGGTGTACGGCGTGGTCAACATGTTGCGCCGGTTGTTGTCGGAATACGATCCCGATTACATGGCGGTGGTGTTCGATGCGAAGGGCAAGACCTTCCGCGACGACATTTATCCCGAGTACAAGGCGAACCGGCCGCCGATGCCGGACGATCTCTCGACGCAGATCGAACCAATCCACGCCATCATCCGCGCCATGGGATTGCCGCTGATTCAAATCGAAGGGGTGGAGGCCGACGACGTCATCGGCACCTTGGCGCGCCGCGCCGCCGCCGAGGGCCGCGATACCGTCATTTCCACCGGCGACAAGGACATGGCGCAGCTCGTCGATGGGCACATACGCCTGGTCGACACAATGAAGGAAAAAACCTACGACCGCAAAAGGGTGATTGAGAAGTTCGATGTGCCGCCGGAACGCATTGTCGATTATCTGGCGCTCGTCGGCGACACCTCGGACAACATTCCCGGCGTGCCCGGTGTCGGTCCCAAGACCGCGGCCAAGTGGCTGCAGCAATACGGATCGCTCGATGAGGTAATCGAGCACGCAGGCGAGATACCCGGCAAGGCCGGCGAAAATCTCAAGGGCGCGCTGGCGCACCTGCCGATGGCGCGCGAGCTCGCCACGATCAAGTGCGACGTCGAACTGAAGCTCGCGCCCGAGAGCCTGCGACTTCAACCGCCGGACGCCGCGCGGCTGCGCGAGCTGTACTCGCGCTTCGAGTTCAAATCCTGGCTGGCCGAGCTGGGCGGCGTGAATCCGGCGGCCAGCTCGGCGGCCGCGGCTTCGCACCGGGACGGCGCCTATGAAATGATCAGTGACATGGCGACACTGGAGCGCTGGCTCGCACGCCTGGAAAAATCCGGACTGTTCGCCTTCGATACCGAAACCACCAGCCTCGATGCCCAGCAGGCCGAGATCGTGGGCGTGTCGTTCAGCGATCGCGTCGGCACTGGTGCATATGTGCCGCTGGCGCACGTATATCCGGATGCCCCCGCGCAACTCGAACGCACTGCGGCGCTGGAAAAATTAAAGCTGCTGCTGGAGGACCCGCGGTTGCCCAAGATCGGGCAGAACTTCAAATATGATCTGAACGTGTTGGCGAATCATGATATCCGTCTCGCCGGCATGCGCTACGACACCATGCTCGAGTCCTACGTCCTCGACTCGACCGCCTCGCGCCACGACATGGATTCGCTTGCGCTCAAGTACCTCGGTTACAAAACGCTAAAGTACGAGGAAGTCGCGGGCAAGGGCAAGCACCAGATCAATTTCAGCGAGGTGGCGCTCGATCAGGCAACGGCCTACGCCGCCGAAGACGCCGACGTGACTTTTCGGCTGCACCAGCACCTGTGGCCCCGGCTGAACGAGGTGTCGTCGCTGGTGAAACTCTTCGATGAGATCGAGATGCCGCTGGTGCCGGTGATCGCGCGCATGGAGCGCAATGGCGTACGCATCGACGTGACTATGCTGCGGACCCAGAGCAATGAACTCGCCAAGCGTCTGTTCGAGATCGAGCGCGAGGCGCACGGCGTCGCCGGCCAGCCGTTCAACATGGGCTCGCCCAAGCAGATCCAGGAAATCCTCTACGGCAACCATAAACTTCCGGTGCTCAAGAAAACGCCGACCGGCCAGCCGTCGACGGCGGAAGAGGTGCTGCAGGAACTGGCCCTCGACTATCCGCTGCCGCGGCTGATCCTCGAGCATCGCAGCCTGAGCAAACTCATGTCCACCTACACCGACAGGTTGCCGGAGATGATCAACCCCAAAACCGGGCGCGTGCACACCTCGTATCACCAGGCAGTAGCGGCGACCGGACGACTATCCTCGAGCGATCCAAATCTGCAGAACATCCCGGTGCGCACGGCCGAGGGCCGGCGCATCCGCCAAGCCTTCGTCGCACCGCCCGGCTACCAGATCATGTCCGCCGACTATTCGCAGATCGAGCTACGCATCATGGCGCACCTTTCGCGTGATCCCGGATTGATCCAGGCATTCGCCGTCGGTCAGGACGTGCATCGCGCGACCGCGGCGGAGGTTTTCGGCGTGGCTCCCGACCTAGTGAGCGATGACATGCGCCGTGCCGCCAAGGCGATCAATTTCGGGCTCATCTATGGCATGTCGGCGTTCGGGCTGGCGCGGCAATTGCGTATCGACCGTGTGGCGGCGCAGGAATATGTCGACCGTTATTTCGCGCGCTATCCGGGCGTGCGCGAGTTCATGGAACGCACGCGTGAGTTGGCGCGCCGCCAGGGTTACGTGGAAACGCTATTTGGACGACGATTGCACACGCCGGAGATCAACGCTGCTAACATGACGCGACGCCAAGCCGCCGAGCGCGCCGCAATCAACGCGCCGATGCAGGGCACCGCCGCGGATCTCATCAAACTCGCGATGCTGGCGGTCGATCGCTGGATCCAGGGATCCGGCGTGGATATCCGCATGATCATGCAGGTCCACGACGAGCTCGTGTTCGAGGTGGAAGATGGCTCAGTGGACGCCGCACGCGAACAAATCCGGCGCGCCATGAGCGAAGTGGCCGTGCTTGCCGTGCCGCTGGTTGTGGACGTGGGTTTGGGCCGCAATTGGGACGAAGCACATTGATTGTCACACAAAACTTGCGGGAAGCATCGATAAAAGCCGTTCGCATCCAGTGAAACGGTAGAACTATTTAAATATCTTCCGGTCTATAATCGCCGCGGACGATATTGGATATCGTCCTGCCCCGCTCCACCTCCCTGAGCGGGGGTCCCGAATGCATTGCCATTCGGGACGTGTTAGGCCCCGGACACTCTCCCCTTGTTTCCGGGGCTTTTTTTATTCCGGAAAACGGCGCATCGGCATTGCCCGGCTGGACGGCCCGGGTAGCGCCCGACGAGGTCATCGAAAGGGAAACTGCGTGGCCTCGGGCATGGTTCGGCTCCGCCTTGGTCCGTCCAGACCGAAGTTCCAACGCGGCCACGGTGAAAATCAGCACGATTTTGACCTGAAAAATTGACCCTGGGCCGGGGTCTTGGTATATAAGGCCGCCCTGATTTTCGCCGCTGCCGGCGTGCGCACAAGAATCAGCGGGGTTTCAGACGTTTTCATCGCGGGGGGTATATGAAAAGCATGCTGTCTTGGGTCACGGCCGCCTGTCTGTGGCTGGTTCTGGTTACACCGGTTTACGCGGCAAACGGTAATATCGCCGCTGGCAAGGCCAAAGCGGTGGTCTGCGCCGGGTGTCACGGCGCCGACGGCAATGGCGGAGCCGATCCCCTGTGGCCGAAACTTGCGGGCCAGAACGCCAGCTATATCGCCAAACAGCTGAATGATTTCAAATCCGGCGCCCGCAGGGACCCCATCATGACGGGCATGGCGGCCCCGCTCAATGCCGCGGACATCAAGAATCTGGCTGCCTATTTCGCCAGTCTGCCTACCAAACCGGGCGCGGCCAAGAACGCGGATCTCGCCAAGCAGGGGGAAAAGATCTACCGCGGCGGCAACGCCAAGACCGGCGTTTCTGCCTGCATGAGCTGCCACGGCCCCTCTGGTCACGGCATCCCACCGCGCTTTCCGAAAGTCTCGGGACAGAACGCCGCCTACACCCAGAAACAGCTGCTCGCATTTAAGTCCGGCACCCGCAGCAACGATGGCGACATCATGACCCGTATCGCCTTCCGCATGTCGGAGCAGGAGATCACGGCGGTTTCGGAATACATGGCCGGCTTGCACTGAGCGTCCCTCTGGTTCTTTTCGTTCCCGCTTCCCTTGAAGGTCATGGTACAGCGGATGTTCTGCCGTGCCACGGCACTGCCGGCCTTCGGCAGGCTGTTCTCAGCTTCAAGTGACGAAATCCGGGCAGTGATTGTTGTTTAAACTACATTTATTTTCAATGCCTTAGCTAACACGCTCGGATGGCATGAGTATTGCTCCTTCAGTTACCGAGAAACACGGAATCGTGGCAGCGCTAGTAAGCCGGATTCCAGGCGGCCCGAGAGGGGCGAAAGGAGCGGACCATGTTGAGCCACATCGTCAATTTGGTGAATGACTACGAACATATGCACGGCAGCCGTCCCAACGTCGTGTACATGAACGAAACCCATTATGGGTACCTGCGCGAGGAGCTGCCGGGGGTACGCGACCACGATAACCTGGTCGCCATCCTCGGGGTGGACATCGCGCTCAGCGACGAGGCGATCCGACCGCAAGTAGCCACCGTCCGGTTTGCTTCCGAGAACATATTGGTCAGCTGACAAAAGAATTGATGTGCGGGGTGCACACGCGGGCCGGACCACCGGCCCGTTTTATTTTATAGCGTCGCGAACACCTTTTCCGCCTTGTCCAAGGTCGCATCGATGTCAGCGTCGGCATGCGCCGCCGAAACGAATCCGGCCTCGAACGCCGAGGGCGCGAGATACACGCCGTCCCGCAGCATTCCGTGAAAGAACTTCTTGAAGCGCTCGACGTCGCAGGCCATTACTTGCGCGAAACGTGTCACCGCGGATTCTTCCGTAAAGAAAATTCCGAACATTCCGCCCACGGCCTGCGCGGTGAGCGGCACGCCGGCGCGTTTGGCGCGTCCAGCGAATCCCTGTGCCAGTCTCGCTGTCTTCGACGTGAGTGCCTCGAAGAAGCCAGGTTTTGAGATCTCCTTGAGCGTTGCCAACCCGGCCGCGAGCGCCACCGGATTACCCGACAGCGTCCCGGCCTGATACACCGGTCCTTCCGGTGCGAGCCGCGCCATGATATCGGCGCGTCCGCCGAATGCTCCGACCGGCAGTCCGCCGCCGATGACCTTGCCCAAGGTGGTAAGGTCAGGTTTGATGCGATAGTGAGCCTGGGCGCCGCCCAGACTCACGCGAAAACCGGTCATCACCTCGTCGAAAATCAGCACCGCGCCGTGTTGCGTGCATTGCTCGCGCAGCGTCTCGAGAAAGCCCGGCACCGGCGGCACGCAATTCATGTTGCCCGCAACCGGTTCGACGATCACGCTGGCGATGTCCTTCCCGAGTCTGCCGAACACCTCGCGTACTTGCGCGGTATTGTTGTATTCGAGCGTGAGCGTGTGTGTCGCGAGGTCCGCCGGCACGCCTGGGGAAGTCGGCACGCCGAGTGTCAGCGCGCCGGACCCGGCCTTGACCAGCAGCGAGTCGGCGTGACCGTGGTAGCAGCCTTCGAATTTGACGATGGCGTCGCGACCGGTGTACCCGCGTGCCAGGCGGATGGCGCTCATGGTGGCCTCGGTGCCGGAGCTGACCATGCGCACTTTTTCGATCGAGGGCACGAGACGGCAGATAAGCTCGGCCATCTCGATCTCGATACGCATGGGCGCGCCGAAACCCAGCCCCTGTTGAGCGGTTTCCTTCACTGCCGCGAGCACCGTGGGATGGGCGTGCCCCAAAATCATCGGACCCCAGGAGCCGACGTAGTCGATGTATTGAATACCGTCCTCGTCCCACAGATATGCACCGCGGCCGCGCGCGAAGAATACCGGATCACCGCCCACGCCCTTGAACGCGCGCACCGGGGAATTGACGCCGCCGGGGATATGCAGCTGCGCACGCTTGAAGAGGTCGGTCGAGACAGTCATAAGTGTTCCAAATTAAAAAGTTTAACGTAGGGCGAGTGCGCACGCGCCGTCAGCACATCGTTACCGGGGCCTCGGCGTGCGTCACGCCGACGGACTCGCCGTACGTGTTAATCAAACATTCGCGCGTAGGATTCCGCTGCCGCACGCACATGGGCTTGGCCGAACACGCCTTCGATGACGGCCAAGGCATCGGCGCCGGCGGCGATCAGCGCGGCGCCATTTTCCGGGGAAATGCCGCCGATGGCAACGATGGGCACGTGGAGTTTTTTACGCGCCTCTCGCAGCAGCGCCAGACTGGCCTGCACCGCCTTGGGTTTGGTGCGTGAGGGAAAGAACCGGCCGAACGCGACATAATCGGCGCCGGCTGCCTCCGCATTGATCGCGCGCTGCAATTCGTTGTAGCAGGACACGCCGATGATGGCCCGCGGCCCCAATTGCGCGCGGGCGCCTGCCACCGTAGCGTCCTCCTGCCCCAGGTGTACCCCGTCGGCCCCGGCTTGTTTGGCGAGTTCGACGTCGTCATTGACGATGAACAACACGCCATGTTTTCGGCAAAGTACGGCAAGTATTCTTGCCTGCGCGAGGCGTGCCGCCACTTCATGCGATTTGTCTCGATACTGAATAATACGCGCGCCGCCTTCGATCGCTTCCGCCACCGCGGTTGCGATGCGCACGTCATCGAGATAGTGGGTGTCGGCGATTGCATACAGGCCCGTGAGGCGCAATTTATTGACCATTTTTTGACCGCTCAGATCATGCGACGTAATATGCCAGCTTATGATGCAAAACTGAAATCGACTATTGAAAGTTGCCCCATCTTTTGCCCGCGGAGATTGTTATGGGATGGTTCAGAGACGCCCTTCATGCAATCTCGGTCGTGCCACATATAAACATCAATTACACCGTCAAAAACCTCAGGAAAGTACAATGTTTCAACTAACCAAAGCATTAGATGCCTGGGGAACCCCGGATTTCAAGGACGTACTCAATAAGGAAATTGTTGAACGAGTGAGTGCCGAACAGCTGCCCTTGCAGCAGGGATTATCGACTGGCAGTTATGCGCTGCATGACACATTCGAAATAATGATCATCAGCGTTGTCGAGGAGGCGGGACTTATACGCGCAAAAGCCGGAATTTTTTACTCCGGAATTATCGCCGGCTGCAGTTGTGCCGACGATCCCACGCCCCTCAACGCAGCGAGCGAGTACTGCGAGGTGCAGTTCGAGATCAATAAAATAACGGCGGAGACGACGGTGGTTCTGCTGGCAGAAGCGGCCAAAAACGGGAGCGATGAAACAAGCAGATAATCAATTTAAAGGGCTGAAGAGAACAATGGCTGTACGGACCCAAGCGCCGGCGAACGCCATTCACCAAATCGCAGTTCCAGCGGACAACGATTTCCTGCTGAGCCTGCTAACGGACACGCAAAAGCCGCGCGACACGTCGCTCATTCGGTCTAGCCGTCGGTCTCGGGCTTATCCATCTCCCATGCCCAGTAAAGCCGGTTCGGCAGGTGCTGGCCCATGCCGGCGCGGTAGGCGTGTTTCAGGGTTTCCCAAGTGTAGTGCAGCGCCTCATCCACTGCATTGACGGGATCGAGACCGTGCGCGAGCGAGGCGGCGCAGGCCGAAGCCAGAGTGCAGCCCGAGCCGTGATAGCTGCCGGGCAGGCGTTCGAACTCGAAGGTCTCGATCTGGCGCATGTTGCTGTACAGCCGGTGGATCACCCGCGGCGAGTTCTCGTGCGTGCCGGTGATGAGCACGTATTCGCAACCGAGCGACATCAACCCCTGTGCGCAGGCGTCGAGCGTATCGGCATCGGGCGCGAGCACGCGCGCCTCAATGCTGTTGGGCGTGATCAGCGTCGCCTGCGGGATGATCAAGCTGCGCAACGCCCCGTCCAGCATGTCGTCGGTTAGCGGATCGCCGCGCCCAGAGCTCTGCACCGGATCGACGATGAGCGGAACGTCGGGATAGTCCTCGACGATGCTGGCCACCGCCGCGGCAATCTCGCCACTGCCGAGCATACCGAGCTTGAAAGCTGCCACCGGCATGTCTTCCAGCACCGCGCGTGCTTGGGCGATGACGAGTTCGGTCTCGGTGCACGTGAACTGCTTGATGCCGGTGGTGTCCTGCGCCGTGACCGCAGTGACCACCACCGCCGGGTGACAACCGAGGCTGGCGAGCGTGAGCACGTCGGCCGTGACGCCGGCGCCGCCGGTGGGGTCGGTGCCGGCAAACACCAGGACGACAGGCGGCGCCTCAGTCATGGCGGGACACCGCATTCAGCACCAGCGATTTCAGCGCCTCGATGAAGCGCGGGTGGCTGTTGAGCGCCGGCACCACGCGATAGTGCGCGATGCCCTGCGCGCGCGCGATCTCAGCGTAAGTTATGCCGAGCTCGAACAGCGTTTCGACGTGATCGGACACGAACGCGATCGGGTACACCAGCATCTGTTTTACCCCGGCTGCGGCCTTTTCCCGTATCACGTCGTCGGTGTACGGCCGCAGCCATTCGAGCGGCCCGACGCGGCTCTGGTAGCACAGCGTCGTGTGCGGCCAGCCAAGGTGGGCGCGCAATGCGTCGTAGGTTGCGCGGATCTGGCGTTCATAGGGATCGCCCTGGTCCACAATCTTGCGTGGCAGCCCGTGGGCCGAGAACAGCAGCTCGATGTGCTTGGGGTCGGGGTCGGGAAATTTTTGCGCCTCGGCGCGCACCATTTCCACGATCGCGCCCTGGTAATCGGGTTGATCGTACCATTGCCGCACCAGCGTAACCGCCGGGCGGTAATGCTGACGTTCGCACTGGCGCATGAATTCGTTGTAGGAACTGCCGCTGGTGGTGATGGAATACTGCGGATACAGCGGCAACAGGATCACCCGGCTGTAGTTTTTGCTCTTGAGCATGGCGACAACTTCGCCGGTGAGCGGATGCCAGTAGCGCATGCACACGTGCACGTCGAAGCCGTCACCGAGGCCGGGCGCGAGCGCCTCGGCCTGCGCGCGGGTGAATTCGAGGATTGGCGACTTGCCGCCAATGGCGGCGTAACCCTTGGCCGCCTCGGGCGCGCGCCGCCGCGCGATCAGCGCGGCGAACGGCCGCTGGGTGAGGAAGCCGAGCGGGAGACGGAAAATATCCGGATCGGAAAAAAGATTGAACAGGAAGGGGCGCACCGATTCGAGGGAATCCGGTCCGCCGAGGTTGCACAACACCACCGCGATTTGCTCCGACATCGCCGGAATTCTACCCCCGTGTCCACGGTTTCACCACGAAACTGAAAATGCGATGATACGCGGTTTCTGTTTTGCCAATGGCGGGGAACTGAATGAAGGCGTACATGTGTGTGATCTGCGGTTTTGTCTACGAAGAAGAGAAAGGTCGACCCGAAGACGGCATCCCGCCCGGCACGCCGTGGGAACAGGTACCGGAGAACTGGAAGTGTCCCGACTGCGGCGCGTCCAAGTCCGATTTCGAGATGATCGAGATCTGACGCGATATCTTTAATTCCCGCGTATTTTCGGCACGCCGCGGCGGCCAGGGCAAGGACCCTCATGGGCTACAATTTGGAAGGCATCGCTCGGCTCCATCAATAACAACAGGACGCGGCAAGCAGGGACATGATGAACGCCACCCTTTGGATTTTGGCCGTCGTGGCGACGGTCTGGGTACTGGCCGCCATGCGCGCGCCGGGACTGCTCTGGGCCGCGGCCCTGGCCGCGGGCATCGGTCTGTGGGAACAGCTGACGCACCCGTCCACACCGCTGCGGCTCACAGCTTGGGTGCTGTTCCTGCTACTCGTCCTTCCACTTGCCGTTACCCCCTTGCGTCGAGTCTGGATCAGCGCGCCGCTGCTGCAGCTGTTCCGCCGGATCGTGCCGCGCATGTCCGACACCGAGCGCGAAGCGCTCGAGGCCGGCACCGTGTGGTGGGAGGCGGAACTGTTCGGCGGCCGTCCGCGCTGGAAAAAACTTTTCGAACTGCCGGCACCCAAGCTGTCGGCGGAGGAGCAGGCCTTCCTCGACGGACCGGTCGAGGAGCTCTGTGCCATGCTTGACGACTGGCGCATCACGCACGAGCTGCGCGACCTGCCGCCGGAGGTGTGGCGGTTCATTAAGGAGAGAGGTTTCTTCGGGATGATCATTCCGAAGAAATACGGCGGCCTCGAATTCTCCGCGCAGGCGCACTCGGCGGTGGTGGTGAAGATCGCGAGTCGTTCCATCAGCGCGGCAGTCACGGTGATGGTGCCGAATTCACTCGGGCCGGCGGAGCTCCTCCTGCACTACGGCACCGAGGCGCAGAAGGATCACTATCTGCCGCGCTTGGCGCGCGGCCAGGATGTCCCGTGTTTCGCCCTCACCAGCCCGGAGGCCGGTTCCGACGCCGGCGCCATGCCCGATCGCGGTGTCGTGTGTCGCGCCGAATTCCAAGGCCGAGAAGACGTGCTCGGTATCCGTCTCAATTGGGAGAAGCGCTACATTACGCTCGGGCCGGTGGCGACGGTGCTAGGGCTGGCGTTCCGCCTGTTCGACCCGGAGCATCTGCTGGGCCAGGACGAGGACCTCGGCATCACGCTCGCGCTCATTCCCACCGACACGCCCGGGATGAAAATCGGCACACGCCACAACCCGCTCGACATCGCGTTCCAGAACGGCCCCAACTGGGGCGAGAACGTATTCATCCCGCTCGACTGGGTGATCGGCGGGCGCGAACGCGTGGGGCAAGGCTGGCGCATGTTAATGGAATGCCTCGCCGCCGGCCGTTCGATCTCGCTGCCGGCGCTGTCCTGCGGCGCCGGCAAGCTTGCCTGCCGCGCCACCGGCGCGTACGCGCGCATCCGCCAGCAGTTCAAGCTGCCGATCGGCAAGTTCGAGGCGGTGGAAGAGGCACTGGCGCGCATCGCCGGTTACACCTATATGATGGATGCGGCGCGCACCCTCACCGCGCGCGCGGTGGACCTGGGCGAGAAACCTTCGGTGGCCTCGGCGATTGTAAAATATCAGCTAACCGAGCACATGCGCCGCGTGGTCAACGACGCCATGGACATCCAGGGCGGCGCCGGCATCTGCCTCGGCCCGCGCAACTTTATGGGCCGCGCGTATCAGGCGCTGCCGATCAGCATCACGGTCGAGGGCGCCAACTTGCTGACGCGCGCGCTCATTGTCTACGGGCAGGGCGCGGTGCGCTGCCATCCCTACGTGCTGAAAGAGATGCAGACGGTGGCGGACGACGACGCAAACCGTGCCCTGAAAAATTTCGACGCCGCGATTTTTAGCCACGTGCGGTTCACCCTCAGCAACGCCGCGCGCGCCTTCTGGCTCAGTCTCACGGGTGCCCGTCTCGCGCGTTCACCGGTGGACGGACCCGCGCGCCGCTACGTGCAAAAGCTGACCCGCCTGTCGGCGGCGTTTGCCTTCATCTCCGACGTCGCCATGCTCACCCTCGGCGGCGCGCTCAAGCGCAAGGAAAAAATCTCCGGGCGTTTCGCCGACGCCCTCGGATTCCTGTACCTCGCCTCGGCTGTGATCAAGCGTTTCGAGGACGAGGGCCGCCCCGCTGAAGACGTCGCATTGCTGCGCTGGGCCGGCGATTATTGCCTGCACGAGGTCGAGAAGACGCTGGTGGTGATTTTGAAGAATTTCCCCAACCGCTTCCTGGTCTGGCTCCTGGGCGGGGTGGTGTTTCCGGCCGGGCGGCGCCACCACGTGCCCGGCGACGCCATGGGCCACGACTGCGCCACGCGGCTGCTGGAACCGTCGGCCGTGCGGGACCGTCTGACGCGCGGTATGTACGTCTCGCACAGCGCCGCCGATACCACCGGGCGGCTGGAAGACGCGTTGCCCAAGGTGCTGGCGGCCGAGCCGCACGAGCGCAAACTGATCAAGTTCGTCGAGACCCAGCCATTGCTGCACGGCGATCACGCGGCCCAAGTCCGGGCGGCGGTGACGCAAGGGGTGCTGAACGAACAGGAGGCGAAACTGGTGCGCGCCGCGTATGCCGCGCGCCGCGCGGTCATCGCGGTGGATGACTTTCCCGCAGACCGGTTCTGAATACCGCGTGAGTGGAATACCATTGATCGGGACGAAAAGAAGGAATTCATGAAAAACCGGATTTACATTGTCGACGGGGCGCGCACGCCGTTTCTGAAAGCGCGCAGCGAGCCCGGTCCGTTCAGCGCTGCCGACCTGGCGGTCGCGGCCGGTCGACCGGTGCTGGCGCGCCAGCCGTTTGCGGCGAGCGCACTCGACGAGGTGATCGTCGGCTGCGTCATCCCGGCAGCCAACGAGACCAACGTCGCGCGCCTGATTGCGCTGCGCCTCGGCTGCGGCAAGCGCATGCCGGCGTTCACGGTGCAGCGTAACTGCGCCTCGGGCCTGCAGGCGATCGCGACCGCGGCCGAACGCATCGGGCTCGGGCGCGCACAGCTGGTGCTGGCGGGCGGTACCGAGGCCATGAGCCACGCGCCGATCCAGTGGAACGCGGCCATGAGCCGCTGGCTCGGCCGGCTGATGCGCGCGCGCAATCCGCTCGATCGCGCGCGGGCGCTGGCGCATTTCCGCCCCGCCTTGCTCAAGCCGGTTTACGCGCTGCTGCTGGGGTTGACCGATCCACTGGTGAATCTGTCCATGGGGCAGACCGCCGAGATACTGGCGCACCGTTTCGGCATCTCGCGCGAAGCCCAGGACGTCTACGCATTGCAAAGTCATCGCCGGCTCGCGGCCGCGTTCGACGCCGGCCACCTGCGCGCCGAAATCGAGACGCTCTACGGGCCGGACGGCCATTTCTACGACGAAGACACCGGCTTGCGGCGCGACACCGATCTGGAGCAACTGGCGCAGCTGCGACCGGTGTTCGACCGGAAATACGGCGGTGTCACTTCCGGCAACAGCTCGCAGATCACCGACGGCGCCGGCATGTTGCTGCTGGCAGCCGATGAGGCGGTGCGACGTTACGAATTGCCGGTGCTGGGCGAATGGCTCGACCACGAATGGGCCGGGGTCGATCCGGGTCAGATGGGGCTCGGGCCGGTGCACGCCGTCGCCAAACTGCTGGTGCGCCAGCAGCTCAAGATGCGCGACCTGCGGCAGATGGAATTGAATGAAGCCTTTGCGGCGCAGGTACTGGCGTGCCAGGCGGCATGGGACAGCACCCAGTATTCGCGCGACGAGCTCGGCCTCGACAACCCGCTCGGCGCCATGGACCCGGAGCGGCTCAATCCCGAGGGCGGGGCGATCTCCAACGGCCATCCGGTGGGCGCGAGCGGCGCGCGCCTCGTGTTGCACCTGTTGCACGCGCTGCGGCAAAAGGGCGGCGGCCTGGGAATTGCGACGCTGTGCATCGGCGGCGGCCAGGGTGGTGCCATGCTGCTCGAGGTCGAGCAAGGAGCGGCGGCATGAGTCAGCACTGGCACCTGGATTACCGTGGCGAATCCGCCGTGTTGACGCTGGACGTGACCGGACAGTCGGCCAATGTCCTGTCGCAGGAAGTGTTGGATGAATTCGATCAGCGGCTCGGGGAGATCGAACGCAAACCTCTGACCGGGGTGATTATCCGGTCGGCCAAGGCCTCCGGTTTCATTGCCGGGGCCGACGTGCGTGAGTTCGAGAAGATCGCCGACTCGGAGCGCGCCACGCAGCTCGCCCGTGCCGGCCAAAAGGTGTTCGCGCGTCTGGCCGGCCTGCCGTTTCCGTCGGTAGCGGTGATACATGGCTTCTGTCTCGGGGGCGGTCTGGAGCTCGCGCTTGCCTGCACCTACCGCGTGGCGCGCGAGGACCCCGCGACGCGCCTGGGTCTGCCGGAAGTGCGCCTCGGCATTCATCCCGGTTTCGCCGGCACGGTGCGGCTACCGCCGCTCGTGGGCGATCTGCCCGCGCTCGACTTGATGCTCACTGGGCGCACGACTTCGGCGCGCGAAGCGCGGCGTCTGGGGCTGGTAGACGAGACGGTGCCGGAGCGACACCTGCTGAACGCGGCCGAGGCGCTGCTGAAACGGCACCCGCCGCGGAGCCGGGCGCCGTGGATTCGGCGCCTGCCGGGGTGGAAACCGCTGCGCCCGTGGATGGTGAAACTGATGGCGCGGCGTGTGCGCCGCAAAGCGCATCCGGATCACTATCCGGCGCCGTGGCGCATGCTCGAGCTGTGGCGTAACCGTGCCGGCGAGGAACAGGAGGCCGACTCGCTCGGCGAGCTGCTGGTTTCGCGCACCAGCCGCAGCCTGGTGCACGTATTCCTGCTGGGTGAGGAGCTCAAGCGGCACGGCCGCGCGCACCCGCACCAGATCGAGCAGGTGCACGTGATCGGCGCAGGCGTGATGGGCGCGGACATCGCCATCTGGGCCGCGAGCCGGGGGTTTCGCGTGAGCTTGCAGGACCAGCATCCCGAGATCCTGGCGCGCGCGATGAAAAAGGCGCACGACTTCTTCCGCCAGAAACTCAAGGATTCGCGCGCAGTGCAGGAAGCGATGGACCGCCTGATGCCGGATCTTGCCGGGCATGGTCTGAAACGCGCCGATCTTGTGATCGAGGCGATCGTGGAAAAGGCCGAACCCAAGCAGGAGTTGTTCCGCCTGGTCGAGCAGAAAGTGCGACCGCAGGCGCTGCTGGCCAGCAACACCTCGAGCATACCGCTGGAAGTCATCGGGCAGGCGCTGAAGGACCCGACGCGCCTGGTCGGCCTGCACTTCTTCAATCCGGTGGCGAAGATGCAGCTCATCGAGATCGTGCGCGGCCGTGACAGCGCCGAGATTGCGCTCGAACGCGCGCGCGCCTTCGCCGGCGCCCTCGATCGACTGCCGCTCGACGTCCAGAGCAGCCCCGGATTTCTGGTCAATAGAATTCTCATGCCTTACCTGCTCGAGGCGGTGAAACTGGTGGAGGAGGGCGTGAGCCTCGCCACCATCGATCAGGCCGCGATCGAATTCGGCATGCCCATGGGGCCGATCGAACTCGCCGACACCGTGGGCCTCGACATCTGCTTGTCGGTGGCGGAAGAGCTGTCCGGGCCGTTGCGCCTGGAAGTGCCGGAGAGGCTGCGCCAGTTGGTGGGCCAGAAACAGCTTGGCCGCAAATCCGGTCGCGGCTTCTATCAATACGACACTCGCGGCCGACTCCAGACGCCTCCGCCCGACAAGACCGCGGCCGACGTGCCGATCACCGAGCGCTTGGTGCTGCGGTTGCTGAACGAGGCCGTGGCTTGTCTACGCGAAGGAGTGGTGGCCGATGCCGATGCCGTGGACGCGGGCATGGTTTACGGCACCGGTTTCGCGCCCTTCCTCGGCGGGCCGATGCGTTACGTCGAAAGCCTGGGCATTACCGGCATCAGCCACAGCCTCTATCGCCTGTCACAGGAATACGGCCCGCGCTTCCAGCCCGACCCGGGCTGGTCGCAGGCGGAACTGCTCACCCGCCGGCTGCGCCCGCCGCTCTAGGTATGGAAACGCAGGACCTTCGCAACCTCGCCGACCTGCTGTGGCATCGCATCCGCGAGACGCCCGATGCCCCCGCCTACCGCCAATTCGACGGGCGCGGCTGGATGAACACGACCTGGGCCGAGGTCGGACGCGAACTGGGGCGTTGGTGTGCGGCATTCGCACGCGAAGGAATGAAGCCCGGCGATCGCGTGGCGTTGTGCCTGCACAATCGGATCGAATGGGTACTGTTCGATCAGGCGGCACTCGCGCTCGGTCTCGTGACCGTGCCTTTGTATTTCGACGACCGCCCGGACAACATGGCTTGGTCGCTCAATGACGCCGGGGTGCGTTTGCTTTTCGTGGAAGACAACAAGCTCTGGTCGGCGCTGTGCGAGCGCGTACAGACCGTCGAGCGCGTAGTCTGTCTGAACGCGAGCGCGATGGCGGACGCCAAATTAGTGGCGCTCGATCAATGGTTGCCGCCGAGCGCACCAGCGCCGGCGCGCGCCACGGCAGCGCCCGGCGATCTTGCCACCATCGTTTACACCTCCGGCACCACCGGCCGGCCCAAGGGCGTGATGCTGTCGCACGGCAACATTTTGAGCAATACGCTCGCTTCAATGCACGCCATACCAGCGTACACCTTCGACCGTTTTCTTTCGTTCCTGCCGCTGTCACACATGTTCGAGCGCACCTGCGGCTACTATTCGGCGATCTGGGCCGGGGCGGAGACCGTGTATGCGCGTTCCATCAGCTTGCTGGCCGATGACATGCGCGAGCAGCAGCCGTCGGTTCTCATTTGTGTGCCGCGTATCTTCGAACGTATCCACTCCAAGATGCAGGAGACTATGCCGGCCGGCTCCGCGAAGCGCCGGCTGTTCGAGGCCGCCGTCGAAACCGGGTGGCGGCGTTTCCGGGGCGAAGCCACGGTGCGCGACCGGTGGCTGTGGCCGCCGTTCAAGCTCCTGGTTGCGCGCAAGTTGCAACGCCGCCTCGGCGGGCGCCTTCGATTGATCATCGTCGGGGGCGCGGCCTTCGCGCCGCACCTCGCACGCGTATTCGTCGGCCTCGGCCTGCCCATCATCCAGGGCTACGGCCTCACCGAAACCGCGCCGGTCCTGGCGGCCAACCGCATGCATGACAACGACCCGACCTCCATCGGCCGCGCACTCGAGGGTGTCGAGCTGCGTTGCGACGACAGTGGCGAGCTGCTCGCGCGCGGACCGAACATCATGCTCGGCTACTGGAACAATCCCGTCGCCACCGCCGCCGTGATCGACCGCGACGGCTGGCTGCATACCGGCGATCTGGCCGCGATCCGCGGCGGGCGCCTGTACATCACCGGGCGCGTGAAGGACATCATCGTCCTGTCGAACGGCGAGAAGATTCCGCCCGCCGACGTCGAACAGGCGATCCTGCGCGACAGCGTCTTCGAGCAGGTCATGCTGGTGGGCGAAGGTCGCCCCAAGCTCGGGCTGCTGGCGGTGAGCCGGCTCGAGAACGAGTCCGAACTGTGCGCCCGCGCCAACGCCCGGCTGTACGATTTTCCGGGATACGCGCGAATCTGCCATATTGCGCGGGTGGCCGAGCCCTGGACCATCGAAAATGGCCTGCTCACGCCCACGCTCAAGCTTAAGCGCTATGAAATCGAGAAGCGCTTCGCGCGCCAGACTGAGGCCATGTACGCGACCATGGAGCCATGCTGTCCGGGAAAGAAAAACGGCGGCTAGCCGTTGGACCTGAGGCGATAGCTCTTTCTGAAGTGGCAGCCGGCGCGCCTCAAAGTGCGCTGCCTCCCGTGGCAGCCGCCGTCCTCCCTTCGAAATAGCTTCGCCACGACAAGGAGGGGCCCTTGGGCGCGGAAGGGAGTTGTCCGTTCGACTCGGGCACCGGGCGCTAACTCGATGTCATGAACGCCCGGCGGTGCCGGGCGAGTTCTTCCGCGGTGATCAGGAATACACTTTCGTCACCGAATGTCGTGGTCAACCACACGAACGGCACCGACGGAAAATTTCGCTGCAACGTCGCGGCACGGTTGCCGACTTCGGCCACCAGAATGCCGCCCGGGGTGAGGTGTTGCGGCGCTTGCGCCAGTATGCGGGTGATGGCGTCCAGGCCATGTTTGCCTGAGGCCAACGCCAGCCTCGGCTCATGGCGATACTCCGGCGGCAGGGTTTTCATTTCGACGCGTCCGACGTAGGGTGGATTGGTTACGATCAGATCGTAGCGTTTGCCCTTGAAGGCACCGAACAGGTCGGAACGGACCAACCGCACCCGCTTCCGCAGTCCGTGTTTTTCCACATTGAGGCGCGCCACCGCGAGCGCGTCGTCTGAGATATCCGCGGCGTCCACCTGTGCCCGGGGAAAAGCCCGGGCACAGGCGATGGCCATGCAGCCGCTTCCGGTGCAGAGATCCAAAATCCGCCGTACGCGTTTGACGTCGATCCACGGCTGAAAGTGCTCCCGGATGAATTCGCCGGTGAGCGAACGCGGTACGATCACGCGCTCGTCGACGAAGAACTTGAGCCCGGCAAACCAAGCCTCGCGCAACAGGTAAGCGAGCGGTTTGCGCGTGCGGATGCGTTCCGCGGCGAGCCGTTCAATTTTTTTCGCCTGCGTTTCCGTCACCGGCCGGTCCAGCCGCGACGCGAGTCGGGACGGCGTCGTCCGCAGCACGTGACCCACGAGCCAGGCGGCCTCGTCGCGGGCGTTGTCGGTGCCGTGGCCGAACTGTAGTTTCGCCCGCCGGAAACGGCGCTCAACCGGGCGCAGAACTTCCGCTGTCGTTCCGGGTGCTGATTTACTTATTGGCTTTTTCTGGCGTCCCGGGCGTCTTGGCGGTGTCATTTATTTTTTTAGCTTCGCCAGATCGCCGCGCACGCTCTCGGCCGACTTGCGGAACTCGGCCGCCTCCTGAGTCGTCAGGGGCAGCTCGATCACGCGCTCCACGCCGTGCTCCCCGAAGACGCAGGGCACGCCCATGCAGATATCGGTGAGCCCGTATTCGCCGTCGAGCACGGCGACCGCGGGCAGGATATGTCGGCGGTTGCGGCTGATGGCGTCGATCATGGCGGCGATCGCGGCCGCCGGGGCGTCGTAGGCGCTGGCGGTCTTGCGCAGGCTGAGAATCTCGGCGCCGCCCTCGCGCGTGCGTTTGACGATTTTTTCGATTTTTCCCGGCGACAAAAAATGCTCGATGGGGATGCCGTTGATGGTGGTAAAGCGGGTCATCGGCACCATGGAATCCCCGTGGCCGCCGAGCACCATGGCGCTGACGTCCTTGACCGAAAAGCCGGTCTCCATGGCGACGAAGCTGGCCATGCGCGCGGAATCGAGGACGCCGGCCATGCCGAAGACATGGCTGCGCTCGAAGCTCGAGCGCTTCCACGCGGCGTAGGTGAGCACATCCACGGGGTTGGAGACGATCAGCAACATGGCCTGGGGCGCGTGCTGAAGCACCGCGTCCACGATGCCGTAGAGCACTGCGAGGTTGGTTTCCAGAACGTCGATGCGCGACATCCCCGGCTTGCGGGGTACGCCGGCGGTGATGACCACCATGTCCGAGCCAGCCATGTCCTTGAGCTCGTTCGAGCCTGCGAGCTTGGTATCGAAATCGTAGATCGGCGCCGATTCCTGGATATCGAGCGCCGTGCCCTGCGGCACACCCTCCTTCACGTCGATCAGCATGATCTCTCGGCAGGTCTCGTGCTTGGCGAGATTGTGCGCGGTCGATTCGCCCACGCGTCCGGCGCCGACGATGGTGACTTTTTTCATGGCCTGTCCCTTTGCGGTTGTGCGATCAGTATAGCCGAGCAGGAGACGGTTCCGGCCGAGGCGGCATTCCGCTATGTCGGCGGTTTCGGGTAATGCCCCGGGTAACCGGCGCGCGCCACCCCGGAGTCGATCGCCGCGCGCGCGACCGCCGGCGGCACGACGTGAATCAGACGCGGGTCGAGCGGTTTGGGGATGATGTATTCCGGACCGAACGTGAGCTGCGTGAGGCTGTACGCGCGCAATGTTTCGGGAGGCACCGGCTCGTGCGTCAGTTTCGCCAGGGCGCGCACCGCGCCGATCAGCATGGCGCGCGATACCGAGCTGGCGTGCACGTCGAGCGCGCCGCGGAAGATATAGGGAAAGCCGAGCACGTTGTTGACCTGGTTCGGGTAGTCCGAGCGGCCGGTGGCCATGATCAGGTCGGAACGCGCGGCGCGCGCGAGCTCGGGGCGGATTTCCGGATCCGGATTGGCGAGCGCGAACACGATCGGTCTGGGCGCCATGGACTTCACCATTTCCGGCGCCACCACGTTCGCAGCCGACACGCCGATGAACACGTCCGCGCCCTGCATGGCGTCGGTAAGCGTGCGCTTGTCCGTGACCTGGGCGTAGCGGCGCTTGTAGATGTTGAGGTCGGGGCGCCCGGGGTGGACCACGCCCTTGCTGTCGAGCAGCAATATATGGTCGCGCTTGCCACCGAGGGCGATCAGCAGCTGGATCGTGGCGAGCCCGGCCGCGCCCGCGCCGAGCAGAACGATGCGCGCCCCGGGCAATTTCTTGCCCTGCAGTTCGAGCGCGTTCAGCAGGCCGGCGCAGATGATTACGGCGGTGCCATGCTGGTCGTCGTGGAACACCGGAATGTCGAGGCGCGCGCGTAGTATCTCCTCGATCGCGAAGCATTCGGGCGCGGCGATGTCCTCGAGGTTGATACCGCCGAAAGTCGGCGCGATGTGGGCCACGGTGTCGATGAAGGCGTCGCGGTCCGGGGCCTCGACTTCGATGTCGAAGACGTCGATGTTGGCGAAGCGTTTGAACAGCACCGCCTTGCCCTCGAGCACCGGTTTGCTGGCGAGCGCCCCGCGGTTGCCCAGGCCCAGGATGGCGCTGCCGTTGCTGATGACCGCCACCAGGTTGCCCTTGTTGGTGTAGCGGTAGGCGGCCTCGAGGTCCTTGGCGATTTCACGCACCGGCTCGGCCACGCCCGGCGAATAGGCTAGCGACAGGTCCTGTTGCGTCTCGCACGGCTTGGTCGGCACCACGGCGATTTTGCCGGGCGCGGGCAGCGCGTGGTAATCAAGGGCCGCCTGTTTCAGATCTTTGGTCATTGTGGAGTGTCCGCCTTATCGGATGATCTTGACGTCCTTTTTTCGTTGGTCTCGCAGCCGGTCAGTGCGACCGCTGCCGCAAACTGGACCATGAGTCTCTGCAAAGTTCAGGGCATCGACTGACGGGCGATTATTCGATCCATGTTAGCATGGCCGGATGCGGCACACGGAGGTGCAGCCGTCCGTCCTTGTACGGCGTGAGCCAGCCGCGCGCCACTACCTTCCGGCCCACGAAGGATCGGGAATCACCTTGGAAATATTTCCTCCAGTCTTCGACTGGTATCAGTAGCGCCACGCGCGGGGTGAGATCGAGGTAAATCACGTTATGTCGCTGGCTGCGTCGCAGCACCCTGCCTTCAATGAAACGAAAGCCGGTGTCGTTCGGCGTGAGCCGTTCCGCCGGCGTCGGCGCATAGGCGGGCTCGCCCCAGACACCGCGTCCCGCGCGGTGTGCTTCGTTTTCCGCCGCGAGACATTCCGGCAGTTGACCGATGTTCGGCGGGATCGCCACGGCCCAGGCCAGACCTTCACGCAACAGGATTGGTTCCACATTCGTTCCGTCCGACAATAATAGGTGCGCGAGCTGCCGGCCGTAATGATCCTGGCGCTCGCGCTCGAACACGAGCTTGACGCGCTGGCCCCGCAACAGTTGCGCCAGCCGGTCGCGCGCTTGGGCCGCCAGCGGCTGGTCCGGCGCGCCGTCCTTGCCGAGCTCGGGGGCGTTGATGCCGATGAGACGCACGTGTTGGCCATTGCGCAGGATGACGGTGTCGCCGTCGAGCACATGTCTTACCTCGGCAGTTTCGGCCCCCGTTGCGGTCGCGGCAGCGGTGAACAGCGATAAAAAAAGCAGTACGAAAGGGATGTAGCGTTTATGGAGCCAAGGAAGCTGATGTGGCGCTGGGATGCACAGGTTACGCCACCAAGAAAGCAAAAAGGCGCCCGTGTAGAGCGCCTTTTGGGGTCCCGCCGTGATCACGACCTATTTTTTCATGCCGTACTTCTGACGGAATTTCTCGACTCGCCCGCCGGTGTCAACCAGTTTCTGCTTCCCGGTGTAGAACGGATGGCACACGGAGCAGACTTCCACGTGCAGGTCATGCCCCAAGGTGGAGCGGGTCGTGAACTGATTGCCGCAGCTGCAAGCGACCTTGATTTCCTGATAGGCGGGATGGATGCCTTCTTTCATGTCATTGATCTCACGAGATTTTGTGCCCATTTACGACAGGCATGCGACGAAGGGGGCGCATTGTACGGGGAATCAAAGGGCTAATGCAAGATGGCCCCTATGTTTAGCCGCGGGGATGGATGAGGGCGAACCGCAGCGCCATGACTTATTGGCTAGCGCTTCATGGAGTCGAAGAACTCCCCGTTGTTCTTGGTGCCCCGCAGTTTCTCCAGCAGGAATTCCGAGGCCTCGAGCTCGTCCATCTGGTGTAGCAGTTTGCGCAGGATCCAGATCTTCTGCAGCTCATCAGGGGCCAGCAGCAATTCCTCGCGGCGGGTGCCGGAACGGTTGATGTTGATCGAGGGATAGGAGCGCTTTTCTGCCAGGCGCCGGTCGAGATGGATTTCCATGTTGCCGGTGCCTTTGAATTCCTCATAAATCACGTCGTCCATCTTGGAGCCGGTGTCGATCAGCGCGGTGGCGATGATCGTGAGCGAGCCGCCTTCCTCGATGTTGCGCGCGGCCCCGAAAAATCTCTTGGGCCGTTGCAGAGCATTCGCGTCCACACCGCCGGTGAGCACCTTGCCCGATGCCGGAACCACCGTGTTATAAGCACGTGCCAGGCGGGTGATCGAGTCGAGCAGGATCACCACGTCCTTCTTGTGCTCGACCAGGCGCTTGGCCTTTTCGATCACCATTTCGGCCACCTGCACGTGGCGGCTGGCCGGTTCGTCGAAGGTGGAGCTGATGACCTCGCCGCGCACCGACCGCTGCATCTCGGTTACTTCCTCCGGGCGCTCGTCGATCAGCAGCACGATGAGGTAGACCTCGGGGTGATTGGCGGTGATGGCGTGCGCGATGTTCTGCAGCATCACGGTTTTGCCGGCCTTGGGCGGCGACACCAGCAGGCCGCGCTGGCCCTTGCCGATCGGCGAGATCAGGTCGATCACGCGCGCCGTCAAGTTTTCGGTCGAGGCGTTGTCGCGTTCGAGCTTGAGCCGTTCCTGCGGATGCAGTGGCGTCAGGTTTTCGAACAGGACCTTGTTCTTGGCTTCGTCCGGATTCTGGAAATTGATCTCGTCGACTTTGAGAAGAGCAAAGTAGCGTTCGGATTCCTTGGGCGGGCGGATGTTGCCCTTGACGGTGTCGCCGGTACGCAGGTTGAAGCGGCGGATCTGCGAGGGCGAGACGTAGATGTCGTCCGGTCCGGCGAGGTAGGAGGCGTCCGCCGATCGCAGGAAACCGAAGCCGTCCTGGAGAATTTCGACGACGCCTTCGCCGATGATGTCCTCGCCCTTCTTGGCTTGGGCCTTGAGGATCGCGAAGATCAGATCTTGTTTGCGCAGCCGCCCGCCGCCCTCGACATCCAGGGCCGCAGCCATTTCAGCCAGCTCCGTGGCCGGCTTGCGCTTCAGTTCGGAAAGATTCATCAGGGTTGAATTCATGTGGTCACCACTGTCCGGACGCATTGGGGGCGCACCGACCCGCCGCAAGAGCCCGGGGATTGAGTCAACAGGAAGTTAGTATTAAAG
>DASPRK010000165.1:0-9796 GCA_035624495.1 Methylomirabilis sp. (SeqCode) | reverse complement strand
GTCGCGGATGAAACCCATGTCGAGCATGCGGTCGGCCTCGTCCAGCACCAGGATCTCGACCTTGGACAGGTCCACCGTCCGTTGCTCGACGTGGTCGAGCAGGCGGCCCGGCGTGGCGACCAGGATATCCACGCCGTGGCGCAGCTTGTCGGCCTGCGGATTGAAGCCGACGCCGCCGAAAACCACGGTGGACTTGAGCGGCAGATGTTTGCCATAGGCACGCACGCTCTCCTCGACCTGCGCCGCCAGCTCGCGCGTCGGCGTCAGGATGAGCGCGCGAATCGCGCGCTGCGCCCCGCGCGGGTGGGCGTTCAGGCGCTGCAGCAGCGGCAGCGTGAAACCCGCGGTCTTGCCGGTGCCGGTTTGCGCGCCAGCGAGAATATCGCGGCCCTCGAGGATGACGGGGATGGCCTGCAATTGAATGGGGGTGGCCTGGCTATAACCCTTTTCGGACACAGCACGGAGTAATTCGGCCGACAGGCCGAGTTTGGAAAATGACATAACGGATGGTTGCTCCTGGAGGGCCTACCCAACGTATCGTGGGCCGGTCTAGGCGCTACCTGATAAAGTTAATGTTATTCGAGGTGAGCCGGGAAGGATTACCGCGAAAGGATCGACGCAGACCGGGGTGCGCCGATGGACATAGTGTAACAGAAATCGCGGGTAAATGGTGCATCAATCGAAATAAAGAAGCGCGATCGGATCTCAATGCGAGGCATGGAGTCCTCCCAAAAAGACCGGGCGTCGCATCGAATCGCGCGCGCCCTGGTAAGCATTGTCAACGCCGCTGGGGCAACTACGTCAATTACTTGATGTACTCCTTATAATTAGGTGAGAAAGCGTCGTTCCACGTGCGCACCGGCGCAGGTAGCGGCCGGTCAACCGACGGGCCGCGCCACGGACGGGCAACCGGGCGACCGCGCCTCGTTTCATGCCCGATGGGTCGGACGACCCTCTAGCGCTGCGGCGCCGCACTGGTAATTCATGTCAGTAATTTCCTGACGCCGGCTCTGGTCCAGGGTCGACCCGCGATAGTTTCCCCTCCTTGCCCAGTCGATCCGCCAGATCGTACAGGAAGTAATACAAACGCCGCGCGTTCGCGCCCAAGTCGCCGCGCCCCACGCGCGAGACCGAGCGCGCGTCGACCCGCGTGCCGCCGTCCGGCTGCGGCGTGATGCGCACCACGATGTCGTCGGTGAAGCCGAACCAGAAGGTGGTGTCCGTGGCCTCGATGCGTCCGTTCGGGGAATCGGTGACAACGATGGTCCAGCCCTTGGCGCGCGCCGTCGCCAGCGCCGCGTCGAATACTTGCGCAGACGGCACCGGCAGCAGCAGCGGCTGGACGTCGGGATAGGCCCGATGTTGCAGCGCCGCGACCGCCGCGCCGCCGTATTGCGTCGGATCGGGCGCGCCCGCCCGCAGCGGCAGGATCGCGACAAAATTCGGCGGGTGATCGGTATCGGTGCTGATGTCATGGATCGGCGGCAGGTGACGGGCGAGCCATAGCCACGATAGCGGCACCGACGCTGTCGCCGCTCCGAGCGCCAGCGCCGCCAGCGCCCAGGCCATGCCGCGGCGCCGTCCGCGCGGCCGCGCCAGATACGCGCCGACCACCCCGAGCGCCGCGCTGACCATCGCCACGACCGCCGCGCTCAGCAGAACGATGAAACCGGTGACGTACGTCCAGAGCCCGAGGCGATACCCGAAACCCGACGCGACGGCCGCGAATAAACTCAACAGCGCCAACACCAAGGCGATCACGCCAGCGCGCGAGCGCGGCTTCACGCGGCTCCCGTATGTTTCCGGGTCGTCGGCGCGTTTGGTTCCGTTGTTCGAGGTCGTCATCTGCCGCATACCCTGTCGTCATCCCGGCGCGAGGCGGACAGAATCGCTGGGCGAGGTGAGGCCTTCGCGAACATGCCGAACGTGTTTTCGCGCCACCGAACGGGTGCAACGAGTCTTGTGGCACCCTGGGCCACAACGTTGAACCGCCGAAGGCCGGCCCCGATGGCGCGCATTACCGGGATGTATTCCGTAATCCTGCCAATTGTGAGACCGCCATTGCGACTACATTACACCCGTGGAATCCCGTCTGCGCGGAGGTGACAGGACATGGAGAAAAAACCGCCCGGCGAGTGGCTTTTGTCATTCCGGTTGAACCGCGCCGTCCCGTGCCCTGGGCAAGAACCATCATTAGCCGTTCCGGAACAGACTGACGGCCAGCACCGCCAGGATGCCGAGCGTGATCCACACATAGACGCGGTCGCGTTGCACCATGAACAGCCACGCGGTGAGCGCGACCCGCACCAGCTGCTCCGCCACCAGCGCCACCAGGCCGAGCTGGATGAGACCGCGGCCCGACAAGGTCAGCGCTTCATGGACCACGCCGCCGATGGTGCGCAGGTCGCCCGGCTCGCCGCGAAAAATATGATAGTGCACCGGCTGCCCGGCGTGGTGCAGCAGATACAACATTCCACCGAAGGCGACGAGCATCCCGGCGAGCAGCACGCCGGCGGTTAATGTCATTCCGATGCGCGCCTCGATTCGTTCCAGCGATCGATCCATCACACAGCTGCCGCAACGCCGTTGTAAACCATTTCGATCCCGAGCGCGAGAATCACCAGGCTGAAGGCGATCCTCAGGCTGTGGCTCTTCGTGCCTCCCAGCACCCGCGCGCCGGTCAGCGACCCGACCAACACCCCCAGCATCACCGGCATGGTCAGGCCCGGGTCCACGTAACCGCGCGTAAAATAGACGCCGGCGCTCGCCGCCGCGGTAATGCCAATGATGAAATTGCTGGTCGTGGTCGCAACCTTGTAAGGCAGGCGCATCGCGTAATCCATGGCCAGCACCTTCACGGCGCCGGAACCGATGCCGAGCAGGCCCGACAGCGTGCCAGCGAGGCCCATCAAGCCGAGACCCGCCGGAACGTTGTGCACCCGGTAGTGCCGCGGTCCCGTCAAAGTCGGGCGCACGCCCTCCATACTGAAACGCATGGCCCACGGATGCGAAGGCCGGTCGGACTCGGTCTCCTCGTTTCGCCGCAAGCTGAGATAGGCGGAGGCCAGCAGGACCACGCCGAAAATCACCGCAATGACATGAGCGTTCAACAGCGCCGCGACGAAAGCGCCGACGATGGCCCCGAGCACCGCGCCGACCTCGAGAAACATCCCGATTCTCAGGTTCGTATAGCCCTCGCGGATGAAGGCCGCCGCCGCGCCGCTTGAGGTCGCGATGACCGAGATCAGCGACGCCCCCATCGCGTAGTGGATGTCGACCCGAAACAGCAGCACCAGCGCCGGCACCAGCACCACTCCGCCACCGAGCCCGGTGAGCGCGCCGAGAAATCCGGCAATGTAGGAAACGATCAGCAGATAAGACGAGAACTCCAGATTGTTCACGTGAGTCCCATAACAATCCACCGCCCGTCGCCGGGCGAAATTCGCGCCATGGATTGAACATCACCATGACATTCCTTTAGTCAGCGCGATGGCGGAATTGTTCATGACGCACGCAAGCCTTTGCATCGATTATTGCGCGTCGTGGAGCTCAGACGAATGCCGCCTTCGAATCGAGGAGGAGAACCCCGATTGGCGGGATTCGTATCACGAGATCGTTTAAAAACGGGGATCTAATGGAATTTCCGCAGACGCGGGGGTGACACGCTTTTTTGATTGTCATGCCCGCCCCGACCGAAACATTCGAGGGGAGGCTGCGGCGGGCATCCAGGATGTACATGTCATCCCGGCGCCAGCGGGGATTCCTTCCACATCTTCCTTTTCTCAAAATAATCCTTGATCGCAATCATCGCCCGGCAGTCGTCCTCGTTGTACTGAAGAATGCGCTCCAGCCATTCCTTGCGGCTCAAGTCCTTGCGATATTCGTTGTACCACGCGATCGAATTGGCCCCGCTCGGGTCGGTGTCGCGCCAGCGGAAACCGACCTGGCGCGCGATCTGCTTGATGCCGTAGGAATACGTCGGCCAGTCCGAATAGTCGACCACGAATTTGTACAGATCGCACTCCTGCTGCGCATAGCGCTCGAACACGGCCTCGTCCAGACCGTAGCGCCCCATCAACATGCGCAGCGTCGAGCGCTCCTTGGCCGAATAGACGTAATAGATCGCGTCCGGATGATCCTTGAGAAACTGCCAGAACAAGCGCACCGTGTTCTCTTCTTCCTCGCGACCGTCGGCCATGAAATACAGAAATTCATCGCGCCCGGAGCGATCCTTGAGCACCAGGCCGAAGAAGTACGTCAGCCCCTGCGTGGGATCGTCCTCGATGTCGAAGTAGATCTCCTCATTGGCCTCGGGAAACGAATAACCCGGCCGGATCTCCGGCTGGCCCGCGACCATGACCTGGGCGCGCTTTTTCATGCGCTCCAGGCTGGTCTTGCCCATGCGCGGAATCTTGTTCGGCCCGTCGAGATAGTTGCCGACGTCCATCTGTGCGATGGCCTCGATGGTCGCGAGGCCGCGCTGTTTGAGCGCGAACTTCTGACTGCTTACGAAGAACAGCCCGCTCGGATCGCGCGTGGCCTCGACCCAGCGCCGGCATTTCCGGTACCATTGGCACAGCGCGCAGGCGCTCGACAGCACCGGCTCCGAGCTCTCCGCGCCCTGCACCAGGCGTTCGACCGCAGCCAGCGCCGCGCGAAACGCCATCGCGAAATCTTCGGGGTCGAACTCCTCGATTTCGTTTTCCACATTGATGATGCGCCCCATCGGCGGCGCGTAATCCTGGATTTTCCGCAGGATCTCCCGGTAGAACATGATCTGGAACGCGTAGTGCTCCTTGAACCGGGTGCGTTCGCCGTCGCGAAGCTCCCAGCCTCGGCCGGCCTTGATGTCGATTGACTCGTAGTAATAGCTCCCGAACCTCGACGACGCATCGTCACGCCGGTGCAACAAGTCCGGCCGCCCGAGCCAGTCGCCGGCGCGAATCGCGCCCTGGTAAATGAGCGCCGCGCCCCGCGCCATCAGCTCGGCGGTCTTTTTCACCGCCTTTTCGATCGGCAACGCGCTCAAGTCTTCATACCGAATCCCCGCGAGACCGGCCAGATGTTCGCGCTCGGTCTGCAACCCCATCTCCCAGAGCAGACGCACGAACTCGCCGACCTGGGAGCGTTCGGCGGGGTCGCCGTGCGTATCGAGATAAACCCGATGGGCGCACTTCGTGTAGTTATAGAGATCCTGCGCGGTGATGGTCATGGGGCGATAGCATACCTCGTGTCAGATAACAGGCAACCTGATCCGCTGCTAAAGGAACGTGGTCGGCCGGCGATGGGACCGCGCATGCCTCTCCCTAATGCCATGGAAGAAACGACGACTTGGTAACCGCATTTTACTCGTTGGCGTGTCACAATGTCTTACAACGACGTGAAGCCGGAGAACCGCATGGGAACCTTGACGATTCGCCTCGACGATAAACTCGAGGAAGAACTGACCCGTTTGGCAAAGCGTACCGGACGCCGCAAAAGCGATCTGGCGCGCGAGGCGCTGCGCAAACAGCTGGCCATTCAGCGATTCCGCGCGTTACGCCGCCGCGCCATGCCATACGCCGAGGCCGCGGGCTACCTGACGGACGAGGACGTTTTCCGCGACGTTTCGTGAGCATCTTCCTCGACACCAACGTGCTGGCGAGCGCCATCGCCACGCGCGGCCTGTGTACCGAGTTGGTCGAAGGCATCATCACCAACCACGAGCTGTTCATCTGCGAGCAGGTATTGCGGGAACTGCAGCGGGTTCTTCATCAGAAGTTCCATTTGCCCAGGCCGGTGATTCAGCAATATCTCGGCTTGCTGCGGGCGGAGGGTGACGTGGTGGCGGCGCCCCGCACGATGCCGCGCTTACGAATCAAAGACCCCGACGACGTTCCCATCCTGGCTTGCGCCATTGCCGCAAAGGTCGATGTATTCGTCACCGGCGCCAAGGCGCTTTTGAATACCGACGAGCTTGGAGGAATGCCGATACTCACGCCGCGCGAGCTTTGGCAAAAACTTACGGGTCTCGGGTAATCTCGACGAGATCGCCATATTTCACAGCAATGGCCGCAAATGCGGCCAGACGTTCTCCAACATTCGCGGCTGCCCCTTGGCGTTGGCGTGTATTCCGTCCGGCTGCATCAGCGCGCGATGGGTGGCGATGCCCTCGAGGATGAATGGCACCAGTGCCACCTGCAGCTCGGTCGCGACGTCCTGATAGACGCGCCGGAACTTTCCACTGTAGGTGTTGCCATAATTGGGCGGCAAACGCACGCCAACCAGCAACACCCGCGCGCCCCTGGCCCTGGCTTCCGCGACCATCGCCGTGATGTTATGTTTCATCTGCGTGAGCGACAGACCGCGCAGGCCGTCGTTGCCGCCGAGCTCGATGATGACGACCGCCGGCTTGTGCTCGTCGAGCATCCGCGGCAGACGCGCCAGGCCGTTGGCCGTGGTGTCGCCGCTGATGCTGGAGTTGACGACCTGGTAATCGAACTTTTCCCGCGCCAGGCGCTTCTGCAACAGTGCGACCCAGCCGGACTGCACGTCCATGCCGTACGCCGCGCTCAGGCTGTCGCCGAGCACGAGCAACGTGCGCGCGGCCGCCGGCAGCGGCGCCAGCCACACCAGACACATTATTACGAGAAACACACGACGCATGTCCGATCACCTGAATGGAGTCATCGTCTCCGCCGCCAACCTGTCGAAACGGGTTGCCTCGGCCGAAGGCGCGCTCGACATCTTGTCGGGTGTGCATCTCGAGATCAAGACCGGCGAGCGCGTCGCGATCATCGGCGTGTCGGGCTCGGGCAAGTCGACGCTGCTCGGTCTGCTGGCCGGGCTCGATTCGCCGACACAGGGCGAGATTACGCTCGCCGGCGAACGACTCGACCGGCTCGACGAAGACGGCCGCGCGCGGGTGCGTGCCGGGCACGTCGGGTTCGTGTTCCAAAGCTTTCAGCTGCTGCCCGGCCTGACCGCGATCGAGAACGTGATGCTGCCGCTCGAGCTCGCCGGCCTGGCGGAACCCGAGCGCGACGCGCGCGAGCTGCTTGTGCGCGTGGGCCTGGGCGGGCGGCTGTCGCATTATCCGCGGCAACTCTCGGGCGGCGAGCAGCAGCGCGTGGCGATCGCGCGCGCCTTCGCGATGAAACCCGCGGTTCTGTTCGCCGACGAGCCCACCGGCAACCTCGACAGCGTCACCGGCGCGCGCGTCATCGACCTGCTGTTCGACCTCAACAAGGAGCGGCGCACCACGCTGGTGCTGGTGACGCACGATGAGCACATCGCCGCGCGCTGCGAGCGGCACATCTACCTCGACGCCGGACGCATCGTCGAGCACCGATGAACACGGGCGCTTTGCAGGTCGCGCCCTACCTTAAATGGCGCTCCTGAAAAACTTCCGCCTCGCCCTGCGCCTGCTGGTGCGCGACTGGCGCGCCGGGGAGCTGCGCCTTCTCGCCGTCGCCGTGGTGATCGCGGTCGGCGCGGTAACCGCGATCGGGTTCTTCAACGACCGTCTCAACCGCGCCATGACTTATCAATCGGCCGATCTGCTCGGGGCCGATCTGCTGCTGCGCAGCCCGGACCCGGTGCCGGCGGACTGGCTCACGGCGGCGCGCAGCCGCAACCTGCGTCAGGCGGCGACGCTCGACTTCACCAGCGTGGTGGTGCACGGCGAAAAGCTCCAGCTCACCAGCATCACCGCCGCGGGGCGGGGTTATCCGCTGCGCGGCGCGATCCGCACCGCCCCGGCGCTGTACGCCCCGGACGCCAGGACCGGCGAGCTGCCCGCCGCCGGCACCGCCTGGGCCGAACCGCGCGTGCTCCAGGCACTCGGAATCGACATCGGCGCGCGCATCGAGATCGGCAACGCCACGTTCACTATCACGCGCGTGCTCACCAACGAGCCGGGGCGCGCCGGCCGTTTCTTCGCGTTCGCCCCGCATGTATTGATCAACCGGGACGACGTCCCGCGCACCGGCGTGATCCAGCCCGGCAGCCGCGTCACCTACCGTTATCTTTTCGCCGGTGCCGACGCCGATCTGACGCGCTTCGAAACCTGGCTCACGCCACGCCTCGGGCCGAGCCACCGCCTGTTCGACGTGCGCGACGAAAACACCGCGATCGGCCGCGCGCTTGCGCGCGCCGAGCGCTATCTCGGGCTCACCAGCCTGCTCGCGGTGCTTCTCGCCGGCGTGGCCATCGCCATGGGCGCGCGCCGCTACAGCGAGCGCCACTACGACGTGAGCGCCATGCTGCGCTGCTTCGGCGCCACGCAGCGCGACGTCGTGGAGCTGTTTCTGCCGCAGTTCCTCCTGCTCGGCCTGGCGGCGAGCGCGCTCGGCTGCGCGCTCGGCTTCGCGGTGCAGGAGGCGATCTTTTATCTGCTCAAGGATTTGCGCCCGGCGGGCCTGCCGCCGGCCGGCGTGGCGCCGGTGGCGTTCGGATTCCTCGCCGGTCTCATCACGCTCGCCGGCTTCGCGTGGCCGCCGCTGCTGCGCTTGAAGCACGTGCCGCCGCTGCGCGTGCTGCGGCGCGAGCTCGCGCCGCTGCCGCCCGCAGCCTGGGCGGTGTACGGATCGGCCGTCGCGGCGGTGCTGGCGTTGATGTGGCGCTACACCGGCGACCTGCTGCTCACGGCCGCGGTACTGGGCGGCAGCCTCGCGGCCGCCATGGCGCTCGCCGCCTTCGCCGGCGCGTTGCTGGCCGTGAGCCGGCGCCTGCGTCGGCGCGTCGGCGTTGCGTGGCGATTCGGTCTGAACAACCTGTGGCGGCGCACGCGCACCAGCGTCGGCCAGATCCTCGCCTTCGGGCTGGCGCTCATGGCCATGGCGGTGATCGCGCTGCTGCGCACCGATTTGCTGTCCACCTGGCAGACTCAGCTGCCGCCGGATACGCCGAATCATTTTGCGTTCAACATTCTGCCGCAGGACGTGGGCGCGATGCAGAAGTTCTTCGCGGCCCACCGCATTCCGGCGAGCGCGCTTTACCCGATGGTGCGCGGGCGGCTGACCGCGATCAACGGCAAACCGCTGACGCGCGCGGTGAGCAAAGAGGAGTCGGAGAATGAGGCGATCCATCGCGAGCTCAATCTCACTTGGGCCGCCGCCCTGCCGCCCGACAATCGCCTGGTGAGCGGCACGTGGTGGGACGCGTCGGCGCCGGGCAATCGCGTGTCTGTGGAGGAAAAGCTGGCGACGAATCTCGGCATCCAGATCGGCGACGAGCTTACCTTCAACATTGGCGGCGACGCTTTGCGCGCGCGGGTGACGAGCCTGCGCACGGTGCAGTGGGATTCGTTCCATCCCAATTTTTACATTATCTTCCAGCCCGGGGCGCTTGCGGCCTACCCGGCCACGTATCTCACCAGCTTCCGTCTGGCGCCAGATCAGAAACCGCTGCTCACGTCGCTGGTGCGCGCGTTCCCGTCGGTGACAGTATTGGAGATGGACCAGGTGCTGGCGCAGGCGCGGACGATCCTGGCGCAGGTGACGGCAGCGGTCGAGTTGGTGTTGTCATTCGTGCTCGCCGCCGGGTTCGCGGTGTTGTTCGCCGCGATTGCGGCCAGCCTCGACGAGCGCTTCTACGAAGGCGCGCTGCTGCGCGCGCTCGGCGCGAGCCGCCGCCAGCTGCGCGCCGCGCACCTCGCGGAATTCGCCGTGCTCGGCGTGCTCGCGGGGCTGCTGGCCGCGGTCGGCACCGAGCTCATCGCCTGGGTGCTGTACACGCGCGCGTTCGACCTCGAATACCACTTCAAGTGGCCGGTCTGGCTGGCGGCGCCGCTGGCCGGGGGAATGCTAATAGGAGG
>DASPRK010000159.1:0-20529 GCA_035624495.1 Methylomirabilis sp. (SeqCode) | reverse complement strand
GGCATCGGCGAGCTCGACACCCGCCTGATGCAGTTCGGCCACGCGTTTCACGATGGAGAGTCCCAAGCCGCAACCCTGGGCATTGGCCGTTGAACCGCGAAAGAACCGGTCGAATACGCGCGCGCGCTCGTCCGCGGGAATTCCCGGTCCGTTATCGGTCACCGTCAACACGGCTTTGTCGCCCTGGGTCGCGACCTCGATCTCGACACGCCCGCCGGCGGGCGCGTAGCGGATGGCGTTGTCGACGAGATTTCGGATCATCGCGCCGAGCATGGCGGCATTACCGCGTAACGCCGCCGTGGCCCCGTCCCGCCGTGCAAGCGCGATGCGTCGGGCCTCGGCTTCCGGCTTCAGCATGACGATAACGTCGTCCGCGAGCGAATGCAGGTCGACCGCGACGTAATTCTCCGTCAGTGACTCGCGATCGAGCCGCGCGAGAGTGAGTAGCTGCTCGACCAGATGCGTGGTGCGGTCGACGTCCTGAATCACCTGCTCCACCTCGTGACTTCGCTGCGCGTCGTCCGTCGTGCGCAAGGCCACCTGCGCGTGCGTCTTGATACCGGCGAGCGGCGTGCGAATTTCGTGCGCGGCATCTGAGGTGAAACGGCGCTCGCGCTCGAACGCCTCGCGCAAACCCGCGAGCAGCACGTTGAGCTTGTCGACGATGACGTTGACTTCGGCGGGCACCTGCTGCAGATCGACCGGGCGTAGGTTCGACGGCGAGCGCTGCGCCACTTCCGCGGCGATCCGATGCAGCGGAAGCAGACCCTGCCCTACGCCCCACCAGAGCAGCAAGGCCAGCAACGGAATGCCGGGCAGCAGCGGGTACAGCTCTTCGCGCGCGATTTCATCCGCCAGCTGTGCGCGCACCGTGATCGGTTCGCCGACCCACACCGTCAGTCCGTCTTCGGGTCCGCGCAGCGTGTAACCGCGCCAGTCGTTCCCGTCGGCGAAGAGATTGGCGTAGCCGGTCTGTTCCAGGGGGCGAATTTCGGGGGCATTCTCCGATCGCAGTACCACGCGCTCGCCGCGCCACACCTCGAAGGCCAGGACCTTGCGGAAGCGGCGCCGGCCGAGAGCGATCTCGTGCGGCGGGCCGAGGGAACCGTGCGTTTCATGCAGCCCGGATTCGACCAGCGTCAGCAACACGCCGGCGTCGTGCGCGAGTTGCGCGTCGAACATCAGTTCGAGGCGGCGCATGGCCGTAGCGTAGGTCCCGGCGAAGGCGGCGAACCAAACGAACGCGAACAAACCGATGAGGATCAGGAGCAGCCGCCGGCGCAGCGACGACATCAGTCGATCCGGTCGATGACGTACCCCGTGCCGCGTACAGTGCGGATGAGATCCTCACCCAGTTTCTTGCGCAGATAGTGGATATGCACTTCGATGGTGTTGCTTTCGATATCGGCGTTCCAGCCGTACAGTGCCTCTTCCAGCCTTCTTCGCGGCAGGGTCTGCCCGACGTTCTCGAGCAACAGGCGCAGGAGCGCGAATTGTTGCGGCGAGAAATTGACCGGCACGCCGTCGAGCGTCACGCGACGGCCGGCCGTGTCCAGCTGGATGGGTCCGTGCCGCAACACCGCCAGGCGGTAGTCGTGGCGCCGGCGATACAACGCGCGCACGCGCGCCGACAGTTCGTCGAGATCGAACGGCTTGGTCATGTAGTCGTCGCTGCCGGCGTCGAGCCCGGTTATCCGGTCCGTGACGCTGTCGAGCGCCGTCAGCACCAGCACCGGTGTATCGTCGCCGCGCGCCCGCATGTCCTTGAGCACGTCGAGGCCGTGACGCCGCGGCAGGCCGAGATCGAGCACCATGACGTCGAAATGCTGATCCTGGAGCGCGCGTTCGGCGGCTTCGCCGTCCGTCACCCAATCGACCGTATGCTGGCTGAGCCCCAGTCCGGCTTGAATTCCGCTGCCCAACGAGAGATCGTCTTCGACTAACAAGAGCCGCACGCCACCCCCTCCCTCATCGATACCAAGTCAAAGGGATTTTAGCGTTGCCTGTCGGCCGGGACCAGCGGGCAATACAACGGATTCCTCACATTAATAATTCCTTAAGGTATACCCACACTCTGCAGACTAGCATCTCCGGCCAGCCGGGCCTTCCCGAGCGTGGCAGTTGAATAATGACGAAAGCACGGCTAAACAAAGGGGAGCATGCGGGAATTCCCGTAGTCCCTGCCCACACCACGGGCGGGTGGCCGCTAGCATGACCACGGCGGGAATCCTGATTACAACGCTAATTATCTCAGGAGGTCGCACCCATGGCATCAACACAAGACGCGTGGAATGAAGGCGGTGAGGGAAAGACGGTCAAACGTATGGGATGGAAGGAGCTGTATCTGAAGGAAGACTGGTGGGCGGTTTGGCTGGGCATCGGATTAATGGTTCTCGCCATCCTGTTTTTCCAGGCCGGGAGCAGCGGCGTGCTGAAATCGCTGGCGATCAATCCCGGCGGGCTCAAGTGGAGTTCCTTCGATCAACTTGCCAACCACTTCTCCACTAATGCAAATTTGTATCTTTATCAGTTTCTGTTCTGGCTCGTGATTTTCGGGGTCACCACCCGGATCATGGGTATTCCTCTTGCGCAGTTCATCCCGGCGTTCATTTTTCTTTACGTGCTTTCGATCGTGATGTTCTCGATCGCCGGCTGGGCGAACGCCGCGAAGTTTAACCTGGAGGCGCCGCTGGTCGCGCTGATCCTGGGATTGATCATCGCCAACGTGTTCCACCTGCCGAAGTGGATGGACAGCGCGTTCCGTGTGGAGTACTTCATCAAGATCGGCATCGTGCTGCTCGGCGCCACTTTCCCCATCACTCTGGTGCTGACCGCAGGGCCGGTGGCGATCGCGCAGGCGACGGTTATCTCGCTCACGACCTGCCTGATCATCTTTTTCCTGGCCACGCGCGCCTTCGGACTCGACCGCCGGCTGGCGGCGGTGATCGGCGTCGGCGGCGCCGTCTGCGGCGTCTCGGCATCAATGGCCATCGCCGCCTCGGTCGGCGCGAGGAAAGAACATCTCTACACTTCGGTCACCCTGGTCGTGGTATGGGCGCTCATCATGATCCTGGTCCTGCCATTCGTTTCGCGCGCGCTCGACCTGCACCCGGCAGTGGCGGGAGCGTGGATCGGCACCTCGGAATTCGCCGACGCCGCGGGCTTCGCTGCCGCCAGCGCCTACGGCAAGATGGCCGGCAACGAGGACGCCGCGATCAAGGCCTTCACCCTGATGAAGGTGATCGGCCGTGACCTGTGGATCGGCATCTGGTCGATCGTGTGGGCGGGCATCGCCACCGTCGTGTGGGAAAAGAAGGAAACCGGCCACAAGCCCGACGCGCGTGAGATCTGGTGGCGCTTTCCGAAGTTCGTCCTCGGCTTCTTCGCCGCCTCCATGATCATGACCGCGTTCACGAGCGGTTACTCCCTCGCCGATTTCAACGGTACGGTGAAACCGAACGTGATCCTGCCGCTGGTGTCGCTGCGTACCTGGGCATTCATCTTCTGCTTCCTCAGCATCGGGCTTACGACACGCTTCCGCGACCTGCATGCCGTGGGCTGGAAGACGTTCTGGGCATTCACTCTTGGCGTGGGCGCGAACGTGGTACTCGGCTACATCCTGTCGGTGCACGTGTTTGGTAGCTATTGGGCCAGCCTATAAGACGATGGGCGCGCGAGAAACTGTCAACGCTGTTTTGCGCTGCGGCCACTGTCCGCACTATATCGGCGGTCCCGCCGCACTCGAGTCGGCGCTGCCCGGCCTGAATATCCTCAGCTCGGCCTTCGGGTCGGTGCGGGATGAAACCGGGCTGTGCCGCCGTTTCGAGACATTCGTGGTCCGGACCGCCGGTTGCATCGCCGATACACACGGCGACGCGCCAGGGGGATAAGCGGAGCGTCGCTAGAAAATTTGTCATCCGTCCGGCGTCATGCCGGAACTGGCGGGCCATGGTTTTTCCATGGCCCGTTTTTTATTGTCCCGCCTCGACTTCGGGTATACCGCCACACGTCAAATTCGACGGCATCTACTTTGCCGACGCCCGCGCCGCGAGATACGCGCCGGCCACGATCAACGCTCCGCCCATCCACTCCTTCATCGTCACGATTTCGTTGGTCAACAGCTGCTGCGAGACCGCCCCCGCCACGAGCTCGATGAGCGCGATTACCGCCGAACGGTGCACCGGCATGTGCGTCACGCCGTACTGCACCAGCGTCGTCATGAGCAGAATGCCAATAACGCCCAACACCACGGCGCCGGAGAAGACCGATGCGGATGGGTGCGGCACGGGCAGGGAAAAGCCCCCGATCATGATCAGCGCGACCACGGTCACGCCGGACCAGACGGAGAACACCTTGGCCGCGATCGAAACGCCCTGCGCCTTGCGCGTGACGACATTGGACAACGCGAATGCGAAGCCCGAGGTCAACGCCATCCAGTCGGGCTTGCCCTCCGGCCATGGAAACCCGAGGAGCGGATTCCATAACATCAGCAGAGCCCCCAACATGGCGACGACGAGGCTGGCGAGACCCAGGCCCGTGATGCGCTCGTGCAGGAACAGCCAACCCATGAGCGTCGCCCACAGCGGCGACAGATAAAACAGCAGCAGGACGCGCAGGATGTTGCCTTCGAGCACCGCCTGGACGAAAGCGATGTTGGTCCAGCCGGCGGACAACATCAGCAACGCGAGCAACGCCGGATGGCGGCCAAACTCGGGGATGGTCCTGGCGGTGCGCGGCAGGCTCGCGAGTAGCGCCGCGGCGTACAGCGTGAGCGTGAGCCAGATGCCGCCGAGCCCGCCGTTTTCGAGGAGGCGCATGGGGTACCAGATGACACCCCAGAGACTCGCGCCAATAAGGAGGGCGGCGACGGGAAAAGATCGCGGTGTGTCGTTGGATGGCATCAGGTGCTTCCCGTATAATTCTTTTTTCCCAACAAACCCAACCCCATGAATTCCAGGCTCGCGAGCTTACAGCCGTATCCGTTCCAGAAGCTCGCCCGGCTCATCCACGGCGTCTCCCCGCCGGCGGACAAGTCGCCGATCCGGCTGTCCGTGGGCGAGCCGCAGCATGCCCCACCCGCCTTTGTTTTGGAAGCCCTGACGGCCAACCTCGCAGGCCTGGGAAATTATCCGTCGACCAACGGTTCGGCCGAGCTGCGCCACGCGATCGCCGCCTGGGTCAAGCGTCGGTTTCATCTCAACAAGGTCACGCTCGATCCCGAACGACACGTGCTGCCGGTTGCTGGCACGCGCGAAGCGCTCTTCTCCATCGCTCAAACCGTGGTCGACCCGCCGACACAACCGCCGCAACCCGGCGTCGTCATGCCGAATCCGTTTTACCAGATCTACGAAGGCGCGGCGTTGCTCGCCGGCGCACGGCCGTTTTTCCTCAACAACTCGGAAGAAAATGACTTTCATCCGGACTTCACGCGCGTGCCCGAGGAAGTGTGGAAACAGGCCGAGCTGGTATACGTGTGCTCGCCGGACAACCCCACCGGTGCGGTGAAGCAACACCGCGATTTCGCGCGGCTCATCGAGCTCGCCGAGCGCTACGACTTCATCATCGCCTCGGACGAGTGCTACTCGGAAATATATTTCGACGAGGCCGAGCCGCCGGTCGGGTTGCTCCAGGTCGCCAACGACCTCGGCGTCAAGGATTACCGCCGATGCATGGTGTTCAACAGCTTGTCGAAGCGCTCCAATCTGCCGGGATTGCGTTCCGGTTTCGTCGCTGGTGACGGCGAGGTCGTGAAACAATATCTCCAGTATCGAACCTACCACGGTTGCGCCCTGCCGCTACCCACGCAGGCCGCGAGTCTTGCCGCTTGGAACGACGAGGCGCACGTGCGCGCCAATCGCGATCTGTACCGCGCCAAGTTCGACGCCGTGCTGGATATCCTGCAGCCGGTGCTGGAACTGCAAAAACCGCAGGCCGGTTTCTTTCTGTGGCCCAAAACGCCACAGGACGATGAGACTTTCACGCGCGCCCTGTACGCGCGCGAAAACGTATTGGCGCTTCCCGGGAGCTACCTCTCGCGCAATGCCCAGGGCACCAATCCAGGACGAAATCGCGTGCGCCTGGCGCTCGTGGCACCACTATCCGAGTGTATCGAGGCCGCACAGCGCATCCGAAATTATGTAGAATCGCTGACATAAGAATGGAATCCGCCAGGGCGCCGGCGCACCGGGAAACGAAAAAGTGGTAACAATCCATTGACCGAGGTATTTCAGGCATGAGCGATATCGAGTCCGTCATCAACGAGGCCTTTGAACGGCGCGGCGCCATCACTCCGCGTAACGTCGACACTCACGTCAAGGACGCCGTGCACGAGGCCATCGGCCGGCTCGATTCCGGCAAGGCGCGCGTGGCCGAGAAGCGAGGCGGTCAGTGGGTCGTAAATGAATGGCTCAAGAAGGCAGTGCTGCTTTATTTCCGCATCGAGGACAACCAGTACATCAAGGGCGGCTACACCAATTACTGGGACAAGGTGCCGGCCAAGTTCGCCGATTATAACTCCAAGGCCTTCCGCGACGGCGGCATGCGCGTGGTCCCTCCGGCAGCGGTGCGCCGCGGCGCCTATATCGCCCCCTCGGTGGTGTTGATGCCGTCCTACGTGAACATCGGCAGCTACGTGGACGAAGGCACCATGGTCGACACCTGGGCCACGGTCGGGTCCTGCGCCCAGATCGGCGAGAACGTGCATCTCTCCGGCGGCGTCGGCATCGGCGGCGTGCTCGAACCGGTCCAAGCTGCGCCCACCATCATCGAAGACAACTGCTTCGTCGGCGCGCGTTCTGAGATCGTGGAGGGGGTGATTGTCGAAGAAGGCTCGGTGATTTCGATGGGGGTATACATCGGCAAGAGCACCAAGATTTACAACCGCCTGACCGGCGAAGTTACCTACGGGCGCATCCCCAAGGGGTCAGTGGTCGTTTCGGGCAATCTGCCCGCGTCTGACGGCAAGTACAGCCTGTACTGTGCCGTGATTGTGAAACAGGTGGATGAAAAAACCCGTTCCAAGGTCGGCATAAACGAGTTGTTGCGGGATATCTGAGAGTGATTTTTTTCTATTCACTTTCTATTTATTTATCAATTGATAATAGGATATGTCTGACAAAACGCTGGAATTAGCAAAGCAGTTGTTAGCGCGCCCCTCGCAGACCCCGCGCGACGAGGGCTGCCAGGAAATCATGATCGCGCGCCTGGAGCCGCTCGGTTTCAGAACCGAACGGCTGCGCTTCGGCGATGTGGACAATTTTTGGGCGGCACGCGGCACGGGAGAGCCGCTGGTGGTGTTCGCCGGCCATACCGACGTGGTTCCGTCCGGACCGCGCGAGGCTTGGAAAAACGACCCTTACCACCCGGAAATACGCGACGGTTATCTGTATGGCCGCGGTGCCGCCGACATGAAATCCTCGCTGGCCGCGTTCATCACCGCGCTCGAAGATTTCCTGGCCAAGCATCCCCGGCATAGGGGGTCGGTCGGGCTGCTGATCACCTCCGATGAAGAAGGCCCCGCGATCAACGGCACAGCCAAGGTCATGGAATGGCTTGGCAAACAGGGAATCCAGATCGATTACTGCCTGGTCGGCGAACCGTCTTCGGTGAAGGTGCTGGGAGATACCATCAAGAACGGCCGCCGCGGCTCCCTGAGCGGCCGACTGGTGGTGCACGGGAAACAAGGCCATGTCGCCTATCCGCATCTGGCGAAAAACCCGATTCACATGCTGGCGCCGGCGCTCGCAGAACTGGCAGCGATGGAATGGGACCAGGGCAACGTTGATTTTCCCCCGACCAGCTTTCAGGTTTCCAACATCCACGGTGGCACTGGAGCGGAAAATGTGATTCCGGGGCGGCTCGAGCTGCTGTTCAATTTCCGCTTCTCGACGGCGGTGACGGAGGCCGATTTGCGCCAACGAGTCGAGCAAACTCTCAAACGCCACGGCGTGGAATTCGATATCCACTGGACCCTGTCAGGACACCCGTTTCTGACCCGGGGCACAACCCTGCTCGAGGCGACAAAACGCGCGGTGCGTGAGGAATTGGGCGTCGACACCACTCCTTCCACGACCGGCGGGACTTCCGACGGCCGTTTCATTGCGCCTACTGGCGCGGAAGTCGTCGAGCTGGGACCGCTGAATCGCACGATACATCAGATCGACGAATGCATCGCGGTGGGCGATTTGGCGCGCTTGGGGCGCGTTTACCGGCGCATTCTGGAGATCTTGCTTGCGTGATTCCATTGAGATTTATCCTTTACAATCAAATTAATAAAACTATTATTTTAGGTAATTTCCGATATAAACGGGGCGTTACCGACCTCCTGAATGCATCCGACATCGAATGGAAAACCCTCTACACTTAAGAAAAAACATAAAGTGCCATGAAGAAGGCCATATTCTATAAACAGGATGGGGTTGTAATTAGCTGTCTAAAAAATAAGCGTCGCCGACACTCATCAGACCAGATGACACTGGAACCACAGGGTTGCCGTTACGTCCCGGGCCTCTCCGGAATGAAGGCCGTATGAACGGATTACTCTTGGTGGGTCTGACCGATCCGGGCCGGGTGCGCGAACAAAACGAAGACAGCATCGCCATTGTCCCCGAAGCGGGGCTGGTCGTCGTGGCCGACGGCATGGGCGGACACCTGGCCGGCGAGGTTGCGAGCAAGCTCGCGGTGGACACCATCTGCCGTTATGTCGTCGACACTTTCGCGCAGGAAAAACGCGCCGGCGTCAAACTCGAGAGCAAAGTACTGAGCGAGGCCATCCAGGAAGCCAACCGCCGTATCTTCGAAACCGCGCGTCTGGAGCCGGAGTACGCCGGCATGGGCTCGACGGTGGTCGCGGTGATTTTCTACGGCGACAAACTGTGCGTCGGTCACGTCGGCGACTCGCGGCTCTATCGTTTCCGAAATGGCATGCTGGAACAGCTGACGCAGGATCACTCCGTGGTGCAGGAACTGGTCAGCCGCGGCCTGGCCACCGCCGAGGAGGCGCGCCTGACCGTCAGCAAGAACCTAGTGACGCGCGCGCTCGGCGTGGATCCGGAAGTGGCCGCCGATATAAGCGAGCTGTCGCTGGAGGACAATGACATCTACCTGCTCTGCTCCGACGGCCTGAATGACGTCCTGGCGGATGGCGACATCGAAATGATGCTGATCGAACATGCGCGTCAACTCGAGACCGCCGCGCATCACATGGTCGACACCGCCAACCAGCGCGGCGGTCCGGACAATATCTCGGTGATACTGGTATGCGCGGGCCGTGATTTTCTGCGCAATCCGGAAGAACTGCGCAAACGCCAACTGGAAAATGATCGGGAACAAACCGAAAACTTGTGAGCCGGAATTAATTTTCGCCATTGATTACGGGATTGGGGTACGGACATGGGAAAACTTGTCATCAAGTTCAACAACGACGTCGTCGATCATATCGACCTGAAACAGGGCGACATGAAAATCGGACGCAAGCCGGGCTGCGAAATCCTGCTCGACAATCTCGCCGTGAGCGGCGAACACGCGAATATTTTCACGGTCGGTGACGATTCCTTCATCCAGGACCTCGGCAGCACCAACGGAACATTCATCAACAACAAGAAAATCACCAAACACCATCTGAAGAACGGCGACGCGGTCGTCATCGGCAAGCACACCCTGATCTATCTCACGGAATCGGCGCACGCCAAAGAGCCGGACGATTTCGCCAAAACCGTCATCATCAATCCAGCTTCCATCACCCGCGAGATCGTGGAGCCGCGCGAGGCCAAGCCGGCCAGCGAACCCGCCGCCATCACCGTTGAAACCGCGCCCAAGAACGTATCGCAGCCGAGGGTCGATCGGCACGGAGCGATTTTCGTGTTGAGCGGGGTCAACAGCGGCAAGCGCATCGAACTGACGAAGAAGTTGACCAACCTCGGCAAGACCGGCAAACGCGCCGGCACCATCAGCCAGGTGGACGATGGCTATCTCCTGGTGCCCGGCGAGGATGAGATACCAAAACTGAATGGACGACCGATCTCGAAGGACGGCGCAAAGCTCAAGAACGGCGACATCATCGAGGTCGCCGGCACGCGATTGCAATTCTATTTGAAATAAAGCGGACTGGATTCGCGGGGCGCAGCGGAGTTGTCGCCGATGCACCCCGCGTGCATCGGCGCCGCTGAACTCCGGCACACGGAAGCGAAGTACCGACCGGGACAAACCGAAGTCTCGATCGCGACGCCAGGAAACGGTTGTCCGCGGTCGCTGGCGCTGCCGCCAAACCGTCGAATTACCCGGACCCTACCGTCTTTGGCGGGGCGTTCGCCGACACGAAGACCCATCAAGCGGGTTCGTCTCATTCCGGTTCGCCCTTTTAATTCTGTTTATTCGAGAATTTCGAGCGCCTCCGTCAGGCGCCGCACCGGTAGCAATTCAATGCCGGTATCGCTCTTCTTCGGCATGTTCGCGGCCGGGATCAGCGCGCGCTTGAAGCCAAGTTTGGCCGCCTCGCGAATACGCTCCTGACCGCGCTGCACCGGCCGCACCTCGCCCGCCAGCCCGACCTCGCCGAAAGCAACGAGATCACGACCGAGCGGACGATTGCGCAGGCTCGACATGGTGGCGGCCAGCACGGCAATATCCGCGGCGGTCTCCAGGACTCGCACCCCGCCGACCACGTTGACGAACACATCCTGATCGTAGGTTGCGATGCCCGCATGCCGGTGCAGTACGGCCAGCAACATGGCCAGGCGGTTGGCGTCAAGCCCGACGCAAACGCGGCGCGGATTGCTGAGGTGGCTCTGGTCCACCAGCGCCTGCACCTCCACGAGCAGCGGCCGCGTGCCCTCCTGAGTCGCCAGCACGATGCTGCCCGGCACCGCGTCCCCTTGGCGGCTGAGAAACATGGAAGACGGATTGCCGACCTCGCGCAGACCGGCCTCGGTCATGGCGAACACACCGATCTCGTTGACGGCGCCGAAGCGGTTCTTGATGGCGCGGATAATGCGAAATGCGCTGCCCGTATCGCCCTCGAAATAGAGCACGGTATCGACCATGTGCTCCAGCACGCGCGGGCCGGCGAGCGTGCCTTCCTTGGTCACGTGGCCCACGAGAAACAGCGCGGTGCCGGTCTGTTTCGCGAACCGCACCAGCTGCGCCGCCGACTCCCGCACCTGCGCCACGCTGCCCGGCGCCGACTGCAGAATCTCGGTGAACATCGTCTGGATCGAGTCCACTACGATCACCTGCGGATGCTCGCTCTGGGCGGAGGCAATGATGTTCTCGACCTGATTCTCGGTGAGCAACTGCAAGCGGTTGCCCGGCAACCCCAGGCGCTGGGCGCGCAGCGCGATCTGGTCCGAGGATTCCTCGCCGCTGACGTACAGCACCGACGCGCTCTGGCTGATGGTCGCCAGTGCCTGGGTGAGCAGCGTGGATTTGCCGATGCCCGGATCGCCGCCGATCAGCACCACCGATCCGGCGACGAGGCCGCCGCCGAGAACGCGGTCGAGCTCGCCGATCCCGGTAACGAGGCGGGCGATTTTTTCCGGCGTCACCTCGGCCAGGTATCGGGCCGTCGTCGGCGCGCTGAACTGGCGGCCGGCGCGCGCCACCGACGCCGGCACGACCGCGGTTTCGTACAACGTGTTCCACGCGCCGCAAGAGGGGCACTGGCCGGCCCACTTGGGCGAGGTCGCGCCGCACTCGTTGCAGGTGAAAACCGATTTGGATCTGACCTTCGACACGACGCCGTGCTCAATCGCCGACCGGCACGCGCGGAATGCGTTCAGCCACGCGGCATAAAAGCTCGTAAGCAATCGTGCCCGCGCTATCGGCCACATCCTCGACCGGCAATCCCCCGCCCCACAGCTCCACCGGATCGCCGATCCGGGCCTGCGGTTGCGTGCGCAGATCGAGCGTGATCATGTCCATGGATACGCGTCCCACGAGCGGTACGCGTTGACCGTTCACCAGCACCGGCGTACCCGGGCGCGCGTGCCGCGGATAGCCGTCACCGTAACCGATGGTCGCGACGCCGAGGGGCATGTCCTGCGGGCAGCGCCAGTCGCCGCCGTAGCCGATTGCCTCGCCCTGGCGTCGCTGATGCACGGCGATCAACGCCGTCTGCAGGGTCATGACCGGTTTCAAGTCCAGCGTCGCCGCGCTTTTGCCGGCCAGCGGCGAAACGCCGTACAGCATGACGCCGGGCCGCACCCAGTCGAGATGGCTCGACGGCCAGCCCATGATCCCAGCGGAGTTAGCTAGGCTCGATTCGACGCGCAAAGTTCGGATCTGCGTGACGAAGCTGTCGATCTGGGATTGTGTGCTCGCATCCGCCGGGTAATCGGCGCGCGCCAAATGCGACATCACGCGCACATCGGTCACCGCCGGCGCGCCGCGCAATTGACTGAATGCTTCCGCTGCCACCGCCGGCGCAAATCCGAGACGGTGCATGCCGGTGTCGATCTTGAGCCAAACCGAAAGCCGCAGGGTCGGGGCGGCATGCGCCAATATCCGGATCTGGCTGTCGCAATGGATGGCCGGTTCGAGCCGGTGCTTGGCAAGCAGCGACAACTCATCCGGAGTGAAAAAACCCTCGAGTAGACAGATCGGCTGGACGATTCCGGCCTCGCGCAACTGGATGCCCTCTTCCACGCTTGAAACGCCGAAAGCGTCAGCGGCGTCCAGAGTGCGCGCTACCCACGCGAGACCGTGACCGTAGCCGTTGGCCTTTACCACGGCCATGACGCGGGCACGCGGCGCGTGGAGACGGACCTGTTGCAGATTATGTCGAAGCGCGCCGGCATCGACCCGCGCGAGCGCCGGCCGGCTCATTCAGGGAATCTCCGGTCTACCGGAGGTTCTACGTCCCGGGGCCGCACCACTGGACATGGGACAAGGCCGACGCTCGAATCGAAAAGGGCTGGCGGTTCACACCGCGGCGAAACGGTCTGAAAAACTCTAGGAATGGAATTTTTCAGGGTTTCCTCAGAAACTACCGTCGTAACCGGCACTGGTGTAGTTTTCGAAACGGGTGTATTCACCGAGGAAGGTGAGGCGCACGTCGCCGGTCGGGCCGTTGCGCTGCTTGCCGATGATGATGTCGGCCGTGCCCTTGACCGGGCTGTCCTTGTTGTAGACCTCGTCGCGGTAGATGAAAAGAATCACGTCGGCGTCCTGCTCGATGGCACCCGATTCGCGCAGGTCGGACATGACCGGCTTCTTGTCCTGGCGGCTCTCGACGCTGCGGTTGAGCTGCGACATGGCGATCACCGGCACGTCCAGCTCCTTGGCCAGGCCCTTCAGGGCGCGGGTGATGTTGGAAATTTCGGTGGCGCGGTTTTCCTCGTTTCTTTCCGTGGACTGCATGAGCTGCAGGTAATCGATGATGATCAGTCCCAGGCCGTGTTCTCGCTTCAGCCGCCGCGCGCGGGCGCGCAGTTCCATGGGCGTGAGCGCCGGGGTATCGTCGATGAAGATCGGCGCCTCATTGAGCAGGCTCACCGCCGAGGTCAGGCGCGGCCAATCGTCGTCGTCGAGCTTGCCGGTGCGCACGCGGTGGGCGTTGATCCGGCCGAGCGAGGCCATCATGCGCAGCGCCAACTGCGTCCCCGGCATCTCCATGCTGAACACCGCCACTGGAATCTTGTGCCCGACCGCGGCGTTTTCCGCGATATTCATGGCCAGGCTGGTCTTACCCATGGACGGGCGGCCGGCAATGATGACGAGATCAGAAGGCTGCAGGCCCGAGGTCATGTCGTCGAGATCGTTGAACCCCGTGGGTACGCCGGTGATGGACGACTGCGAGCGGAACAGCTGGTCGATGCGGTCGACCGCCTTGCTCAACAGCGTGTTGAGTGGCTGGAATTCCCCGCGGCGATGCCCCTTTTCGTTAATGTCGAAAATGCGCTTCTCGGCAATGTCCAGCAGCTCGGTGGCGGAACGGCCGTCGGGGCTGTAGACCAGATTGCCGATGTCGCTGGCCACGCGCACCAGCTCGCGCATGACCGCATTCTCGCGCACGATCGCCGCATAGGCGACGATGTTGGCGGCGCTGGGGGTGTTGTTGGCGAGTGAGCCGATATAGGCGAGCCCGCCAGCGGGCTCGATCTCACCGCTGCGTTCGAGCCACTCGGTAACCGTGACGACGTCCGCGGGACTGCTTTCGCCGCACAGGGCGGAAATGGCGTTGAAAATGAGGCGATGCTCGCGCCGGTAGAAATCGTCGGCGGTGATGATATCGGCGATGCGGTCCCAGCTCTGGTTGTCGAGCAGCAGACCGCCCAACACGGATTGCTCGGCTTCAATGGACTGCGGCGGGACTTTGAGCGCTTCCGCCACCGGCTCCGTGCCTCTCTTGGAAAAGGCTCGTTCTTCCACCAACGCCCTCCCGATGATGGTCCGCCGGCGCGCGCCGGCGGCAATGTCATGCATTATAACGCGGCGCGCCGTTTTGCACAGAGGCGGCGTGCCGGGTCAATAACGGCTTATTTTTCGCCGATGACGGAAATTATGATCTTGAAATTGACTTCCGGATGCAGCGACACGGATACTTCGTGATCGCCCACATCCTTGAGCGGCCCGCGGTCCAGATGCAGCTCGGATCGCGCCAGTTCGAAGCCGGCCTGCTCCATGGCCTCGCAAATGTCGCGAATGCCGACGGAACCGAAGAGCTTGCCCTCTTCGCTGACCTTGCGCACGATCTGCACTGTGTAACCGGTCATCTTTTCCGCGCGCGAGCGCGCCCTGTCGAGCGCGTCCGTCTGCACCTTCTCGAATTCCGCGCGTTGCGCCTCGAACTTGGCGCGGTTCTCGGCGTTGGCGGTCACCGCCTTGCCGTAGGGAATGAGATAGTTGCGCGCAAAACCCGCTTTGACCTTGACCTGTTCGCCCAGGCTGCCCAGGTTGCGAACTTTTTCAAGCAGTATGACTTCCATCGTTCAAACCTCAGGATTAGCGTTCAGTGGCTGTCGCAGTACGGCAGCAGCGCCAGAAAGCGCGCGTACTTGATGGCGCGCGTCAGTTGCCGCTGGTAGCGGGCCTTGGTGCCGGTGTTGCGGCAGGGAATGATCCGGCCGGTTTCGGTGATGAACTGATTCAGCGTCGCGAGATCCTTGTAATCGATCTCTTCCACGCCCTCGGCGGTGAAGCGGCAGTATTTCTTGCGTCGGAAAAAACGTGACATGGTCGTGTTCCTCTACATTCGATCAGGCGTTGACGTCGGCGGACTCTGCCTCGCCACCCTCGGATTCGGCAGGCGAAGGCGCCGCGGCGGCCGCCTTCTCTTCGTTCTCCTTCGCGAGCGGCGAGGGATTCGTGACTGGGTGCTTGCGGCTGATGACCAGCGAGCGCAGCACGGCATCGTTGAAACGGAACGCCGACTCGAGCTCGCGCAACGTTTCGAGCGCGCACTCGATGTTCATCAGCACGTAATGCGCCTTGTGCACTTTGTTGAGAGGATAGGCGAGTTGGCGGCGACCCCAGTCCTCGAGTCGGTGAATCTTGCCCTGGGCGGACTCGATCATCGAACGGTAACGCTCGATCATCGCGGGTACCTGCTCGCTCTGATCCGGATGAACCAGAAAAACGACTTCGTAATGACGCATGCAACGCTCCTTATGGACAATAATGGCCTTCCGCCGCCGTTTGTCGTTGTTATTCGGCCGGTAAGGCAAGGATCCCCGTGCGGGGTCTGACTGCTTAAAAGAGCGGCGGATTCTACTGGAACGGACAGATGCCGGCAAGGCCCGAAAACGCCAAAATCACCGCTTTTTCAGGCATAAACTCCACCCGATTTGTCAGGCCGTCGATAGGATATGATGCCCGCATGCGGTTGCACGAATTCCACCCCGCTGTCGCGCGCTGGTTCGAAGGCGCCTTCCCGGCGCCGACCGCGCCGCAGGCCAAAGCCTGGCCGGCGATCCGCGCCGGACGGCACACGCTGATCGCCGCCCCCACCGGTTCCGGCAAGACGCTGGCCGCGTTTCTCGCCGCCATTGACGAGCTCGTGCGCGACGCCTTGGCGGGCGCGCTCGCCAATGAAACGCGCGTGCTCTACATCTCGCCGCTCAAGGCGCTGTCGAACGACATCGAACGCAACCTGCAGTGGCCGCTGGCCGGCATCCGCGAAGAACTCAAGCGCGAGGACCTGCCGGACGTAGACATCCGCGTGCTGGTGCGCACCGGCGACACCACACCGGGTGAGCGCGAAGCGATGAAGAAAAAGCCGCCGCATATCCTGGTGACAACGCCCGAATCGTTTTACCTTCTGCTCACCAGCGAATCCGGCCGCGCCATGCTGACCAGCGTGCGCAGCGTGATCGTGGACGAGATCCACGCGGTCGCCGGGACGAAGCGCGGCTCGCACCTGGCGGTGTCGCTCGAGCGCCTCACGGCGCTGGTTACGCCGCACGCCCTTACCCGCATCGGGCTTTCCGCCACCCAGAAACCGATTGAGCTGGTGGCGCGATTTCTCGTCGGCAGCGACGCGCTCGATGCCGCCGGCCGGCCGGCCTGCGCCGTCATCGACAGCGGTCACGGGCGCAATCGCGATCTGGCGCTGGAGCTCCCGAGCGCGCCGCTCGAATCCGTGATGTCGGCCGAAGTGTGGGAGCAGATTTACGACCGGCTCGCGGAATTGATCCACGCGCACCGCACCACACTCGTGTTCGTCAACACGCGGCGCCTGGCCGAGCGCGTCACGCGTCACCTGAGCGAGCGCCTGGGCAAGGAACACGTGACCGCGCACCACGGCAGCCTCTCGAAGGACAGTCGCTTCGACGCCGAACAACGTTTGAAGCAGGGCCAGCTGCGCGCCCTCGTCGCGACCGCCTCGCTCGAACTCGGCATCGACATCGGCAACGTGGACCTCGTGTGCCAGCTCGGCAGCCCACGCGCGATTGCCACGTTTCTGCAACGCGTCGGCCGTGCCAATCACGCCGTCGGCGGAATTCCCAAAGGGAGATTGTTTCCGCTGTCACGCGACGAACTGATCGAGTGCGCGGCGCTGCTCGACGCCGTGCAACGCGGCGAGCTCGATCGCCTGAACATGCCGGAACAACCGCTTGACGTGCTGTCGCAGCAAATCGTGGCCGAGGTTGCCGCGCGCGAATACGGCGAAGATGAACTCTTTGCGCTCGTGCGCCGAGCCTATCCCTACCGCGCGCTTGAGCGCGCGGAGTTCGATGCCGTAATCCGCATGCTCTCCGACGGTTTCGCCACGCGCCGTGGCCGGCGTTCCGCCTACCTGCACCGTGACGCGGTGAACCGGCGTCTGCGCGCGCGCAAGGGCGCGCGACTCACGGCGCTCACCTGCGGCGGCGCGATTCCGGACAACGCCGATTACCGCGTTCTGCTCGAACCGAGCGGCACTTTCATCGGCACGCTCAACGAGGATTTTGCCATCGAGTCACAGGCCAACGACATCTTCCAGCTCGGCAACGCCTCCTACCGCATTCGGCGCATCGAACCCGGCGTGGTGCGCGTCGAGGACGCCAGGGGTGCGCCGCCCTCGATCCCGTTCTGGCTCGGCGAGGCGCCGGCACGCACCGACGAGCTTTCAGCGGCGGTATCACGCCTGCGCGCGGCGGTCGACGCGCGCCTCGAACATATCACCAGCGACGCGCTGGCCGCGGCGGTCGAGTGGATCATGCGGGAATATCAGCTGGAACTTTCCGCCGCGCGCCAGATCATCGAGTATCTGGCGGCGGCCAAGGGCATGCTCGGCGTGTTACCGACGCAGGATACGCTGGTATTCGAGCGCTTTTTCGACGAGACCGGCGGCATGCAGCTCGTGATCCACAGTCCCTTCGGCAACCGCATCAACCGCGCCTGGGGGCTTGCCCTGCGCAAGCGCTTCTGCCGCCAGTTCAACTTCGAGTTGCAGGCCGCCGCGGGCGAAGACGCGATCGTGCTGTCGCTCGGCGAAACTCACAGCTTCGCGGTCGAAGATGTCGCGCAGTACCTGAACAGCCGTAGCGTGCGCGAGGTCCTGATCCAGGCGCTGCTGGCGGCGCCGCTGTTCACCACGCGCTGGCGTTGGGCCGCGACCATCGCGCTCGCGATCAAACGCTTCCACGGCGGCCAGCGCAACCCGCCGCAACTCCAGCGCATCCAGGCGGAGGACCTGGTGGCCGTGGTATTCCCGGACCAGATCGCCTGCGCCGAGAACATCATCGGCGACCGCGAGGTGCCGGACCATCCGCTGGTCAATCAGACCATTGCCGACTGCCTCAACGAAGCAATGGACGCTGACGGCCTGATCGCACTGCTGACCGCGATCGAAGGCGGCGCGAAACGCGTCGTCGCGCGCGACCTACCGCATCCATCGCCGCTCGCGCAGGAGATCCTGAACGCGCGCCCTTACGGATTCCTCGACGACGCCCCGCTCGAGGAACGACGCACCCAGGCGGTCATGAGCCGGCGCTGGCTCGATCCGCTCGAGGCGGCGCAATTCGGCAGCCTCGACCCTGAGGCCGTAGCGCGCGTGCGCGAAGAGGCTTGGCCCGAGGTCTCAAACGCCGACGAACTGCACGATGCACTCATGTTGCTCGGCGCCGTGACCACCACCGATGGCAAGCGCGTTGGCTGGACGGGTCATTTCGAATCGCTGACGATTGCACGGCGTGCCACTGCGCTCGCCGCCCGTGATGGCATCCGTTTATGGGTGGCGGTCGAACGGCTGCCGCTGCTGCGCGCCGTTTATGGCGCCGTCGATGAGACGCCGCGACTCACGCCGCCCGTTGAATTCATGCGCGAGTGGAGCCCGGAAGACGCGGTCACCGAATTCGTGCGTGGGCAGCTGCAGGGACTGGGTCCGGTCACCGCGGCGAGTCTGGGGCAGCGGCTGGGCCTGAGTACGGCGCGGATCGATCAGGCCTTGCTGGCGCTCGAAAACGAGGGTTTCGCCTTGCGCGGGCGGTTTACGTCAGAAAGTGATGCGGACAACGCCGACGACCCTTCCTCCCTCACCCGCAAGGCGGAGAGGGGAGCGAGCCGAGAGGCGAAAAGCACGCCTGTTGAAAGTAATATCGAATGGTGTGAACGGCGTCTGCTCGCGCGCATCCATCGCTATACCCTCTCGCGGCTGCGCGCCGAAATCGAACCGGTCAGCGCCGCCAATTTCACGCGCTTCCTGCTGCGCTGGCACGGGCTTAGCAGCGAGCCACGACCCGAAGGTCCGCAGGCGCTCGCCGCCATCGTCGAGCAACTCGAAGGATTCGAAGCGGCCGCCGTCGCCTGGGAAGCCGATATCCTTCCGGCACGCATGCACAATTACGATCCCGACTGGCTCGACGGTTTGTGTCTGGCTGGACGCGTATTGTGGGCGCGGCTCAAGCCGCCCAAACCGGCCGCCGGGAAGGATCGCGCCACCGGACCGGTTCGCACCACGCCGATCGCACTGCTGTTGCGCAAGCACCAGGTCCTGTGGCAGTCGCTCCCCGCGCGGCGCGGCGAAGAGGCGCCGCGCCTGAGCCCGCGCGCGCAAAGCGCGCTCGATTATCTGCGCGCGCATGGCGCTTCGTTCTTCGAGGATATCGTCAACGGCACCGGGTTGCTCCGGTCCCAGGCTGAAGAGGCGCTGGCCGAGCTCGTCGCCGTCGGGGTGGCGCATGCCGACGGATTCGCCGGATTACGCGCGCTGCTGGTGCCGACCTCGCGCCGCGGCGGCCATCAGAATTTGCGCCGCCGGCGGGTGGCCGAATCCGGCATCGAGGAAGCCGGACGCTGGACGCTGTTGAGGCGTGCAGTCACCGCCGCGCAACCGGACGGCGACACGATCGAGCAGATCGCGCGACTGCTGTTGCGACGCTACGGCGTGGTGTTCAAGCGCGTGCTCGAACGCGAGGCCGACTGGCTGCCGCCGTGGTACGAATTGCTGTCGGTGTACCGGCGGTTGGAAGCGCGCGGCGAGATCCGTGGCGGACGCTTCGTCGCCGGATTCTCCGGCGAACAATACGCCGCGCCCGACGCCATCAGCACGCTGCGCGGATTACGCCGCGAGCCCGAAACCGGCATGCTGGTCTCGGTAAGCGCGGCCGATCCGCTGAACCTGGTAGGCATCCTCACCCCCGGCCCGCGCGTGCCGGCGCTCGCGGGCAATCGAGTGCTCTACCGCGACGGGGTGCCGCTCGCGGTGCAGGTCGCCGGCGAGTCGCGCTTTTTCGAGGAATTGCCGCCGGAGATGGAATGGCAGGCGCGCAACGCATTGGTGCGTCAGCCGATCCCGCCGGCGCTGCGGGTTTATCTGCATTAGACCGTGAACTCGCCCCAGGCGAGTCGGACCACCAGTCAACGGGTAAGCGCGTGAGCGAGGCACTGACGCTGCGGGTGGAGTGCTACGCCGGTTACCGCGGCGAGGAGGAACCGCGTGCCTTTTACTTCGGCGAACGGCGACGCGTATTAGTGCAGGAGATTCTCGACCGCTGGCTCGCGCCCGATCATCGTTACTTCAAGGTCAAAGGCGACGATGGTGCCACCTATATTCTGCGCCATGACACCCTGCATGATCGCTGGGAGCTCACCCTGTTCGAGCGCGCATCGGGC
>DASPRK010000129.1:0-7826 GCA_035624495.1 Methylomirabilis sp. (SeqCode) | reverse complement strand
GCATGCCTACTCCGCCTCGGATGTGTCGGTCGAACTCTACAACAGCAGCCAGAACCCGAATGACAACCCCGGACCGGCGGTGAAGTTCACGGTGCCGACCGTCGTCAATGGCAAGGTGTTCGTGGGCACGCAGAATCAGTTAACAGTGTTCGGCCTACAGTTAAGCATATCAGGATATATTACAACTCCCCGAGGTCGCCCGTTGTCGGGAATTAGGGTAACGCTGTTGGATGCGAATGATGGCAAATGGACAGCAGTCTCCGACAGCTCTGGCTATTACAGTTCTCCGTTGGGTCTTAAAAGTGCATATTATTATGTGCAGCCTAGCGACCCAACGTACTATCTGAGCCCTTCCGGGCAATTGATTCAGCTCGGACGTAACTCAGTGCATGGGGTAAATTTCGTTGCCTCGCCAACGATCTCGGGCTATGTTCAGCGGGCGGACGGTTCACCGCTTGCAGGTATTCAGGTGAATTTTTACGACTGTTGCGGTGGCTTGTGGACCGCCGCCACGGATACCACGGGCTTTTACCGTTCCCCGCCCACTATGCCGTACGGAACCCTCTACTATTTCCAGCCAAAAGACCCTGATAATGTGTTCTCCCCATACGGCTATTTGCTGCAACTTGGGGACACACCTCAGGCAGGCAAAACCTTCATAGCTCATTAAACACAATTCCTTTCGAATCTCATTTATTTCGCAGAGCTTGAAGCCCGCAAGAGCAAATATTTTGCCGACCTGGTTTCAATGACATTTCTGAACAATCTCGGTTTATCTGATATAGACCCGCCAGTTCCCGAAAAAACCCTTACGGGTACCTCTTAAGAATTTCCTTACGAAGTAATGGCATGAAATTGCCTCAACCGCCGCGCGATATCAGGGTTTGATTCTCTTCCGGGGCGCTTGTTTCCGCAGCTGTGATTTTACGGAACGTAGGGCTAGGCCGCCCCGGAGGATTGTGGAATAATCATTTTCATTCGCAGTTTAGCCGATTATCGCAACCACCCGTTTCGGCGGGCTACCGCAGGAGAACAGGCATGGATACGAACAAGGCCAAGGCGCTCAACATGGCGCTGGGGCAGATCGAAAAGCAGTTCGGCAAGGGCTCGGTCATGCGCCTGGGCGACGCCGGGATCGCCCAGGCGGTCGAGGTCGTTTCGACCGGCTCGCTCGGGCTGGACATCGCCCTCGGGATCGGCGGCCTGCCGCGCGGCCGGGTGGTCGAAATCTACGGTCCGGAATCCTCGGGCAAAACCACCCTGTCCCTCTCGGTCGTGGCCGAGGCCCAGAAGCTGGGCGGGGCCGCAGCCTTCATCGACGCCGAGCACGCGCTTGACCCCCTGTACGCCAGGAAACTAGGCGTGAACATCGACGATCTGCTGGTGTCGCAGCCGGATTCCGGCGAGCAGGCGCTGGAAATCGCCGACATGCTGGTGCGTTCGGGCGGCGTGGATATCGTAGTGATCGACTCGGTGGCCGCACTCACGCCCAAGGCCGAAATCGAGGGCGAGATGGGCGATTCGCACATGGGCCTGCAGGCGCGCCTGATGAGCCAGGCGCTGCGCAAGCTGACCGCCAACATCAAGCGCTCGAACACGCTGGTGGTGTTCATCAACCAGATCCGCATGAAGATCGGCGTCATGTTCGGCAACCCCGAGACCACCACCGGCGGCAACGCGCTCAAGTTCTACGCCTCGGTGCGCCTCGACATCCGCCGCATTGGCGCGATCAAGAAGGGCGAAGAGGTAATCGGCAGCCAGACGCGCGTGAAGGTGGTCAAGAACAAGCTGGCGCCGCCGTTTCGGCAGTGCGAGTTCGACATCATTTACAACGAAGGCATCTCGAAAGAGGGCGAGCTGATCGACATCGGGTCCGAGAACGGCATTGTCGAGAAGACCGGTGCCTGGTATAGCTTCGAGAAGGAGCGCATTGGCCAGGGCAAGGACAACGCTCGCCAGTTTCTGAAGGACAATCCCGACATCGCGGCCGAAATCGAGAAGCGCATTCGCGCCAAGGCGGTGGTCGCGTCCGGGGGCGCCGCCGGCGGCGAGGGCGAGGCCGAGGAAGCCACGGCGGAGGAAGAGGCCTGAGGCCGGACACACCTGAAATCGATCTCCCGCGGGCGCGCCGGCTGGCGCTCAACTGGCTCGCCCGACGCGAGCACAGCCGCCGGGAGATGTACAATAAGTTACTCAAAAAGGGGTGCGACGAGGCGCTGGCGACCGAGGTGGTCCGACAGCTCGAAGCCGAGCGGTTGGTGTCTGATGACCGCTTCATGGAGAGCTTGATTCAGGCCAGACGCAGCCGCGGTTACGGGCCATTGCGCATCCAGCAGGAACTGAAGGACAAAGGGGTGGCCGCGGAGGCGATCGAACGCTGGCTCGATGTCACGGGCCGGGACTGGCTCGAGGATATCCGGCGGGTGCAGCGCAAGAAGTTCGGCGCACGATTACCCAGGAGTTTTGCCGAACGCGCGCGTCAGGCGCGCTTTCTGCAGTACCGCGGTTTTACGCATGATCAGATACAACAGGTTCTCAATCCACACGGGCAGGATTAATGCCCGCTTCAACAATGAAATATCTTAATTCCGCCCCCTCACCCGCCGCCGCTTTGCGGCGGCTACCCTCTCCCTCGAGGGGAGAGGGGTAGGGCGAAGGTGCCTTTTTGAAATAGGTCCAGCTTGTTCTCGTTATGAAAAGCACCGAAATCCGGCAACGTTTCCTCGATTTCTTCAAACGCCACGGCCACACGGTCGTGCCGTCGAGTCTGCTCGTGCCGGCGAACGACCCGACGCTGCTGTTCACCAACGCCGGCATGGTGCAATTCAAAGAGGTGTTCCTCGGGCTGGAGAAGCGTCCGTACGTGCGCGCGGCCAGCTCGCAGCGTTGTGTACGCGCCGGCGGCAAGCACAACGACCTGGAAAACGTTGGCTACACTGCGCGCCACCACACCTTCTTCGAGATGCTCGGCAATTTCAGCTTCGGCGATTACTTCAAGCGCGAGGCCATCCGCCTGGCCTGGGATTTCCTGACCCAGGACCTAAAACTGCCGGCGGAACGGCTGTGGGTAACAGTATATAAGGATGACCACGAGGCCGCCGACATCTGGCTCAAAGAGATGAAGGTCGACCCCAAGCGCTTCGGCTATCTCGGCGAAAGCTCGAATTTCTGGCAAATGGGCGACACCGGTCCGTGCGGCCCCTGCTCGGAAATCTTCTATGACCACGGCCCCGGCATCCCCGGCGGGCCGCCCGGCTCGCCCGATGAGGACGGAGATCGCTACGTCGAAATCTGGAACCTGGTGTTCATGCAGTACAACCGCGACGCCAAGGGCGTGCTCACGCCGCTGCCTAAGCCCTCGGTCGACACCGGCATGGGGCTGGAGCGCATCGCGGCGGTGCAGCAGGGCGTGCACAGCAATTACCAGATCGATCTGTTTCAGCATCTGATCCGCGCGGCCATCGACATCACCGGCGCGAGCGACCATCAGAGCCACTCGCTGAACGTCGTCGCCGACCACATCCGCGCCGCGGCGTTCCTGATCATCGACGGCGTGCTGCCGTCGAACGAAGGCCGCGGCTACGTGCTGCGGCGGATCATCCGCCGCGCCATCCGTCACGGCCATCGCCTCGGCGCGACTGAGACGTTTTTCTACAAACTGGTCGGACCGCTGTGCCGGCAGATGGGCGACGCCTATCCCGAGCTCAACACGGAGCGCGCGCAGGTCGAGCGCGTGCTGCAGCAGGAAGAAGACCGCTTCAACGAAACCCTGGAACAGGGGCTGAAGATTCTGGAAGAAGGGATTGCCGGGCTCAAGAGCGACACCATTCCCGGCGAGTTGATTTTCCGGTTGTACGACACTTACGGTTTTCCCGTGGACCTCACGCGCGACGTGGCCATGGAACGCAACCTCAAGCTCGACATGGCCGGCTTCGAACGCGAGATGGAGGCGCAACGCGAACGGGCGCGCGCGGCCTCGTCGTTCAAGACCGCCGAGATCGGCGCCGTGACCGTGGACCAGCCGACGCTGTTCACCGGTTACGAGCGCCTCAGCGACGCGGGCAAGGTGTTGCAGATCACGCGCGGCGCTGACCTCGCGCAGGCCGACACTCTGCGCGCCGGCGAATCGGGGAATATCGTGCTCGACCGCACGCCGTTTTACGCCGAATCCGGCGGCCAGGTCGGCGACCGCGGCGTGCTGCGCGTCGGCGATGCAGAGTTCCGCGTGCAAGACACCCAGAAACACGGACCGGTTTACGTGCACCAGGGCAAGGTCGAGAAGGGCCAATTCCGCGTCGGCGACAAGGTAACGGCCGAGGTCAACGCAGCGCTGCGCCGCGCCACCATGCTCAACCACTCGGCCACGCACCTGATGCACAAAGCATTGCGCGACGTGCTCGGCGCGCATGTGCAGCAGAAAGGCTCGCTCGTGGACGAGCAGCACACGCGTTTCGATTTCTCCCATTTTGCACCGATAACGCCGCAGCAGATCGCCGAAGTCGAGCGGCGCGTGAACGAACAGATCCTGAGCAATCAGGACACGCGGGCGCGGGTGATGGACATGGACTCCGCGAAGGCGGAAGGCGCAATGGCGCTGTTCGGCGAGAAGTATCGCAACGAGGTGCGGGTGCTGAACATCGGCGATTCGATCGAACTGTGCGGCGGCACCCATGTGCGCCGCACCGGCGACATCGGTCTGTTCAAAGTCATCTCTGAAAGCGGCGTCGCCTCCGGCATTCGTCGCATCGAGGCCGTCACCGGCCCGGGCGTGCTTTCCTACCTATACGAGCGCGAGAACAAGCTGCGCGAAGTGGCTGATCTCTTGCGCGCAAGCCCGGACGAGGCCCCGCGCAAGGTCGAGCAGCTGACCCAGCGGGTGAAAGGCCTGGAAAAGGAACTCGACCAGCTGCGCGCCAAGTTCGCCGCCGGCGGGTCCAAGGACCTGGCGGCGGAAGCGAAAGAGGTCAAAGGCATCAAGGTGCTGGCCACCCGCCTGGACGGGATGGACGCCAAGGGTCTGCGCGAGGCGCTGGACCGCCTAAAGGACAAGCTGGCGCCGGCGGCGATCGTGCTGGCGTCGGTGGCGGATAATAAAGTCACGTTAATCGCCGGGGTGACCAAGGACCTCGCGGGCCGGCTGCACGCCGGCGAGCTGGTGAACCAAGTGGCCGCCGGCGTCGGCGGCAAGGGCGGCGGCCGACCGGACATGGCGCAGGCGGGGGGCACCAATCCCTCCGGTCTCGGCGCCGCGCTCGACAGCGTACCGGGCTGGGTCGAGCAGCATTTGAAGTAGGTTGGGGATCGCATCGCTCACCCCAACCTACCTGTTCTATGGTTATTTACTCCCGGTGCAAAAGCGGGTTTAATTTGCGCCTTTTGTTGCCTCCCCAATACGAATAAATCATGGCTCTGATCGTACAGAAATACGGCGGCACGTCGGTCGGCAATCCCGAGCGCATTCAGGCCGTCGCCGAACGGGTGAAGCGTTTCCGCGCCCAGGGCCATGACGTCGTGGTCGTGGTTTCGGCCATGAGCGGCGTGACTGACTCGCTCATCAAACTCGCCCGCAGCGTGCATGACGATCCGCCGGCGCGCGAGCTCGACGTGCTGCTCGCCACCGGCGAGCAGCAGACCATCGCGCTGCTGGCCATGGCGCTCGAAAAACTGGGCTGCCCGGCGCGCTCGTACACCGGCCAGCAGGTGCACATACTCACAGACAACGCCTACGGCAAGGCGCGCATCATGAATATCGACGAGTCGCGCATCCGCGCGGACCTGAACCAGGGCCGCGTGGTGGTGGTCGCCGGGTTTCAGGGCGTGGACGAGCAGGGCAACATCACCACGCTCGGCCGTGGCGGTTCCGATACCACCGGCGTGGCGCTGGCCGCCGCCCTGAAGGCGGACGAATGTCAGATCTACACCGACGTCGATGGCGTCTATACCACCGATCCGCGCATCGTGCCTGAGGCGCGGCGGCTGGACCGCATCACCTTCGAGGAAATGCTGGAGCTGGCGAGCCTCGGCTCCAAAGTGTTGCAGATTCGCTCGGTCGAGTTCGCGGGTAAATATCGCGTGCCGCTACGCGTGTTGTCCTCCTTCGCGGAGGGGCCGGGTACACTTATTTCTTATGAGGAAAACGAGATGGAAGCGCCACTCATTTCAGGTATCGCGTTCAACCGCGACGAGGCCAAGCTCACGATCCGCGGTGTGCCGGACAAGCCCGGCATCGCGGCGTTGATCCTGGGCGAGATCGGCAAGGCCAATATAAACGTCGACATGATCGTGCAGAACGTGGGCGCCGACGGCACCACGGACTTCACCTTCACCGTGCATCGCGGGGACTACAGGCAAGCGATGGAAATCCTCAAGCGGGTGGCGAAGGAATTGAAGGCCCGTGAGGTCAGCGGCGACGACAAGACCGTGAAGATCTCGGTGGTGGGCGTGGGCATGCGTTCGCACGCCGGCATCGCCAGCAAGATGTTCAAGACGCTGGCGGATGAGGGCATCAATATTCAGATGATCTCGACCTCGGAGATCAAGATTTCCGTCGTCGTCGAGGAAAAGTACCTGGAATTAGGGGTTCGGGCACTCCATGCCGCATTTGGTCTGGAAAACGCCGGGCAATCCGTGGCCTGAGCCGGCTCCCAAGCTGGCACAGAAGCTGCATAAGCATAAGCAGGCAGGTGCATGCCGGCGGATATGAGGGATTTTCCCGTAATTTCCGTCAGTTAGACAATCGCACGGCGAAGTGCCGCGCTTTGTCAGGTGCCGCAAGCACTTGAGTTAAGGGGCCAAGCCTGCCGCCATAAGAGATTGCCAAGCTGTCACAAACGGCAAACGGGGCAAATGTTGAGGAGCCGGTCGATCAGGGGTGGGAATGACCGGAACGGGATATGGAACGTATGGAGTGTTTGATTACCGAAAGGAGTGCAGGACAATGCTGATACTTACAAGACGCATTGGCGAAACCCTCAACATTGGCGACGATGTGCAGGTTACCGTGCTCGGGATCAAGGGGAACCAGGTCCGGATTGGCGTGAACGCGCCGAAAGAGATTCCCGTTCATCGCGAGGAAATCTACGAGCGTATCAAGAAGGAAAAGGAAAGCGGTGCGGTGCACCACATGCCGGACGTGGCGCACGGTGGCAGTAAGGGATAAAACCAGCGCTACGCTTTACGCCATCTGAACGCATAAGGTATCCTTGCAAGCGCGTTGGCGCTTGCAAGGAGAGATGGCCGAGTTGGTCGACGGAATTCCGCCATGAGGGATTCTGAATAGCGTTGGATATCAACGCTGGCCCGCCAGAGCGAGGTCCAGGGATGGGCCGAGTACCCGATCTCTCCGTTCAAGCAAGCCGCAAAGAGTTTCAGAAAGATACCGGAGAGATGGCCGAGTGGTCGAAGGCGCACCCCTGCTAAGGGTGTATACGCCAAAAGCGTATCGAGGGTTCAAATCCCTCTCTCTCCGCCAGATATGTTGTTAGCTCCTAAGTCTGAAAAACAGCCTTTTTCATCCAGTCGATGTCCAGTATAATTCGCCCCCCGTTGCCGAACGCCGGTTTTCGGCAACGTTAAGTTCTGTAAATTTTCGCGCCCGTAGCTCAGCTGGATAGAGTACCTGGCTACGAACCAGGCGGTCGGGAGTTCGAATCTCTCCGGGCGCGCCATCTTAGTTAAAACAGCGAGTGGACTTCCCAGATTTTTCCGGACAGTTAACATCGGACTGACGCGACTTCAAACGCCTCCGGGCTCATGCCACCCAGATGGCGGTGTCGGCGTACCCGATTGTAAAACATCTCGATATAATCGTGGATATCGGCACGAGC
>DASPRK010000141.1:0-34653 GCA_035624495.1 Methylomirabilis sp. (SeqCode) | reverse complement strand
GGTGAGGTTGATGGATCCCGCCGCGCCGTTAACCGCGGTCGGCGTGACGCTCGATCCCTGCGCGACATCCAGCGTCTGCGTGATGCCGGATACATCGATCCGCGAACCGGGATCGGCGATAAAATAGCCCCGCTGCGCCGTACCCGCGGTGGCCGCGTTGACGTTGACCGTTCCCCCGTCCCGCACCGTTCCCAGGCGCAGGCCCCGGCCCGCGCTGTCGGGCACCGGTCGGTAGAACGCGCCAGCAAGCAGTTGGCCTTGTGGTCCGAGCCATATAGCCTGAGGCGGGGGAACAGTGCCGACAGGCAGGTTAGTCGGGGCACTCAGGTTCAGCTGGATATTGCCCGCGGGAGCCGAGACGGTTCCGTCAACGATCAGATTCGAGTCAGAGGTCAGCGCGACGCTCGCGCCGGGTTTGGCCTGAATACTCGAACCACTCTCCATCTCGACCTGCACCGTATTCGGCACGCTGGTGGCGCGCGCGAGCGTGAGCCCCAACGAAACCGACTGCTGTTGATAATCGGGCAGCAAGCCGGGGCTCCCCAGTTGCGCGAGGTTGGTGCCGGAGGCCAGCAGGTTGAAGTTCGGATTCAGCACGCGGTTAATCGCCTGCAGCCGGACGTTGGTGTTTGGCGCGATCGTGATGCCGGTATGGGTCGCCGTCAGGTTGTAGGCGGCGAAACCGCCGTGCTCGAAAAAATCCGGTGACAGGTACACCGTATTCGGCGGCGCATCGTTCCCGCTACCGCCGACGCGAAACCCGGCCCCGGTCAGGCTCAGGCTGCCGCCCTTACTGAAGGAATATGCGCGCAGTTCGCCGTCGAGACTCAGCAGCGAAGACACGCGGTCCGTTGCATGAGACGACGACGGTTTATCGGCGATCGAAATCTGACCGCCCTTGCCGTTCTGGACCTTGCCATTGCGTTGCAGCTGCGCCCCGCCGCTGGCGTCAATCAGAGTGCCCGCCTCCAGGGCGAGATCGCCGGACGCGGTGATCGCGACCGAGCCGCCGTTGATGAACGCCGGGCCCTGCGGCGCCGCGCCGGGATTCAGGGCGACGCCGTCGTTGATCCACTGGCCGGAGACGTCGATGCGGCCGATCGCTTCCAGCGTGGCCGCCGGCGTACCGGCCGGGAGGGCGTTGCCGAGAGCCGTTATCTGGACGTTGCCTCCCGGCGCGGTGATCCGACCCTGCACGTCGACGTTCCCGTTCGTGGCCAGCGTCAACACTCCGCCGGGGGCGAAGACCAGATTCGCCGTCTCCGGCACGGTGATCTTGCCGTTGGCGTAGATACGCCAGCGATTCATGCCGTCCGCCCCCAGGTCCGTCAGCGCGTTGAGCGTGAATTCGTCCAGCCCGGAGTAACCGGACGCACCGAGGATCAGCTGCCCGCCCAGCGGAACTTGATCGTACGCACGCGCGAAACCCGTGAGATCCGCGGTTGGCGCAAGCCGTTGATAACGGTCGGTCGTGACTCCTCCGAGCAAGCTGCCCTGGAGGTCCTGGGGACTCAGGGCCGCATTGATCGCCACCGTGCCCGCATCCTTACCCTCCACGTATCCGGGCTCGAATCGACTCGATCCCCGTGATCCCAAGGCATTGAAAACTTCCGTCACGCCCCATTTCTGGTGCTTTACCGCGTAGGTCCCGAAGATACCCTGATAGAGCTGATTCTTGTCGGCACTGCCGATATCGACGATGCCGCCCTGCGAAGTAATGAGCTGGGTGGTATTGACGTAGCCGGCCTGGTAGGTCACCGCACCGCCGGAAACGTTGATGGTGGAACCGGGATTCATCATTACCCCGCCTTCCGAAACCACCGATACGCTGCCGCCCGTGGAAAGCCGCTCGGCGAGCGGCCGCTTGATCGCGGCGATCTGGCCGCTGACGTCGGCGAGCGGCGTGCCCTGCCATGCGCTGCCGTCGGCGTTGGTGCCGTGCTGGCGGATATCGACGTATACCGTCTGGCCGTACAGGGGACCGTTGCGCTGCAACGGCGAGTCGCGCAGCTCGTTGCCGAGCAATTCCGGCGCCACTACGTTGCGCTCCATGGGCACGACCGCGGAGCTGAGGCCAGACACGTCGACGCGACTGCCCGACTCCATCACGAATTTGATGTTGGTGGGGTCCGGAGGGTTGTCCAGAGCGGGCCCGGGGTTGTTGGGCCTGTCGGTCGCGGCGATCTGGACGTTACCTGCCGGCGCCACGATCTGCGCGCCCGACTTCAGCGTCACCGTGTTGCCAACCATCGTAACCTGAGAAAGCGGTTGCGCCTGGGCATCGGCGGCCGTCTGAGAAAAATCATCCGCGGTGACCTCGGTGAGACTGCTCTCCCCTAAGGACAGGCTGCCGGTGTGCGTTGCCTGGGCGGACCCGACACCGTCGCTGGAAACGGTGACCGAAGCCTGATCCTGCGCTACGAGGCGTATCGAACCGTTGAGATTGACCGAGGTCGTGGCGCGCACGATGCCGTCCTGGTTGACAGCCAGGCCGAGCAGGGTCACGTTGCCGCGTTCGGCGACGATCTTGCCGAGGTTGTCGACGGCGCCGCCGGTCTTGACCTCCACCAGCAGTCCGCGCAGGTTCGGATCGCCCGACGCCGCCAGGTAAACCTTGTCCTGACTCGCCGCCAGAATGGCCTGACCGCCCGGAGTGTCAATCTCGCCGGCGTTCTCGACCCTCGGTGCCAAAATCATGATGCGTCCGCCCTCGTCGGTCTTGAGGACGGCCCCGGATTGCACCGCGATGCTGGCTTGCGGATCCATCGTGGAGTCGGCCACGAAGGCGGCATTGTCTTGTGTTTGATTGATCGCGTTGGTAAGTCCATTAAGAAATTTCGCATCGCTGATGTTGAGGGTCGAGGCGACCAGCGCATGCGTGTCGACTAGCGCGCTGTTGCCGAAGATGAGTCCATTCTGGTTCAGCAGATAGATCTGGCCGTTGGCCGAGAGTCTGCCGAAGATCTGGCTGGGGCTGCCTTGGGCTATCCGGTTCAAAGCCGAGGACGAGGAATCCGGTTGGTTGAATGTCACGGAGGCGTCGCGACCGATGTTGAAGCTCTGCCAGTTGAGAATCACCTTAGGGCTGTTTTGGGTGATCGTCATCGCGTTGCCGTTCATTTGTGGCAATGCCGCAGATCCCGAACCCGGCGTGACGAACTGCGTCGCGGCTCGCGGAAGTTCAGTTCGTGGTGGCTCGGCCCTGGCGACAGGGGAGTCGATGAAGAACGCGGTGGTGCTTACCGCCACCAACACCAATAGCGTCAGCGAATTGCGACGCGGACACGGCGCCGACGACGCATGGGCACGGCGGCGTACGGTTCGGATATTCGCCTTGGCCGCCCATGGGAAGCTCATCCAGTCTCCTTCAAATTTTTATTTCTTGATCTTCCGCTCCAAGCGCAATGTCGATGTGCGCCTTCGCGCCCTGGAGGCAAACCCCGGTTCCCTCCCTAGCATAAACAAGACGTAGAAAGGTAACGTCAGCAAATCGTAATCATCAAGTATGACGAAACCGTGAAAATTTCGTGGCACGGTGGTGAGGTCGCACTGGCAACCCGCGCTCGCACACGAGACGCTCGCGCATCAGGAGGCGCCGGCGTCATGCTCCGGCTTATTTGGACGCCTCCATCGAGGTGTTTATGTAGGCTATCGTTGCCCGGGAAAACTTATCATCGTACGACAGCCGAATTTCAACCGTGCTGTCGGGCCATTTCCATATGCGGAGATTTTTGCGCTCGTCGGCTGCTGCAGGCTGGCCGTAGGCCTTGATCAACGCGGCCCTGATCCTGGCGAAGTTTTCCTTGCCATCGATCCAGGCGCTGGCGCTGAAAAACCTGCCTTTCGAAAACGAATATTCCTCCTCGGCCACCGGAACCTGAAACAACGGCGACGGCGTCCGGCCGCGGGTTGGCTTATACATGGCCGAGTCGCCGCCAATCGGAGCGGAAACGCTTGTCATATGCTTGCCGGGCGACGCTCCCCACGTCAGGTCGCGAAAGCCCTTCGGCGCCGGCGCGGCACCGGCCACCGCGGTACTCAGCAGAAAGGATCCGAGTATCGCCACGATACGACGATTGATACGCATAGTTCTCCTCGCCAGTCGAATTCACCCAAACAAAACGGCCCCCCATCGCTGGGAGGCCGCCTACTTCCACTTCGTCAATTACCACTGCTTCATGATGTTTCTATCGCTTCAACCCATTGCGGACTGCACATCGCACGAGTCTTTACGGCGTATAGCAGTTGTTGTCGGCACCGCCGTTGGCTGCGCAGTTCTGCGGGCCCACGGTGGCGGCGGAACCGCCGGACTTCTTGAACATCGAGGGCAGCGCGCAGGTATTGTTGACACCACCGGCCGAAACGCGGCGGTACCAGTTCACCGGGCGGCTGAGGTTCAGTATCGCATCCGGCGTATTGGTCGTGGAGGGGATCGCCAGCCAGCCGGCCATGCCGAACGCCTGCAGCTTGTTCAGCCCGGTCAGGTTAGCCGGGTTTTCCAGCTGACCCTTCAGAGCGGTCCAGGCATCCACGGTGACCGCGGGCGAGCCCGTCTTGTACTGTAGAGATTGCGCCGCGAACTGAAAGTAATCGCCCGCGTGGACATTGGCCAAGCTCGGAGCAAAGCCGTCGATCTTGATGAAGCGGTACTTGTTGCTGTACACGCCGCCGCTCGGCGCATTCTTCTCCAAGCTCTGCAGGCCGATTGCCCAACGCTTTCTCAACGCGGAGTTCTGGCCGCTGGTATTGGTACCGTCGTTGAAATCGTTGAGGCACTTCTCCACGTCACCCGCGCCCTCGTTTTCCGAGACAAAGGGAGTCAGCGGACCTGCGCCTTCCGGCTGCAGGGTATCGATATTATTATCGAAGGTAGCATCGCACGGGTATCCTAAGTAATGGACATTATTCTGAGCCTGGGTACCCGAACCCTGGACGCGGCGACAGATCTGGATGGTGTTGTCGGTGGCGCCATTCGTGGTGGCACTCAGCGTGGCGAAAGAAGCTGAGCCAAACGGATTCTCGGCCTGGAAGTCGGTTGAGCTGCGGATGGCGCCACCCTTCATCATGATCGACGTCACCTCCTGTTTCGACAGGCTCGGCATGCACTTCTCCGCGTTGGCATTGTCCCCGGAATTGGCAATGTTGCCGTAGGTCGCGCCGGCGGGATTACAATCGTTGAACAACGGATGACCGGTGGGGAATTGCGCAGCCTGGAAGTCCTGGTACATCCGGACGTCCATTGGAATACCGAAGGTCAGTTCGGCAACGCTTTCTGCCGTGAGGCCGCTGGAATCGTAAGTTGACAAGGTCTGATTGGTGCCATTGAGAACGAAATCCGCATGCGGAAAATTGGCCGGGAAATTCGAGGTGAACTTGTCGGGCTCGATGTCGGAACCGCCAATATCCGGCACGCGCATTACGCCGCTGCTGGTCGGGTCGGCTTCGTTGAAGCTCGCAGCCGCTCCAGCCGGGGGCGGGGTGTAACTGAAACCGGTGCAGTTCCAGATGTTGGCCGTGATGCCCGCGATAACGCGAGTCCCGCTTACCGCCGGGCAGTTGGTGCCCGCGCCGGTGGAGGGTTTCATGAAGCCGATAGCCACACCGAGCGCCAAGGGGCCGACGCCCACGCCCGAACCGCCGTCGTCGCGCTTGCTCCACATGATCTTCTTGCCGGACATCGTGGCAGGCAAGGTGGATTTGCCGATGCACGCCACCGTCCAGAACGACGGTTTGCCTACCGTACGCGCGTCTTCCAGGACGTCGACCGGCTGGGCAGGATCGCAAACCGCCCCGACCACGGAGGTCTCCATGCTGGCCGTCGACGCACTGGCGCCAGCGTGCCAGAGCACGACGCTGCCAGCGGGATCGGTCCCATCTGGCGCGTCACCGTCAGTGGGCCATATCGGCGCGAATGCAGACGCCTGGCCTGCCACTGCCAAGGCACTCGCCGTGGCCAGTGAAATCAACGAAAGTTTACAAAATTTCATTTCTAACTCCTGTATGAATTAATGTTTTGAGAAGAGAAAATTTGTCTTCAGCCGCCACGCAGTCAGGCTTTCTTACGACGACCGATGCCGACCAGTCCGAGCAGACCGGAGCCGAACAGCCACACCGCCGCCGGTACCGGTACCGCGCTCACGCTGCCGACGTACGACACCTTGCCCAGCGAGGTGTCAACTACCCACTTACCGTTGCTGAATGTGTTCGAGATCGGCACGCCGCTCAGATCCGTCACGTCGGTGGCGCCCAAGGCGATAAAGGACATCAACTGTCCGCTGCTGAAACCGGTTTCCGCGTTATTAAAAAAGAACTGTCCTCCGAAGCTCGTGCCCCAGGTTCCGCCGGTCCAGCCAGTTGGGGGGTTAGTGCTGGTGTTGGAGACAAACGAGTTGACGCTGCTCAGGTGCCCATTGTTGTTGATGGCATAGCTTTCAATGTTCCCCATGGCGTTCGTCAAGGCATTGCCGTCGACCGGCCCATTCACTACGGGATTGATGGTCGAAAGGAGGCTGCCGTTAGTCGTCAGGATACCCGCATTCGGCCCGAAACCGTTGTTGCTGATGCCGCCCATGTTCCATTGCATGCTGGACAGATCCGCCGAATGAGCGCCGAAAAAGCTTGCCAGGCCCGAATCCGTCACGCTGAATGCATTGATGAGCGACGCATTGTTATTGATAAAATTGGTCGCCGTGAGGTTCAGGTTCAGTGCCAATGACTGGGCGGCGAGCGGGTCATATACCGTGAAGATAATGTCGCCAGCACCGGTACCAGAGCCAAGACCGGCACCGCCGTTGTAGCCGTCGGTGTTGATCGTCGCCGCGTGGGCCCCTCCCGCGGCAGCCAGCGCCACGGCAACGACAAGGGTTTTCATCTTCAAACTCTTCATGTGTTGTTTCTCCTAGATTGTCATTAACTGCATTAACAACAGAGCTTTATCGTGAAGATGAAGTAGTGATTTCTCGGCCGCGCCTCTGCTGCGAACGAATCAGGTGCGCAAAAAATAAAAAGCCGGGTCACCACCCGATACTTTGGTAGCGACCCGGCTTTCTTGAAAAAAAATCCAAGACCCGTGGTTTTCCGGCCCCGCCTCACGACGGGTGTGGCCTTCCCGCGATAACGCTGTTCGATCCGGTCACGCGCATTCTCCTCCCAACCTTGCGGAGCACCTGCGCGCGACCCGCTCCTCATCTTCGCGGCGCATCATGGCATGACACCGTGTATTTAGTTTGAAGGAACAATGAATTTTCTGTGAACCACGAACGGCGGCGGGGACTCATTCGCGCTCGGTCAGTCAGCGTACACCGCGGCCCTGGATGCCGATCGTTCTCTGCACTGATCACGTGCTCGACTTGGGCGGTTACGTCAATTTTTTATTTTTATTTTTTGTAGGATATGCTGACAGCGCCACCCATGCTGGCGTGAATTCATGGCGGCTGTTTTACCGAACGATGAATTTTTTGTGAATCAGATTCGAGATGTCGCGTGATTGCAATTCGTCGAATGAAGAACTTGCGTCGGAAATTGCAGCAAAATTATTTGACAAGTCGTTTTGATTTGCCTCATAACTCCATGTACGCGCGCCGGTTTCCGATAGCCGCTTTCCGCGAGAAGCGCGACCGACAATTGGGCGCGCGCGGAGTCATGTCGGATCGCACACGTCGACGGTACATCTCAGAATCCATACTCGAGGCGAAAGTGCAGGCGATCGTCACCCGCCTTGGTGACCGCGCCGTCTTTCAGCGCACGTGCCCAGTCCAGTTCGCCCTTCAGATTCTTCTGCGCGGTGAACCGCAATCCCGATCCGCCACTCGCGAGGTTGAAACGCGACGGTTGATCCGGCAGCGGCTGGTCGATGCGCAGGTAGGCAGCGTCGGCGAAAATCAGAAAATACATTTCCTGCAAACCAGGGGTTTTCTCGCCGGCGAGCGAGGAACTGTGCCACTCCAGACTGGCCTGCAATCCGTCATCGCCGAGAAGCTCGGATTCCTGGTAGCCGCGCACGCTCTCGGCACCGCCGGCGCTGAACTGCTCGTTATCGATCAGCGGCTGTCCCGCGAACTGGCCGCTGAACCTGGCGATCCAGCTCATGTCGTAGGGGAGTCTTTGCGTGCGCTGATAATCCGCCTTCAGATAATAATAGTTTGGCCTGGCGTTGAATCGCTTGCACTCGAACTGATCGACTTCCTGGCCGAAGCAATCAATCTGCCGGGCCGACAGGTTGCGTGTGGAAAAATTTAGCGTGACGCTCAACCGATGCGTGAGGGAATCGCCGGGCAGGCTTGCATTGTACCCGACGGAAAGCGGCAGATATCGGATCGGCGTTTGCACGCCGCTCTGTTCGACGTTCTCGTTGAAACTTCTGTAATCGATACCCAGGACCAGGGAGTGAACGTAGCGCTCACCCGGGCGCGGCAGTGGAATGATCCGGCGCACGCCGTAAATGTCGCCGGAGCCGATGACGGTGAGCGCGCCTACGGTGGCGACATTGGTATTCGAGTGGACAGCGTAGAAAGCGTTCAGGTCGTTCGAGCCGTCGGCGCGGAATAGATAGGTCGCCGAGGTCACCTGCACCTCGTCGGGTTTTTCCGGCGCCGTTTGATACTGCAACGACAGGCTGTGATCACGCTGCCACAGATTGTCGTAGCTTAGCTGACCGATCACGCGCGTATGGGTGGTATCGATGCTGTAGCGGTTGTTGACCTCCAGGCTCGCGTGCAACGGCAATTCATCTCTGACCTTAAGCTCGACGTCCACCGTGCCGGGCGTGCGTCCGGCGCGAAACACGGGGGTTACCTGTCTGTCGGTTGAGGCCGCGTTCACAGCGCCCATTTGCTGTTGGACGTCTGGAAGATACGGCACGGTACCGGGCGCCAGCGCCGGAAGCTCGGCGCCGATGCGTCCGAGCGAGTAGTAACGCGAACCAGTCACGCGCACCCGGTCGACGCGGCCTTCGGTGACATTCAGCCGCACCACGCCGTTGACGACGTCCTGCTCCGGAATATCGACGAAGACCGTGGAATAGCCCGCGTTATGGTAAGCCTGCTCCAGGCTTTTGCGCGCCCGTTCCACGTCCCCGATGGTCTTGCCCTCGCCCAGGTACGGATAAACCGCCCTCTCGACGGCGATCGGGGGCAATACGGTGTTGCCTTCGACCCGGTACTCCATGATTGTGAAAGTCAGTTGCGTGGCGGTCGCCGGATTTTTTCCATCGTCAGCGGCTACGACCGTCGAGGCGTTTTCCGCGTACAGAGTCGACGATGCCAACAGATAGGTCAGCCCAAACCAAAGCAGCACTCCGGTTCTTCGATCGTGGACGCGGCTCTTCACGACAATTCGTTCGATTAGGTGGGCAAAACAAAGCCGGGCGCCTCCGCGGTACGGCGGCAGCCCGGCTATCTCGTGTCCGAAATACCGAGAAAAGGCATCGTAGGGGCGGATTGTTACCGGCGAATGACAGATTTCAAGGTGACGCGCGATTCAAGTGATAGGGTAGGTCGCGATCCATCAAGCGATTCGGCGCTCGCGACTGTCACGCGTGCCGCGGCGAGGATTTTCGTCTGCTGGCGGTTATGGTGCTTTAAGCAATTTCTGCACCGCTTCGCTCAAGCGCTCGTAAGGCTGCGCGCCGTGCACCGCGATGACCTCGCCGGTGCGGTTGTTGCGGAGAATATTGCCCGGGGTGCCCTGCACGCCGGCCTTGGTGCCGGTGTCAAGGTCATGGCGAACGCGCGCCGCCATCCGACCGCTATCGAGACACTGGCGAAACGCGTCCTGATTCAAGCCGAGTTCGACGGCGAGCGGCGCCAGGTTCTCGACAGGAAAACCTTTTCCATTGGAGCGGGTGCGCGCGTAGATGGCGTCGGCGAACTTCCAGAAAGCACCGTTGCCGCCTAGCTCAGCCACGCACTCCGACGCTTCGGCTTCTTTTTCCGCGCCCGGATTGTGGAAGTCCAGGGGGAAATGGCGGTAGACCAGGTCAACCTTGCCGTCGGATCGGTCCACCAGCTGCTTCGCGGTATCGTGGAAGCGCTTGCAATAGGGGCATTCGAAATCGGAGTACTCGATCAGCGTGACGGCGGCGGCGGAATTGCCGTAGACGTGATCGTCCTTGGCCGGAGGCGGCGCGTTGCGCGCGAGCCGGTTCGGCCGCTCCTGTTCCTCGCGGCGCTGTTTGTCGATGAAGGCGACGATGCCGCGCTCGACCCGGGCGTTGAATTCCTGATCCGAAAGCTCGCGACTTCTTTTCTCATCGAGGCGCTTGTCGATCAGGGCGTCGATGTCCTTCTCTGTAAGAACATTGGCTTGCGGCGCCGGTTGTTCTTCCTTCTTTTGCGCGTTGAGACGATTTTCGATCAGCGTCAGCACACGCGCCTCGTCCGGACGTGACGCGAGCTGCCGCCCGAGATATCCCGTCGCCACGGCGATGAGCGCGGCAGCCAGGACGATGGCGATGATCACGGGTTGATTAGGCTTCATATTCATTCGGCATACCTTGGCGAGATGTTTATCGTAAGGATCCAGTCATCGTCCATTTGCTTTGCGTGGGTCAAACGGGACTGAACGCGCTGATCCTTCCTTCCCATACTATATATATACGCTGCATGAAGTCAGCGCCGGGGTTTCCGGCTGGAACCGGCTTGCATCCTGATGTGTCCCGGCGGAAACGGGACGTGGGATTTCCCGGGGTGGTTCATTTGGACGGCGGCGTCGCTTGCTCGGGAACTTTTTTGAGGCGTATTTCTGAAAATGGTTCCCAAGAACAAACATCCCCACGAAAAAATGGGGACGGCAAACACCGGGGGCAGGAGAACTCGGTCTTCGGGTCCGGAAACCGGGGCAGCTGCACTCCGCTGCCCCGGTCCTTACCCTTTAACACACCATTGTTCCACTTTGTTTGGAGAACAGGCACATCTACAGCGACGGCGTACTGCTCCACTTAACCACTGTCTTGCTACTCGACGGCAACGGCTACAACATTTACAAACTTTATCTACGGAGAGGTACCCTAACGATCCCGCTTGTCATACCGATGAACGAGGCAAGAATCTTTTGTGACAGCATGCTCGTGAATTTCAATGGGTGATTCGATTCTCGGCGCGCATTGTTGCAATGCGCGCCGAACGCGTGTCCGTCCAAGTGGATTTCATTTCGAGGTCTCCATGGATTCTTGCACTTGATTTCACCGATCCGGTTTCGACGACATGCGCCGATCACGCTTTGAATTATTTCGAACGCGAATCGGCCATGACGGCAACGGCACGAAACGTTTTCCCGGATTCCCTGGCGTGACCGCCTTCCGATTTCGCTGGGGCCGGACGCTCGCGCCATAAATACGGGTAAGGCGAGACAAAGTCGCTATCGCACGGTTGGATCTATTTGTCGCGGACATGCGAAAAAATACGGGCGTGAACAATACATCGGACAGGGACGGACAAATCTCTTTGTCGAATCCGCTCGCTGAAGCGCATTTCTGTCACAGTACATTGACTTCGGCCGCGGCCGCGCCTGCCAGTCAGCGTCGGACCATCTGTAACATTACTGTCACATATTTTCCCGGCCAACGGAGGTAATATCAGCGACACAAAAGGGACAGGGATTTAATCGCTGGTGCGAATCGATGTCAGAGGTCATTTCACTGAGGGCACCCCGGGAGGCGCGTGACATCGACACGCCGGGTTCTCGCATCGAGTCGATTCCGTCGGGCCCGTTCGAAGTGCGTGCTGTCCATACCGCGGTACCCGGGCGGGCGCGTTACCGGGTTGAGAGACTGTATCGCTCGGAATCCCTCAAGCGGCGCATCGAGGCCGATCTCGCCGGCAAGGAAGGCATTCTCTCGGTCTCGGCCAATATTCTCACCGGCAGTGTCCTGATTCTTTTCGAGCGCGATCGAGGTCTGGATCGCGTGACCGTTCTGCTCAACATGGTCGTGGCCGCCGCGTCCATCGCCGATCCCCACCCCGCGTCGACAGGTGAGCGCGAAGCGAGCGCGACATCGTCCTATTCGTCCTGGCGCCAGCGACTCGGGAATCTGGTCGGCGCCGGCACGACTCAAGAAAAACGGCCATGGCACCGGCTGGCGACCGACGAGGTGCTCGTAGCCCTTGGGACCGCGCGCTCGGGACTCGCCGTCGCAGCGGCTGAAGAGCGCTTCAAACAACACGGCCCGAACCTGTTGCCGCAGGCGACGCCGCGTTCTGCTTTGAGCATGTTCATCGGTCAGTTCAAATCGCTGCCGGTCGGCCTGCTCGGTGTCTCGGCGGTGGTGTCGATCGCCACCGGCGGCGTCGCCGATGCTGCCGTCATTCTCGGCGTCGTGCTCATCAACGCCGTGATCGGCTACGTCACCGAATCGCAGGCCGAGAAAACCATCAAATCGCTGACCGGGCCGATGCATCCGACGGCGCTGGTGTTCCGTGACAACGTCCTGCAGGCCGTTCCGGTGGAACGGATCGTCGTGGGCGACGTGCTGGCTCTTGCCCCCGGAAGCTACGTCGGGGCCGACGCGCGCCTGCTCGAAGCGCGCTATCTGAGCGTGGATGAATCGAGCCTGACGGGCGAAAGTTTGCCGGCAAGCAAGAACCTGGCGGCAGTGGCCGTGGACGACACACCGCTGGCCGATCGCTTCAACATGGTGTACATGGGCACACAGGTCACCGGCGGACAGGGACTGGCGGTCGTGATCGCGACCGGCGCCGCCACTGAGATCGGACGCATCCAGACGCTCGTGGGCGAGGCGCAATCGCCGGAGACGCCGATGGAGCGGCAGTTGCGCACGCTCGGCAACCAGATGGTAGTCATCTCCGCGGCGGTATGCGCCGGCGTATTCGTCGTGGGTCTGTTGCGCGGTTACGGTTTGCTGCAGATGCTGAAGACGGCGATTTCGCTGGCCGTGGCGGCGGTACCGGAGGGACTGCCGACGGTCGCGACCACCACGCTCGCCATTGGCATCGCGCGCATGCGCGAACGGAAGGTGCTGATCCGCCAACTCGAAGCGGTCGAAACCCTCGGGGCGGTGCAGATGATATGCCTCGACAAGACCGGGACACTAACCCTGAACCGCATGTCCGTCGTGGCCGCGCATAGCGGCCTGCGCCGGTTTAGCGTGTCGAACGGAAACTTCCTCGCCGGCGGACGCGCCGTTATCCCGTCCCAACATGATGAATTGCTGCGTCTTATTCACGTGGCGGTGTTGTGCAACGAAACCGAGATCAACGGCCATGGCCGCGCGCAGGCCCTGAACGGGTCCGCCACCGAAAACGCGCTGGTGCACATGGCGCTCGCCGCTGACGTCGACGTGTCAGCGCTGCGCGCCCGATATCCGCGCCTGCACGTGGATTATCGCGCCGAGAACCGGCTGTACATGACCACCGTGCATACGCTCGATGAATCCCGGAAGCTCGTCGCGGTCAAGGGCAGTCCGGCCGAGGTGCTGGCGCTATCGCGCTGGTACGTCCGCGACGGCGCGCAATCCGAGCTTGATGCGGCGTCGCGTCAGGAAATACTCGATGAAAACGAGCGCATGGCCGGCGACGCGATGCGCGTGCTTGGGATGGCCTATGCCGTCACACCGGATCCGTCCGAGGCGCTGAACGGAAATCTCGTGTGGCTGGGGCTGGTGGGCATGGCCGATCCGATCCGCGAGGGTGTGCCGAACCTCATCGGAGAGTTCCATCGCGCCGGGATCGATACCGTCATGATCACCGGCGATCAGAGTCCTACGGCGTACGCCATCGGCCGCGCGCTCCGCCTGAGCGGCAACGATCATCTCGAAATCGTCGACTCTACCCATCTCGAGCAGCTCAACCGCCAGGTGCTCAAGGGCGTGGCGCAAAGGATACACGTGTTCGCGCGCGTCAGTCCCTCGCACAAGCTTCAGATCGTGCGGGCCCTGCAGAATTCCGGGCGGGTGGTCGCGATGACCGGCGACGGCATCAACGACGGCCCGGCGCTCAAGGCAGCCGACATCGGCATCGCCATGGGCCGCGGCGGCACCGACGTGGCGCGAACCGTGGCCGACGTGGTGCTCGAGGACGACAACCTCGAAACGCTCATCATTGCGGTGTCGCAGGGACGGACGATCTACAACAACATCCGCAAATCGATCCACTTCCTGCTGGCCACCAATCTGAGCGAAATCGCCGTGATGTTCACCGCGATCACCGCCGGCATGGGGCAACCGCTCAACCCCATGCAGTTGCTGTGGATCAATCTGATCACCGATATTTTCCCGGGGCTGGCGCTGGCGATGGAACCACCCGAGCCGGACGTGTTACGGCGGCCGCCGCGCGACCCGCGCGCGCCGATCGTGGCGACCGGCGATTTCAAACGGCTGGCGTTCGAGGCGACGACCCTTAGCGCCGGAGCGCTCGCCGCCTATGGCTACGGGCTCGCGCGCTACGGCGCCGGTCCGCAGGCTGGCACGCTCGCGTTCATGGGGCTCACCAGTGCGCAATTGCTGCATGCGCTGAGCTGCCGCTCCGAACGGCGCCACCTGTCCGGAAAAGAACGGTTGCCGCCGAATCCCTATCTCCGGGTCGCTATCGGCGGATCATTGGCGATACAGACCGCGGCGGCCCTGATTCCGGGTCTGCGCCAGTTTCTCGGCATCGGCCCGATCGGGCTCGTTGACGGCGCCGTCATCGGCGGAGCGGCGCTGCTGCCGTTCATCATTAATGAAGCCACCAAGCCCGCGGAATCGGCGCCGAATGGAAACAATCCCATCGCACAGGCTGCACATTCATCGGTGCAGGAGGTGCCCGCATGAAACAGGATTTCATCTTTATCTCGGAATCGGTGACCGAAGGCCATCCGGACAAGCTCTGCGACCAGATCAGCGACGCGGTGATCGACCAATTCCTGCGCGATGACCCGTATTCGCGCGCTGTCGTCGAATGCGCGGTCGCCACCGGCGTCGTGTTCATCGCGGCGCGTTACCGTTCCGACGCCATCGTCGACATTCCGCACGTCGCGCGCCAGGTGATCGGTCAGGTGGGTTACGACCAGAAGGACTTCAATGCCAAGACCAGCAGCATTGTGACGAGCTTCAACGAGCTGCCGCACCAGGAACGGGTCATCGACGAGCGCGCCATGGATGACGCCGCCGTGGAGGCGGTCACGGCCAAGAACCAGGCGACCGTGTTCGGTTACGCGTGCGGGCAAACCGCGGCCTTCCTGCCGCTGCCGATCTGGCTGGCGCACAAGCTCGCGCGACGGCTGAACGCCGTGCGCCTGACGCGGGAGCTTACCTATCTGCGACCGGATGCCAAGACCCAGGTGGGCGTGGAGTTCCGCAATCGCCGTCCGGCGCGCATACACTCGATCACGCTGCTGGCCGCGCACACGCCCACCGGAACGCCCGAACCGGCGCGCATGCGCGCGGACCTCCTCACGCACGTGATCGAACCGGTGTTCCTCGACGAGCCGGTCCGGCCGGATCGGAACACCAAGCTGTTCGTCAACCCCGGCGGCCCGTTCAACGTCGGCGGGCCTTCGGTGCACGCGGGCCTCACCGGGCGCAAGAATGCGATCGACACCTACGGCGAGTACTCGCGCCACAGTGGTGCAGCACTCTCCGGCAAGGATCCGCTTCGCATAGACCGCGTCGGCGCCTACGCCGCGCGCTATGCCGCAAAAAACGCCGTGGCGGCGGGGCTTGCGGATGAATGCGAGGTGCAACTTTCCTACACCATCGGCTTGTCGCGACCGGTGAGCATCCAGGTCGAGACCTTCGGCACCGGGAAGTTGCCGGACGGCGAGATCGCCACGCGGCTGGGGACGCATTTCGATTTCCGCCCCGCCGGCATCGTCCGGCAGTTCAATCTGCGGCAGTTGCCGGCGCTGACGGCGGGTGGGTTTTACCGCAAGCTCGCGGTCTACGGCCACGTCGGCCGCATGGACATTGGGCTGCCTTGGGAAATGACGGATAAGGCGGTACTGCTCGATTCCGGTTTAGCCACTTATCAGGAGAACGTCGAACATGGCGCTTTATGACAACGACAAGGAACGCGCACTACATTCGGGAGCGATCCACGATCTATCGCGCGAGAGCGGACTGCCTGAATGGGAGATCGGACGAATGTATGAACAGCAATTGGATAAGCTGAAACAAACGGCCCGGGTGAAGGATTATTTACCAGTGCTTACGCGGCGTCTGGTAAAAGAAACTCTGCGACATCGACACTAATGTACGCTGTACGCGCGCGTCGCAACGACGGCGCGTTGCTACAATAGCGCTCCGATGAGCGCCACGGCGGAGCGCTCGAAGGCTTTTTCCACCACCAGACCGAAGAGGACCTTGCCGAGCGTATCGCCCGCGCGCGTGGCGGCGTCGTGCAACTGGCCGTCGGCGTGCCGCACGGCGTCCGGTCGGTAGTAGCCGCGCCGTGCCGCCGCGTTTAGGATCGCCTCCGAACTTACCGTGTCGCGCTCGTAGGTGAGAGTGATGCTGCCGGTGACGGCGTTCGCCCGCACTGAGGTAACGCCCTCGATCAACCGCAGGAATTGCTCGGCTGCCAGTGCGCCCTTTTCGTCACGCTTGAGCAGCGGGGTGCGGATACGCAGTCTTCCGGGTACGTGATGAATGTAATGACCCATGGTGTAATTACCTCCTTATCGCACATATGAAACGTCCCTGCATCTCTTAAAATCATAGGCATGATATATGACAATTATATGAATACTTGATGGTGGGCGCGTGACAACACGGAAAGCAAAAGGCCAGGGATAAACAGACGGTTGAGGTCGGCCCGGGGTCTTCCCGTGATGCGGACCTGATTTGGGGCTTACCAAATCCCACCAATTACCCCCGCGTGAATGAAGAACTCAGGAGGCGTAGTCTGTGGGGTATCGCAGCTGCCCAGTCAGATTCAGATAGCGAAGGCGTGATCGATCTATTATTCCCGGTGCTCTTCTTTGCGGTCCGATACGCGATCGCTCAAGGCGCGTCACGCCTGATCGCGGAACGAATAACGCAGGCGCGCAGTGCGGCGCTGCGGGTCGTCAACGAGATTTTCCTGTCCACGACACTCAATGTGATCGTGAACATCGGCGCACTTCTCGGCGCCATCTATGGGTTACACGGCCGTTTGCCCGAGAGGGAGCTCGTCCTCGTCGTCTCAACGGTATACGCGGCGAGCGTCCTGCACGTCGGTCTCAAGTTCGCGCTCAACGCCTATTGGATTTACGACGTATCCTGCTACCTGCTGCGACACGGGGTGCACGGACCGCGGGCGTGGGTGCGCTCGCATGTGGCGCGAGAGGTGCATAGGCGCTTCCAGCAGATGGGCTGGCTGAAACGCCTGGCCTATGCCTTTTCCGGCGCGCCGCGAAAAGAAGACCTGGTCGAAATCCTCACGCGGGAAATCTGGCAGGTCGCCGTGTTCAAGGTCTTCGCCACCGTGGCGATTATCGCCGTCTATACCATCGTGTTTTCACTCCATACGCGGCCTATCCTCGTCGAAGAGGCCACCCGATTGAACTGGCTCCAGGCGTTTCTCTGGCCGTTCGGCTATTCGCTCGATTACTTCTTCCATACGCACTCAACGGCCTGGATAGAACGCGCACTTCGATTCTGAACGGTAGTTCGTACATTGGTTACTGAGTGAGTCCCGAATTCATGGATACCTGGATAGGCGCATACTTCCGTGCGGATCGCGCGGTGCGCGCGAGGGTGCGTCTTTGCTTGCCCGTGCCGATCCGTCACCGCGTTGCAGCGACGGTAAAAACACCGACCACGATGAAACCCGCGCCGGCGAGCCAGGCCATATATTTAGGGTTCATCCAATGGGTTCAGCACCGACCCGGCCCAGACATTGATCGCAGAGGCCAGCACCAGTGCTGCCGCCGATCCAAGAAACACGGCAAGCCTGCCGGTCGCCGCGTTGGAAGCATATAACAACGTGACTAGTTGGGTCTTATCGGCAATCTCCGCCAGAAAGACGGTACCGAAGACCGCGGCAAAAAGGTTTGATATCCAATTTGTTGAGATGTCCGTTATCAGGCCGATCAACGGCGTCGCGACCACGTTCCCGTGAGCGGTACAACTCGCGGGGGAACGCGTAGCGGCTGAAGCAGACTTTCCGTCTACGGGGTCGTTTCCCGACGCGGCAGGGCAGCGCCGGCCACCTGCTTCACGCCGCCAACCACGCTGAGCAATACGTCGCGCACGGTGGTGACCGCGGTGTTGCCGATCACGCCGGCGGCCTCGATCGCACCATTGGCGGCACTCTTGCCGATCTCGAGCACGTTGCCGCCGGTCTCGACGCCCGCTTCGATCACGCCGTCCACGGCACGCTTGGCCACCAGGCCGACGTCGGCACCGACCTCACCCGCGCTCTTCACCGCGGCCTTGGCGGTCTCCCGCGCCACGCTGATGACATCGCCACCTACGTCGTTCACGCCCATGATCACGCCCTTGGCGACGCTCTTGGTGCACAGCACCAGACCGTTGCCGACCTCTTCGGTCGCCTGAAACGCGCCTTTCATCACGTCCTTGGTGATGGCGATCCCTTCGGTCGCGACGGCGCCGCCGGCACGCAGGCCGTTGGACACCGTGCTACGAACCAGACTGACGATCTCGGACTCAATTTCATTAATGCCCCGCAGGCTGGTCACGATACCTTCTTTCACGGTGCTACCGGCGCGCCCGATGGTTCCGGCGACGTCCGGTGCGCTGGCGGTTTGACTGGTTTCGGTTTGCATGGCAGTTCTCCTTTTGCTCTTACCCTTGGCAGTTGCGGCCTTCGCGCTCAAGGCGCTCGACTCGGTTTCATCTTGCGGTATGTTCATATCAGCCTCCGACTCTATTCGGCCCGCATGACGCGGTCATGAATCCGCTCTTTTGCTCCAGCCGGCGCGGGTCATGAGCAGCAGTCCGGCCGCGTACCACAGCAACGTCGAAGCCGGACCGAGAACGTGGCCTTTCTGCCACTGTACGATCGCGCCGGTAACTAGCGCGGCAAACGCGAGCGTGCCGATATCGACGGTTCCTTCGCTCATGCGCCGCAGCGCCTGGTTCAGCCCGCCAAACTCCGTGGCCAGCGTTTCCGTAAGCGTCTTCGACGCCACCCCGTTTTCGTCCAATACAAACAGGCGTTCCGATTCCACGAACCGCATAAGCGTTTCCGCGCTCACCGCGGGTATCAACAGAATTCCGGCCGTAACCGGATTGGCCTCGACCCGCTCCACCCCTGGACAGCGTGCCAGTTGCTGTGACACCTGGCGGAAATACGTTGCGTCCCCGCGCCGGGATGGAACACGGATCCGGACGCGTGCGGCGCTCCGGTGGCTGACGTGCGCCTGCGGCAACATCGTTCTATGCGCCCGGCGACGGGGCCGATGTGGCGGGTAGTGTCGCGGCTTCGGTTGCGGCCATCTTGGCCATGTGCTCGTGCTCGAGCTCGGACTTGGCCTCGGCCACCATGTCTTCCACGATCTCGCCCGCCTCGGCGAACGACTCGCGCCCTTTCTCGTAAACAATCAAACCGCTCTTGATAACTGCCTTAGCGATGGGTTTGGCGGCCCGTGCCACGATGGGAAGTACGATGGGAATCAAAACGGCGGCCGCCAGACCGACGGCCAAGCCCATGGCAACGTTGCCTTTGAACATGTCTTGAATAGCCATGATGCATTCGCTCCGGAATTTTCGCACCAAATTAAAATCAACCCATTTTGATAATTATCATGCATGGGCTTCCTGACCTCTACTTTGACATCTATCAAAAACAATCTAAAAGTTGCACGAACAAATTTATGACAAATTGATTTCAATTTTGTGACAAAAATATCGGCTTTCTATTTTTTCCTGCAACTTCGCGTGCGTCCTGTGCGCCCAGTCGCGCGACATAACTTGCCGGTCGCGTTCTGCCGTGGTCATGCAGCTGTCACGATTCGGGTATAGGGTGCAGTGGCCGCCGAGGCACGGGGCCGGACGCATCCGCGACTATTCTCTCCACGTGTTCGACGACGCCACGGCTTTCCACGACGACCAGTCGCGATGCGGACATTTCGAATGGGAAGATCACGACGGGCATGCGGCGGCAGCGAAACATAACGCCATGTGACGGAGGCAATCAAAAATGACACACCCCATCGAGCAGCGCTGGAATCTACGTAAACCGGTAACGACCGAGGTCATTCTGCATTCGCCCCGGCTGGGCGTGGTGCGGGCGCGCACGCGCGATCTCAGCTACGGCGGCATGCGGGTAGACACCATGCCTGCCAACCTGGGCCCGAACAACGGGGTACGGGTGACTTTTATCGTGCATCATGACGCCGACACCCTGCGTCAGTCGGTCGATGCGCGGGTGATACATTCCGGCTCCCACGGCTGCGGACTCATGTTCGTCGACTTCAACCGCGATACCTTCATGCTGCTGCACGCGTTCATGTTCGCCGGGAACGAGACAAACCAGCAGCCAGGCTCTCTGGCGGCCTAGGCGGCCGGCGAAAAGAAAGAACACCGGCAAGGCGTCGGTAATATCCCGCTCTCGCTCCGGCATCCGGGCTGCGCCACCCATCGCGCCCGGCAGTCCGCCGGCACGCCCGCAAAATCCGGGAACCCCGCCATCATTCTGTCACACGCGAACTTTATTCTGCCGACCAGCGCAACTGCTAACGAATCCACATTCAAGACCGAGGTAAATATATGGACGAAAGCAAAAAACCACTCGTTTCCGTAAGACTGTGCCACGCCGATATCGAAAGACTGGAGACGCTCGCCGGACGCTTGCGAGTCAAGGAATCCGAGATCATCCGTTTTGCGCTGCGGCTGGCATTCGCCAAGCTCGCGCCGCTGCTTGATGAAAACGCGAAAGGCCGGGATCTGATTCCGATCTTTCTGGAATGCGGACCCGAGCTGACGTACCACTTCGACCTCGACCCGCGCACGCTCGACTCCATCGTGAACGGCGCGCTCGATGACCCGCGGAAAAAGGTCGATAGCCAGGACCTTGAATTGATCTCCGCGTTACACATACCTGCCTGTCATCCACGCGCCAGATTACCTGGAATACCCGGGCGGGAAACCGGGCAGTCCGATTCCACAGGAGCGCTGCATCATTATCTGTACCGGAAATACATCGAGGAGGGAAACAACCACGCCGGAATGAACCACCGCGCTGGCAGCCTTCAGACCCCCTTGTGACCGGCTGCTACGGCGTGACGGCGAACGCTTAACGTTCGAGTCGCCTCAGACCACCTGGTGGCCGTTCTCCTTCAGAAGCTTGCGCTGGACCGTCACCCACACGCGCAAGCGCTCGGAAATCTCATTGCGCACGCGCCGGAACACCGCGACCTGCTCGGCCCGGGTTCCGGCAACGGCCGCCGGGTCCTCGAACCCCCAGTGTATGCGCTCGTTGTCGCCCGGGAAGGTCGGACAGCTGTCGCGCGCGCGGTCGCAGACCGTGATGATGTAATTGAACTGCTGACCGAGGAAGCGTTCGAGCGATTTGCTTTGATGGCCGCTGATGTCGATACCGATCTCCCGCATCACCTCCACGGCCAGGGGATTGAGCCCCTTGGGTTCCGTGCCGGCGCTGTGGACCTCGAAGTCACCGTCGCCGAAGGAACGCAAAAGACCTTCGGCCATCTGCGAACGGGCCGAATTGCCGGTGCAGAGGAACAGGACGCGGATCGGATAACGCATATCAACTCCTTGTCGGCTGACGTATAACCGGGGCATCAATATATTCGGTTGACGATATATATGTCCAGGCGTATATTTTAACAAATGAACGCCGATGAATTTTTTCCCGCGCTGGCCGATCCGACACGGTTGCGCTGCCTGTTGCTCCTCGCGGCCGAAGGCGAATTGTGCGTGTGCGAACTGACCCACGCGCTGGATGAGTCGCAACCCAAGATATCGCGCCACCTGGCGACGCTGCGCGAAGCCGGAATCGTCAGCGACCGGCGCGAGGGGCTGTGGATCCACTATCGCATCAATCCGGCACTGCCGAATTGGGCGCACGAGATTCTAACTACCGCGGCTCGGGCCAATACCGCCGCCAAACCCTTTGCGCAGGACCGCAGGCGCCTGCGCGGCGCGCCGAACCGTCCGCCAGTGCGCTGCTGCGCCTGATGTCCGGGCACCTCTGAATGCCTGCGCCGCCTGCGCGCGCAATTAGCATTTATATAAGGAAACGACAAGCAACGACAATGAGATCGAAGGAAATGTATAAACACAAAGCGAAGATACTATTCTTGTGCACCGGTAATTCCTGCCGCTCTCAAATGGCCGAAGGCTGGGCCAACCATCTGGGCGGCGAATGGCTGGAGGCGATTTCGGCCGGCATCGAGGCGCACGGCAAGAACCCGCGCGCGATCGCGGTCATGCGCGAGGCCGGCGTGGATATCTCACGCCAGGAATCGACGCGCGTAACTCCCGAGATGCTCGCGTGGGCCGACCTAGTGGTCACCGTCTGCGGTGATGCCGACGAACACTGCCCGGTGCTGCCGCCCGGCGTGCAAAAAAAACATTGGCCGCTGGAAGACCCGGCCAAGGCCACCGGCACGGAAGAGGAAATCATGGCCAAGTTCCGCGCCACGCGCGACGAGGTCAAAAGCCGCGTCGAAGGCATGATCGGCGGGATCAAGCTGCTGGCGCGCAGCGACACCAAGGAGCGGGCATGAGCGCGCAATGCGAAGTCACCGGCAAGCGCGCCGCGGGAAATCCCATGGGGTCGTTCGAGCGCTACCTTACGCTGTGGGTGTTCCTGTGCATCGGCACCGGGATCCTGCTAGGGCATCTGTTTCCGGACCTGTTCCGCGCGGTCGGTCGGCTCGAGCTCGCGCGCGTCAACCTGCCGGTCGCGGCGCTGATCTGGCTCATGATCGTCCCAATGCTGCTCAAGGTGGACTTCGGCGCATTGCACCACCTGCGCGAGCACTGGCGCGGCATCGCCGTGACGCTGTTCGTCAACTGGCTGGTCAAGCCGTTCTCCATGGCCCTGCTCGCCTGGCTGTTCATCCGTCACGCGTTCGCCGCCTGGCTGCCACCGGACCAGATCGACGCCTATATCGCCGGCCTGATCCTGCTCGCGGCGGCGCCGTGCACGGCGATGGTGTTCGTGTGGAGCCACCTGAGCCGCGGCCATGCGAACTTCACTCTCACGCAGGTCGCTCTCAATGACACCATCATGGTGTTCGCCTTCGCGCCGATCGTGGGCCTGCTGCTCGGGCTGTCCGCAATCTCCGTGCCCTGGGGCACGCTGCTGTTGTCGGTGGCGCTGTACATCGTACTTCCGGTAGTGCTTAGCCAGTGGTGGCGCAGACGGTTGCTGCACCGGGGTGACGAGGACGTGCTGCAGAGCGTGCTGCGCCGGTTGCATCCGGTCTCGCTGCTGGCGCTGCTGACTACTCTCGTCCTGCTCTTCGGCTTTCAGGGCGAACAGATCCTGCGCGCACCGCTGATCATCGCCTTGCTCGCGGTGCCGATCCTCATCCAGGTCTACTTCAACTCCGGGCTGGCCTACCTGCTCAACCGGCGGCTGCGCGTGGCGCACTGCATCGCCGGGCCCTCGGCCCTGATCGGCGCCAGCAACTTCTTCGAGCTCGCCGTGGCCGCTGCCATCAGCCTGTTCGGCTTCGAATCGGGCGCGGCGCTCGCGACCGTGGTCGGCGTGCTGATCGAGGTACCGGTGATGCTTTCGGTGGTGAAAATCGTCAACACCTCGCGCGCGTGGTATGAGAGCAGACCCGGGGTCCCCGGCTACGCCGAGTGCTGTCCCACGACCGGACCTTGAGGCCGATCCAACGCAAAACCCTATTTATTTAAGGGTGGCGCGTTCAGATGACAGACGTTTCCCCGTGTCACGAAAGTGACACATTATTTCATCAAACTGTCACATATCTCACGCATCATTCGCCGGCTTGCTTCATATTTATTTCATTTAACACATCCATACATCTGGAGACCTATATATCATGCATTCCCTAAAACCTCTTAAGCGCTTGTTGTTCGCGGGTGCGGCCGTACTCGGACTGACGGCGGGAGTAGTCAACGCGGAGACAGCCCTCAACGGTGCCGGCGCCACCTTCCCCTACCCGATTTACTCGAAGTGGGCCGAGGCCTACAAAGCCAAGACCGGGATCGGACTGAACTACCAGTCGATCGGTTCGGGCGGCGGCATCAAGCAGATCAAGGCTAAGACTGTCGACTTCGGCGCCTCGGACATGCCCCTCGAAGTCAAGGATCTCGACGATGCCGGCCTGATGCAGTTCCCGATGGTGATGGGCGGTGTGGTACCGGTGGTGAACCTCAAGGGCATCAAATCCGGCGAGATCAAGATCACCGGCACGGTGCTGGCCGACATCTATCTCGGCAAGATCACCAGCTGGGACGACGCGGCCCTCAAGAAGCTCAATCCGCACGTGAAGCTGCCGAAGGAAAAGATCACGGTCGTGTCGCGCGCCGACGGCTCCGGCACCACCTTCATCTTCACGCATTACCTCTCGCAGATCAGCGGCGAGTTCAAGGACAAGGTCGGCAACAGCACCTCCGTGCAGTGGCCCACTGGCGTGAGCGGCAAGGGCAACGAAGGCGTGGCCTCGTACGTGCAGCGCTTGAACGGCGCGATCGGCTACGTCGAGTATGCCTATGCGCTGCAGAACAAGATGGCCTATACGCTGATGCAGAACAAGGACGGCCATTACGTGAAGCCGGATAGCGATTCGTTCCAGGCCGCCGCCGCCGGCGCCGACTGGAAGGGGACGCCGGGTTTCCGCGTGCTGCTGACCGACGAGCCGGGCGCGAAGAGCTGGCCGATCACCGGCGCTACCTTCATTCTGGTTTACAAGAAGCAGGACAAGCCGGAGACCGCCAAGGAAGTACTCAAGTTCTTCGACTGGTCTTATCACCACGGGGGCAAGATGGCCGAAGGCCTCGACTACGTGCCGATGCCGGCGAGCGTCGTGAACCTGGTTGAAGAAACCTGGAAAAAGGACATCGCGGACGCCAGCGGCAACGCCGTCTGGACCGATGCCATGATCCAGAAGTAAGATTCACGTTTAGTCGTAAGTTCGACGTTCCAGCAGCGGGGTCCTTCGGGACCCCGCTTTCTCTTCAGTAACCAAATGAAAGATAACGGTCTTTCGCAATTCACCGACGTTCGCCTCAAGCGCCAACGCTTGATGGACCGGTCATTTCAGATGATTGCCACGAGTTCCGCGTGGTTCGTGCTGGTGATCCTGGCCGGGATTATCGTATCGCTGTTCGTCGGCGGCTGGCAGGCACTCTCGACCTTCGGTCCGGCATTCCTCGTTACCGATGCGTGGAATCCGGTAACCGAAAAGTTCGGTGCACTGGTGCCTATCTACGGCACGCTTATGAGTTCATTCATTGCCCTGATAATCGCAGTGCCGATCAGTTTCGGCATCGCGTTGTTTCTGACCGAAATCGCGCCATACTGGTTGCGGCGCCCGATTGGCACCGCGATCGAGCTGCTCGCGGCCATCCCGAGCATCATCTACGGCATGTGGGGGCTGTTCGTGTTCGCCCCGATCATGTCGCAATACGTCCAACCCTGGCTGCAGAATCATTTTGGCGAGACAGCATTTGTGGGAACGCTGTTCCAGGGCGCGCCTCTCGGCATCGGCATGTTGCCGGCCGGCATCATCCTCGGGATCATGATCATCCCCTTCATCGCGGCCATCATGCGCGATGTGTTTTTCACCACTCCTCAAATGCTCAAGGAGTCAGCTTACGGCGTCGGCGCGACCCACTGGGAAGTAGTATGGAACGTAGTGCTGCCGTACACCCGCGTGGGCGCAGTCGGCGGCATTTTTCTCGGCCTGGGTCGGGCACTGGGCGAAACCATGGCCGTGACTTTCGTTATCGGCAACACTCACCGGCTGAGCCTATCGCTGTTCGAGCCGGGCAATTCGATCGCCTCGACGCTGGCGAATGAATTCACCGAAGCCGTTGGCGACATGCATACCTCGTCGCTCATTGCGCTCGGACTGGTGCTGTTCATGATCACCTTCATCGTGCTGGCGCTGGCCAAGTTTTTGCTGCTGGAGCTCGAGACGCGTAAAGGCGCGAAAACGTGAAGGCAACAACCCCATGAACTGGCTTTACTTGCGGCGGCGCAGTGTCAACGTCATCAACCTCACCGGTTCGGTGCTGGCGACGTTGTTCGGGCTGTTCTGGTTGTTCTGGATTCTCTGGACCACCTTCAGCTATGGCATCGCCGCGTTCGATTGGAATTTATTCCATCAGAACACGCCCGCTCCGGGCAGCGCTGGCGGACTGGCCAACGCCATCGTCGGCAGCCTCATCATGGTTGGATTGGCTACCGTCATCGGTACACCGATCGGCATTTTCGCGGGCACCTATCTCGCGGAATACGGCGGTCGCACCTGGGTGGCCGGCAGTATTCGGTTTATCAACGACATCCTGCTGTCCGCGCCCTCGATCATCGTCGGCCTGTTCGTCTACGAGCTCGTGGTGTTGCGCATGGGTCATTTCTCGGGGCTCGCGGGCGCGGTCGCTCTGGCCATCATCATGCTGCCGGTGGTAATACGCACGACCGAAGAAATGCTGCGGCTCGTTCCCGATACCCTGCGCGAGGCGGCGCTGGCGCTGGGCGCCCCCCGCTGGAAGATGATTTCGCTCGTGGCCTATCGCGCGGCGCTTTCCGGAATCCTCACCGGCGTGCTGCTGGCGGTGGCGCGCATCGCGGGCGAAACCGCGCCGTTGCTGTTTACCGCGCTCAATAACCAATTCTGGAACACCGACCTGATGCAGCCCATGGCCAACCTGCCGGTGGTTATCTTCCAGTTCGCCATGAGCCCGTACAGCGAATGGCATACCCTGGCCTGGGCGGGCTCTCTGCTTATCACACTGAGCGTGTTGGGTCTTAGCATTATCGCGCGCACGTTGTTGCGCAAGGTGCGAATGGAGCAACGATGACGAATTTGTCTCCCGAACTTCAGGTCAAGAGCAAGATTCAGGTGCGTGCCATGGATTTTTATTACGGCAAGTACCTGGCGCTCAAAAACATCAATTTGGATATCGCCACCAACATGGTGACGGCGTTCATCGGTCCGTCCGGGTGCGGCAAGTCGACGCTGCTGCGCACCTTCAACCGGATGTACGAGCTTTATCCCGGGCAGCGCGCCACCGGCGAACTCCTGCTCGACGGCAAAAACGTGCTGTCGCCGCACACCGACCTGTTCCGACTGCGCGCGCGGGTCGGCATGGTGTTCCAGAAACCGACGCCGTTTCCCATGTCGATTTACGAGAACATCGCCTTCGGGGTGCGTCTGTATGAAAGACTGTCGCGCTCGGAGATGGACGACCGCGTGGAATGGGCGTTGCAGCAGGCGGCCCTGTGGGGCGAGGTGAAGGACATTCTCAAGCAGAGCGGCATGAGCCTCTCGGGCGGACAGCAACAGCGGCTGTGCATCGCGCGCGCCATCGCCGTCAAACCCGAAGTGGTACTGCTCGACGAACCGGCTTCGGCACTGGATCCGATCTCGACCCTGAAGATCGAGGAACTGATCTACGAACTGAAAAAGAACTATACTATCGCGATCGTTACGCACAACATGCAGCAGGCGGCGCGCGTCTCCGACTTCACCGCTTTCATGTACCTGGGCGAGATGGTGGAGTTCGGCGACACCAATACCATCTTCACCAACCCGACTCAGAAACAGACGGAAGACTATATCACCGGACGTTACGGGTAAGCCGGGGTAGTTGCGAAGGCACTTGGCGTGCCTTCGCATCGGCGAATGCCCGAGCAACGATGCATGGGCTCGGGGCGCAACGAAATTAATGAAGTATTCCCAGGGACGGCTTACGAGCATTCACGGAGAGCACCATGGAACAGATTCACACGCATATTTCCCGTCAGTTCAGCGCCGAGCTGGAAGACATCCGTTCACGGGTGCTGCAGATGGGCGGGCTGGTCGAGCAGCAGATCGAGCACGCGATGGACGCGCTCCTCAAGGGCAGCACCGCCGAGGGCGAAGCGGTCATCATGAACGACACCCAGGTCAACAAGATGGAGGTCACCATCGACGAGGAATGCAGCCAAATCATCGCGCGGCGCCAGCCGGCGGCGAGCGACCTGCGACTCGTGGTGGCTGTGATCAAAACCATCACCGACCTCGAGCGCATCGGCGACGAAGCCGAGAAGATCGCGCGCATGGCGGTGCGTCTGGCCTCTGATGAACGTCCCAAGAATAACTACGCCGAGATCCAGGTGCTTGGCGCCCACGTGCGTCAGATGCTGCATGACGCGCTCGACGCGTTCGCGCGCCTCGACATCGAGGCGGCAGTGCGGATCGCGCGCGAGGACCGCAAGATCGACCAGAAATACGACGGCACCATGCGCCAGCTCATCACCTACATGATGGAAGATCCGCGCACCATCTCGCGCATGCTTAACGTCATGTGGGCCGCGCGCGCGCTGGAACGCATCGGCGATCATTCGCGCAATATCTGCGAATACATCATCTATCTGGTCAAGGGCAAGGACGTGCGCCACACCAGCCTGGATCAGGTGGAAAAAGAAATTCTCGGAAGCTCTGGCAACTGAGGTGCGGCACAAGGACGTACCGGCCACGCGGCGAACTACACACCAGCCCAGTACCCGCCAATGCGGCGGCAGAACGCATATTTTTGCTCGGACATTTTTTCTTTGATATCAATTTATTCGATTTGAAACCCTGTCCGGGTCCACAGCACTCCCGCCATACCAATCATTAATGATCTTGATTTCGCTTCCCTCGTCCCCAACTTGGCGTTCAGACATCCTCGGGCGATGACGGTATAATTCAGTTTCAACCTCAATTTTTATGGGGCATCTCTCCGGTGCCCGTGGGAGACATTCGTGGCTATTCTTGAAGTGACGCAGGAAAATTTCCATCAGGTCGTCAGCGACAACGACATGGTACTCGTGGATTTCTGGGCGCCGTGGTGTGGTCCGTGTCGTTCGTTCGCCCCGGTGTATGAAGCGGCCGCCGAAAAATACCCGGGCGTGGTATTCGCCAAGGTCAACACCGAGGAACAGCAGGCGCTGGCAGCGTACTTCCAGATCCGCTCGATTCCGACGCTGATGATCTTTCGCGAAAAAATCATCATCTTCGCCCAACCCGGCGCGTTGCCGGCCTCCGCCCTCGACCAGGTGGTCGAGAAGGCCAAGTCTCTCGATATGAACGAGGTTCGGCGCGAGATCGAGGAGAGTCAGGCCTCGGATGCGCAAAAACCGGCCTGATATCGCAACAGTTCGCGTAAGTTGCACGCGCCATCCCGTGGAAATACCGGGATCCGCGGCACTGTCATATTTCTGTCATAATTAATCCTTAGAATTTCAGGATTGTGCACACATCTGTGCGCCGCCCTCATGAGCACCGCCGAACTAATAATACTGCCGGAACCTCTGAAGCAGCCGGAGCTGTTCCTTAATCGGGAACTCAGCCTGCTCGAGTTCAATCGCCGCGTCCTGGAGCAGGCGACGGACACGACGGTGCCGTTGCTCGAGCGGTTGCGTTTTCTGTGCATCTGCAGCACCAACCTGGACGAGTTCTTCGAGATCCGCGTGGCGCGCCTGCAGGAACAAGTGGTCTCCGGTTCGGTCCAGGCCGGGCCCGACGGCCTGCTGCCGCAGGACGTCCTGAAACAGATCAGCGCCATCGCACATCAGCAGGTGGCGGAACAGTATCGGATCCTGAACGAGGTCCTGATCCCGCTGCTGGAGCACGAGAAGATCCGCTTTGTGCGGCGCACCGAATGGAACGCGGAACAGGAGGCGTGGGTACGCCATTACTTCGAGCACGAATTGCTACCGGTATTGAGCCCGCTCGGCCTCGATCCGGCGCACCCGTTTCCGCGCATCCTTAACAAGAGTCTTAACTTTATCGTCGCGCTCAAAGGGGTCGATGCCTTCGGCCGTCGCGGCGGCGTGGCCGTGGTCCAAGCGCCGCGCGCGTTGCCGCGCCTGATTCAGATGCCCAAGGAATGCGCGACCGGACCGCACGATTTCGTTTTCCTGTCCTCGATCATCCATACCCACGTCAACGACCTGTTTCCGGGCATGGAGGTCAGCGGCTGTTACCAGTTTCGCGTCACGCGCAACTCGGAGTTGTTCGTCGACGAGGAGGAAATCGACGACCTACTGCTGGCCGTCGAGGGTGAATTGCACTCACGCCGCTATGGCGACACGGTACGGCTCGAAGTCGCCGATAACTGTCCGGAGGACATGGCGAGCTACCTGATGAACAAGTTCGAATTGACCTCGGATACCCTGTTCCAGGTCAACGGACCGGTCAACCTGAACCGCCTGTTGGCGATCTGCGACATGGTCGACCGGCCGGACCTCAAGTTCCCGGCATTCACTCCCAGCCTGCCGCGACGGCTGGCACGCAACAAGAACCTGTTCGAAGTGATCCGCCAAGGCGATATCCTGCTACATCACCCATTCGAATCGTTTGCCCCGGTCGTCGATTTTGTGCGTCAGGCGGCCGCCGATCCACAAGTGCTCGCGATCAAGCAGACGCTATATCGCACCGGTCCCAACTCGGCGGTGGTCGCAGCGCTGGTCGACGCCGCGCGCGCCGGCAAGGAAGTCACGGTGGTGATCGAACTGCGCGCGCGCTTCGACGAGGAGGCGAACATCAACCTTGCGACCGTGTTGCAGGAAGCCGGCGCGCACGTCGTATACGGGGTCGTCGGCTACAAAACCCACGCCAAGATGATCCTGGTGGTACGCCGCGAACGTACGCGATTACGGCATTACGTGCACCTAGGCACCGGCAATTACCACGACCGCACATCGCGTTTGTACACCGACTTCGGCCTGCTCACCTGCGACGACGCGATCGGCGACGACGTGCACAAACTGTTCCTGCAGCTCACCAGCATCGGTCGCTCCGGCCGGCTTCAAAAGCTGTTGCAATCGCCGTTCACGCTGCACAAGGGACTGATGGAACGCATCGAGCGCGAGGCGAGCCACGCGCGCGCCGGCAAACCGGCGCGCCTGCGCGCCAAAATGAACGCGCTGGTCGAGCCACAAATCATCCAGGCGCTGTACGCCGCCTCGCAGGCGGGCGTGCAGATCGAGCTGATCGTGCGCGGCATTTGCTGCCTGCGCCCGGACCTACCGGGTATCTCGGAGAATATCCGGGTGCGCTCGATCATCGGACGTTTTCTCGAACACACCCGGGTCTACTGGTTTTACAACGAAGGCAAGGAGGAAGTCTGGTTGGCAAGCGCCGACTGGATGGACCGGAATTTCTTCCGTCGCGTGGAGGTGGCGTTTCCGATCGAGAACAAAACGCTACGTGAGCGCGTGATCAAGGAAGCCCTCAGTTTCTCCCTCGCCGACAACATTCAGGCCTGGGAACTCACGAGCGACGGGAATTACCGCCGTCTCACGCCCGACGGCCAGGAATCGGCCTCCGCCCAAAGCAAACTGTTGCGCGAACTGGCTGAAAGCCCCTGAAACTCGTCACCCAAAGCACAGCTGCATTTTCGCCATCTTGAGATAGTCGGCCTCGAGCGCGAGGTCGGCGCGCGTCAGCGGATTCTTGCTGAGCCAGCCGCGCGGGAATCGTACCTCGATCGTGTGCTTCCCGACTGTCAGCCGGAACGCCGGCAACAAGGTGTCGCTGCGTCCCCGGTGCAACAGCACCGCCAGCCGCAACAGCACCGCCAGCCGGCGGGCCTGTTTCGCCTGCCCCTTGGGCAAGGCCGCGAATTCCTCCGCGGGAAACTTGCGCCGATGCGCACGAATGAGCAGCGCCAGCAGTTGTTGTTCAGTGCTCGAAAACCCCGGCAGATCGGAGTAGCGCGCCAGATAGGCGCCGTGCTTGTGATAACCGCTGTGAGCGATGGCGAGCCCAATCTCGTGCAGGCGCGCGGCCAGCGACAACGCCGCGACGTCTTCCGGTACAAGTTTCCAGTGTTGCGCCACCTGTTCGAAGCAGGCGCGCGCGGTGCGTTCGACGCGTTCGGCCTGCGCCTTGTCCACGTGAAAACGGGCGGTGAGCGCGCGCAGTGTTTGCTCGCGCGCGTCTTCGTGGTGAAGACGACCGAGTAGGTCGTAGAGCAGGCCCTCGCGCAAGGCGGCACTGGCGATATGCAAACGCTCGATTCCGAGCGCTTCGAAGGCCGCGCGCAGAATCGCGACACCGCCGGGCAGCACCGGTGCGCGGTCCACGCTGAGCCCCGGCAGTTCGAGGGCCGTGACATGGGCCGCATCCAGCAGAGCCTCGCGTAACCGTTCGAGCACCGCCGGTGTGATCTCATCGTCCGTGGTCCACCCACCGGCCTGCGCCACGGCGCCGATGGCACGAATGGTTCCGGAAGAACCGTAGGCGCGTTGCCAGCCTTGCCGAAACTGCGCCTCGACCGGCGTCAGCTCCAGCCTCGCCGCGGTCTCGGCCCGGCGCATCGCCTTCTCGGTGATCTTTCCCTTCGGGAAATATTGCTGGCTGAGACTCACGCAACCCATGTACAGGCTTTCCATCAGCCTGGGTTCGGCGCGTACGCCCAGAATGAGTTCGGTGCTGCCGCCGCCCACGTCCAGCACCAGGCGGGGGCCGTCGTCTGCGAGTTCCCGCGCCACGCCCTGATATATCAAACGCGCTTCTTCGCGTCCCGAGATCACCTCGATCGGATGGCCGAGCGCCAACTGTGCGCGCCGGAGGAACTTCTGGGTGTTGCGCGCGCGCCGCAACGTGTTGGTCCCGACCGCGCGCACTGTGCCGGCGTGCATGCCGCGCAGGCGCTCGCCGAAACGCTCCAGGCAGTCGAGCGCGCGGCGCTGCGCCTCTTTCGACAGGCGATTACTTTCATCCAGACCGGCGCCGAGACGCACCGTTTCCTGAAGCCGGTCCATGACGTGGGGTTGGCCGTGCACCACGCGCGCCACGATCATGTGAAAACTGTTAGAACCGACGTCCACCGCGGCCACGGTCTGGGTCCCGGCGGTGCGACGCACGGCGGTCGCAACCGACGGCACCAGGCGCAGTGCCCGTGCTAGCGCCATGCGGCTCCGCCCGGCCAGACGAGGCGTTTGAAAATCAATTGCTGGGCGAATACGCAATTCATGCTTCCATTCTAGCAGTCACGAACATAGCACGGGCAAAAAGCTGACGACATTTCACGTAAATCGATCCGCCAGCACGAATCCCCAGGTCAGGAACACCAATGCCAGCGAAAGATATACAGCGGCCGAGCCCATGTCCTTGGCCCGGCCCGAGAGCTTGTGGTTCTTCTTGCTGATGCGGTCGATGGCGGCCTCGAGCGCGGAATTGAGCAGCTCGACGATCAGCACGATCATGAGGCTTCCGACCAGCATCGCGCGGTCCACGCCGTCGCGGCCGAGCCACGCTCCCAGCGGCGCGAACACGACAAACAACATCACCTCTTGACGGAATGCGGATTCACGGCGCAGCGCCGCGCGCAGCCCGGCAATGGAATAGCCGGCCGCGCGCACGATGCGACCGGCGTCGGTCATGCTCGCCAACAGTTTTCTTCCCAACCCCATGCGTGAAAAACCTGTGATTTCCCGGTATGTCACGGGTGCACCGTTGTCACCAAATTGAAACGCATAAATATGACAAAGGCATGACGAATTCGGCGGATTTTCGTCAAAAAACCTTAACCTGCATCGCGGATAGTTTGACTCGCCAAAGACCGATGGGGATGTCTCATGCCAGTCACATCCGTTCAAACGAGCACGAAACCGTCATCTGGAAAAAAAGTCGAAGCGCGATTGCGGCAGTCGATCGAACGACGGCGCCGGACACGTCCGATGTCGCCGCGTCAGGACTCCCGTGCCAACAACCGGCGCGCGCCGATCACGTGTTCCGACACCCCGTTTAGCCGAAACGAATCGCTCCGCTTTCGCTCCATCTGGATCTCCGACGTGCATTTCGGTACGCGCGCATGCAAGGCCGAATTCCTGCTCGATTTTCTGGAACGTGCCGACTGCGAACGCCTGTACCTGGTCGGCGACATGATCGACTTCTGGAACCTCAAGAGCGGCTGGTACTGGCCGGCGACGCACAGCAAGGCGCTGCAGAAGATCATGGAAATGGCCGCGCACGGCGTAGAAGTCATTTACGTACCCGGCAATCACGACGAACTGTTCCGCGATTACACCGGTTCGGTGTTCGGCGGCGTGCAGATCGCGCCGCGGGTGATCCACGAGACCGCCGACGGTCGTCGTTTCCTCGTAATTCACGGCGATGAGTTCGACAGCGTCGTCAAGCACAGCAAATGGCTCGCCGTCCTCGGCAGCGGCATGTACGACTTCCTGCTTTACGCTAACCGCTGGGTTAATTTCGTCCGGCGCCGGTTGGGTTTCGCCTACTGGTCGCTCGCGGCCTACCTCAAGCACAAGGTCAAGAACGCAGTCAACTACATAAGCAATTTCGAACAGGCCTTGGCGCACGAGGCCCAGCGTCATCGCGTGGACGGCGTCATCTGCGGGCATATCCACAAAGCGGCGCTCGAGTACGTCAGGGATGTGCTGTACGTCAACGACGGCGACTGGGTCGAGTCCTGCACCGCGCTGGTCGAGCGCCACGACGGCTCGCTCGCGGTACTGCACTGGGCCGATGAATGCCGCTGGTTGTTCGAGGAAAACCGAGAGCGTCGAAACGAGGAATCCGCGATCGAGGAGGCGGCATGAACATCGTGACCGT
>DASPRK010000136.1:0-38807 GCA_035624495.1 Methylomirabilis sp. (SeqCode) | reverse complement strand
GGAAATGAAACGGTCCCGCAGCCGGTTCAACAGGCCGAGGCTGGCGAAAATATTGGCGCGGTCGTAATAACGCGCCACGTCGGAAAACACGGCATCGAGATCGTTGGACCAGATCGGCTCGAATGCCTTTTCGCGGGCATTCTCCTTTCCGGCATAGCAGTAGCTCATGACTGTTCCAGGTTCACGGTACATCGGGATCGGTCGGACCGTGCCTGTCATGATGCATGAACTCGTGCCGGACGTCATGTGGCCGGGTCGTTATTTTTCACCTCCGGGGTGTACCGGCGCGTCGTCGCCGTCTCGGTGACGGCTGTCTCAGGTGAAGCGGACGATCGCGAACACCCCGAGCATGGTGAAGGCGATCGCGAGTTTGGCGGCGGTTCCCAGCACCAGGCCGAGGGTCGCGCCGATGCCGGCGCGTCCGGCCCTGCCGAAATGGCGCTGCGTCAACAGTTCGCCCACGACCGCGCCCAGGAACGGCCCCAGCAATACGCCGGGGAGACCGAAGAATAACCCGACAATGGCACCGACAATTGCGCCCGTCACGGCGCGCGGCGAAGCCCCAAAGCGTTTCGCGCCGAAGGCGCCGGCGAGGAAATCGGCCGGATAAGTGAGCAGCGCAAGCATGCCCAGCGCCGTCAGCGTTTTCCAGCCGACGTAGGCGAAGTCATCGGCGCAGGCCGCGACCGCGAGACCCGCGAACAGCACCAGGGCGCCCGGGATGACGGGCAGGAACAGCCCCGCAAGCCCGATGACGGTCAGGACGACGGCCAGGATCCAGAGCAAAAGGGCGGTGGTTAGCATTCAGCCTTCATGCGCGTTGCAGCTTCAGTCGCTCAACGCGGCCACGATGAGACGTTCGGCCGCAGCGATGTTCGACCCGAGCTGATTCGGCAGCCCGTGGCGTTTCAGCAGGTATGGCGTGGAATTGAAGCTCACCAGCACTTCGCCGGGTTTTGCCTCCGACACGAGCGCTTTCAGCGGCAGATCGAGCCCCGCAAGTGGCCGCGCCAGCATAAGCGGCGTGCCGGCCTTGGGATTGCCGAAAATCACGAGCGCCAGCGGGAACATCTCCAGCCCGGCGGCTCTCGCCTCGGCTTGCTGGTCGATGACGGCAAACACTTTAATGCCGTGAAACTGAAACGCCGACTTCAACCGTTCAACCGTCTCCGGGAATGAAACGCGGCTATTGAGCGTGATGATGCCGTGATCATCGGAGCTGTTCGAGTCGTTCTCAGACATGGCAACCTCCGGACGGATGGGCCGCAAACCCGTCGGTTCTTCCATGCTCTTTCGTGCAATGGAGCACGGATTGAACCCTACCCCAGCGAATGAAGATACGCCCGCCGTATTCAAAAAAACACCCACGGGCGACATCTCTCGTGTCGGATTGACCCGAATAATATGGCCGCCTATATTTCGCGCATGAAACGTCCGTGTATTTCATTTCAGCCACTGAAGTTCCCCGATCGGCGGCGCTGTAATCCGTAACCGCACGCTTGACCGACTCCACGCAAAATTTTCTGGTCGTCGGCCCGGCCTGGGTCGGCGACATGGTTCTGGCGCAAAGTCTGTTCAAGGTTCTCAAGCAGCGCCATTCCGACGCGCGGCTCGACGTGCTGGCGCCGGCGTGGACGCTGCCCGTACTCGCGCGCATGCCGGAGGTGGACGAGTCGATCGCGCTGAACGTCGGTCATGGCGAGCTCGGACTGGGCGAGCGCCTCAGGCTCGGACACGAGTTGCGCGCGCGCCACTATGACCGCGCGATCGTGCTGCCCAACTCGCTCAAGTCCGCAATCGTTCCCTTTGCCGCGCGTGCGCGCGTGCGCACCGGATTTCTCGGGGAGCTGCGTTACGGCCTGCTCAATGACATCCGCCGGCTCGACAAGCAAAAGCTTCCGCGCACCGTGGACCGATTCGTGGCGCTGGCGCTCGCCCCGGGCGAAGCGCTTCCGGAGATTCCCGCGCCGCGCATCCGCGCCGACTTGGACCAGGCACGCACGGCGCTGGCGCGGCTCGGCCGGAGCCTGCCGCGGACACCGGTCCTGGGCCTGTGTCCCGGCGCTGAATATGGTCCGGCCAAACGCTGGCCGGCGGAATATTTCGCCGACGTCGCCAGGGAAAAACTCGCGCACGGTTGGGAGGTATGGCTATTCGGTTCGGACAAGGACGCCGGCGTCACCGGCGCGATCCAATCCATGACCGATAAACGTTGTCTCGACCTCGGCGGCAAGACCACGCTCGCGGAGGCGATCGATCTGATGTCGTTGACTAGCGCCGTGGTGACCAACGACTCGGGTCTCATGCACGTCGCCGCCGCCCTCGACCGCCCGGTGGTGGCGCTGTACGGATCCTCCGATCCGCGCCACACGCCGCCCATGAACGACCAGGCCACCGTGCTTTATCTCGGTCTGGAATGCAGCCCGTGCTTCAAGCGCGAGTGTCCGCTCAAGCATCTCAAGTGCCTGCGCGATCTGCCGCCCGAGCGCGTGCTGGCGGCGCTCAAGGGGTAAGCCCGCGCGAAATCTGCTATGTTTGGCGCCATGCTCAAGGACGCCGTTGACCTCTCCGGCCTGCACCGCGTGCTGGTGGTCAAGCTCCGCCATCTGGGTGACGTGCTGCTGACCTCGCCGGTTTTCACCGTTCTCAAGAACCACGCCGCTCACCTCGAGATCGATGCGCTGGTCTATCGCGACACCGAGCCGATGCTCGCGGGCCACCCGGCGATCTCCAACATCTTCACCATCGACCGCGAGTGGAAGAAGGAAGACTGGACCACGCGCATGGGCAACGAATGGCGCCTGTCCCGCGCGCTGCGCCGGCGGCATTACGACCTGATCGTGCACCTCACGGAGAACCCGCGCGGCGCGGGGCTCATGCTGCTGCTGAACCCGCGTTACGGCGTAGCGCGCGAATATCCGCGCAAGCGCGGGCGGCTTTGGCGCAACAGTTTCACGCATTTCTACCAGGTGCCGGCCCGGCCGCGGCACACCGTCGAAATACATCTCGACGCGTTGCGGCGCCTCGGCGTATATCCCGAGATCGACGAACGTCAGCTGGTGCTCGTCACCGGCGACGCCGCCGACACCTCGGTGCGTGAGTTGATGGCGCGCCATGGCCTTGAAAGCAAGCAGTTCATCCATATTCATCCGACCTCGCGCTGGCTATTCAAGTGCTGGGAGGTAGACAGGTACGCGGCGCTCATCGATTCCCTGCAGGAAACCGGCGAGCGCGTGGTGCTCACGGCCGCGCCAGCCGAGCACGAGCTGCAGTTCGCCGCCAGCGTCGTCTCGCAGCTCAGGCGCCCGGTCGTGGACCTGTGCGGCAAGCTCAATCTCAAGCAGCTGGCCGCGCTCACGCGGGAAGCCAAGCTGTTCGTCGGCGTGGACTCGGTGCCGATGCACATCGCTGCCGCCATGCAGACGCCGGTGGTGGCGCTGTTCGGGCCGAGCGGCGACCTTGAATGGGGCCCGTGGCAAGTGAAGTCGCGCGTCCTGACCTCGAACCATTCCTGCCGTCCGTGCGGGATGGACGGGTGCGGCAACAGCAAGGTGTCCGAATGTCTCACCACCATTCCGGTCGATCAGGTCCTGAACGCGATCCGCCAAATCCTCGCCGCATGAATCCCCCTAAGATTGCCCTGATCCGCCAACGCTACGCGCACGATGGCGGCGCCGAACACTTCGTGTCGCGCGCGCTCGAAGCGCTGCGATCGCGCGACGTCCGGCTCACGCTGATCACGCGCGAATGGCGCGGGGCGGAGGGCTTCGAGGTGCTCACCTGCAATCCGCTTTACCTCGGCCGGCTGTGGCGCGACTGGTCGTTCGCGCGCGCGGTGTGCCGCCGGCTCGAAAGTGAATCGTTCGACCTGGTGCAGTCGCACGAACGCCTCAGCTGCTGCGACGTGTACCGCGCCGGCGACGGCGTGCACCGCGAGTGGCTGGCGCAGCGCGCCCGCGCCCAGGGCGTGCTCGGGCGGCTGGGCACGGCACTCAATCCGTATCATTACTATGTGAAGGGTGCGGAACGGCGCCTGTTCGAGAGCCCGGGCCTCAGGGCGGTGATCTGCAACTCGCGCATGGTGCGCGAGGAGATCCGGCGCTATTTTGCGATCGCGGACGACAAGCTGCACGTGATCTACAGCGGCGTCGACGCCGGCGCGTTTCACCCCGATTTGAAAACGCATCGCGGCGAGATCCGCGCGCGCCACGGCATCCCCGAAGAAGCGACGCTGTTTCTGTTCGTCGGATCCGGTTTCGAGCGCAAAGGAATGGCGGCGCTGCTGCAAGCGATAGCGATGCTGTCCGGTGAAGCCTTCCTGCTGGTGGTGGGGCGGGACCGCCACCTGTCCCGGTTTGAGGCGCAGGCGCGGCACCTGGGCCTTTCGCGGCGCTCAAAGTTCGTCGGTCCGCAAGCGGACGTGAGACCCTATTACGGCGCGGCCGAGGCGCTGGTGCTGCCGACGTTGTACGATCCGTTTCCCAACGTCGCGCTCGAAGCCATGGCCAGCGGCCTGCCGGTGATCACCAGCCTCAAATCGGGCGCGGCCGAGCTGATCGAAAACGGCGCAAACGGCTACGCATGCGATGCCCTCGACGTGCCGGCGCTGGCGGCGCACCTGCGTGCGGTGACTCCTGAAAGCGCGCGGACGCTGGGCGCGCGGGCGCGCGCCACTGTCGAGCCCATGAGCCTGGGTCGCATGAGCGGGGAACTGCTCGACCTGTACAATAAACTTTTGCGCACTTGATTGAGCTTTAGGGACATGTTTAACACGTTTGCCGGTTTCCCCCTCCCCCTAGCCCCCTCCCGCGAGGGGAGGGGGAATCCCCGTTTTTCCATTGCTTGCATGCACTTCGGCAAGGGTTCCCTCCCCCTTTGCGGGGGAGGGACAGGGTGGGGGGGAGTCAAGCATTTATATAATTCTCAGGTTTGTTTTTCCTGGCGACCTTGGCGTCTTGGCGGTTCAAATCATAATTTATGAACAACGGGAGGATCACGGTCCTGCATACCGAAGCCTCGCTCGGCTTCGGCGGCCAGGAGCGGCGCATCCTGCGCGAGCTTGAGGGTCTCGACCCGGCGCGCTTTCGCGGGTTGCTGCTGTGTCAGCCCGGTTCCCGGCTCGGAGAGATGACCGACGCGCGCGGGATCCCGACGGTCCGGTTCAAGATGGGCTCGGCGTACGATCCAGTGGCGTTCGTGAGAATCCTGCGCCTGCTCAGGCGCGAACGCGTCGACGTCATCCACACGCACAGCTCGCGCGACGCCTGGCTCGCAGGCGCGGCCGGCAAGCTGTTGCGCGTCCCGGTGTTCCGCACGCGCCACCTGTTGACGCGCATCGGCGGGCCGTTCGTGTACGCGCGCCTCGCGGATCGCGTGATCACCGTGAGCGAGGGCGTGCGCCAGTACCTGATCTCGCAGGGCGTGCCGGGTGATAAGATCATCGCCGTGCCGACCGGCATCAATCTCAAGCGTTTCGACCCCGCGCGCTCCGATCTCGCCGACATGCGCGCCCGCTTCGACATCCCGCGCAAGGCCTTCGTGATCGGCATCATCGCGGTGTTGCGCAAGGCCAAGGGCCACCGTTTTCTGTTGCAGGCGCTCGAGCAGCTGGCCCCGGAATTCCCGCGGATGCGCCTGGCGATCGTCGGCGAAGGGCCGCAGGGCCGCAACATCCACAACCTCATCGTCGATCTCGGGCTGGAGCAGCGCGTCATGATGCTGGGACACCAGGACGACATTCCGAGCCTGCTCAAGGCGTTCGATGTGTTCGTGCTGCCGGCGCAGGAAGAGGCGCTCGGCACTGCGCTCATCGAGGCCACCGCCATGGGCGTGCCCGTGATCGCCACTCGTATCGGCGGCATTCCCGAGGTGCTGGGCGAGGCCGGTCTGTTGTTCGAGTCGGAAGACGTCGAGGCATTGGCGACCCATCTGCGCACGCTGATCCGCTCGCCGGAGCTGGCGGCGCGCATGCGCGCCCAGGGCGCGGCGCGGGCACGCGAACTTTACGACGAGAATATTATGGTAAGGCGCACGGAGGAACTCTATCTTAAGACGGTGGGAGGAACATCGTGACGCGCGCGGTGCCGGTGCTGATGTATCACCACGTCAGCCCGCATCCGGGCCTGGTGACGGTGAGCCCCGAGACCTTCGAGGAACACATGGCGTACCTGGCGCGTAAGAAATATCGTGCGCTCGCGGCCGACGAGTTCCTCGAATTTCTGCAAGGCCAGCGCGCGCTCGACGGCCGCAGCGTGCTGATCACCTTCGACGACGGTTATCTCGACAACTACGTCTACGCCTATCCGATCCTCAAGCGTTACGGTCTCAAGGCGACCATTTTCACCATCACCAGTCTCATGGGCGAAGGCCCCGCGCGCACCTTTCTGGGAGCGGCCAGGGAACTGCCGGCGACGCCGGACCACCGCGCCTGCAAGGCGGCGGTGGCGGACGGCCGCGCCGATGAGGTCATGCTGCGCTGGTCCGAGATCGAGGCGATGGAGGCAAGCGGCGCTGCCGAGGTGCATTCGCACACGCATTCACATCTGCGCTGGGACCAGTTGCACGCCGATAAATCGCAGCGGCTTGCGGCGGTCACGGCCGATCTCGCCGCCTCGCGCGAGATTTTGAAGTCGCGGCTCGGCAAGGACTCGCGCCACCTGTGCTGGCCCTGGGGCTACTTCGAGCCGGAGTATCAGGCGGCGGCCGCCAAGGTCGGTTTCGCCGCGCAGTACGCCACCGCGCGCGGCGTGAATGTCGCCGGCTCCGACCCGCAATGCATCCCGCGCCTGGTCATGAAGGACCGGCCGGGCAGCTGGTTTGCGACGCGGGTGTCGCTTTATCAGAACGCCTCTCTCGGCGGACTGTACGACCGGCTGCGCGGCAAATGACGATCGCCATCGAGCCCAACGCCCGCATTCTCGTTATCAACGTAGCGCGAATCGGCGACACGCTGATGACGACGCCAGTATTGCGGGCAATCAAGGCCGCGTATCCCGACGCGCGGGTCGGTTGCCTGGCGCATCCCAAGCGCGCCGCCGTGCTGCAAGGCCTCCCCTGGGTGGATCGGCTGGGAGTCATCACCCCGAAGCGCGCGCGCTGGCGCGGCTGGCTGTCCGCGAAGTTTTGGGACTACGCGATTGTTTATGGGCGCGACGCCCCGTTGATACGTTATGCCTTGCGGGTTGCGCGCCGCGTCATTGCTTTCGAGCAGGGCGATGCGACACTCGACGGTCGGCTCTGGCGCGCCGTGCCGATGCCGCGCCAGCGCTTGCTGTCGCACGTCGTCCACGAGCACCTGCTGCTGCCAGCCGCGCTCGGCATCGAGACCGACGACCATCGTCTGGCGTATTTTTGTTCCGACGCCGAGACCGACGAGGCCAAAGCCTGGCTTGAGGCCAAGGCCCCGGGCGCCACGCGGCTGGTCGGGTTTCAGGTCGCGAGCTTTCCGACCAAGTCTTACCGGGACTGGCCGCTCGAGAATTTTGCCGGCCTCGGCCGGCGCGTTCTCGACCATTTTCCCGGATCGTGGCTGGTGGTTCTGGGCGGGGCCGAGAGCGTGTCGCGCGCCCGCTGGCTCCGGCAGCAACTGGGCAGGCACGTCGTGGTGGCGGCGGGGCGGATGAGCCTGCGGCAATCGGCGGCGCTCATGCAGCGCCTCGATCTTTACGTCGGGGTCGACACCGGTCCGACGCACCTCGCCGGCGCACTCGGCATCCCGATGGTCGCCTTGTATCATTGTTTCCATCGAAGCCAACGCTTTGCCCCGGCGGCGCATCCGCGGTTGCGCGCCATCGACCATCCGGCATCGGACGCGCAGTGCTCTCGAGAGAGCGACATGGCTGACATTACCGTGGACCGGGTCTGGGAATGCGTCCAAGAACTCCTGGGCGCCGACGCCGCAGCCAGTCGGGCTTCGGCGCCATCGGGCTGAGGTCGCATCACAGGATATGGAAATGAACCGCCTGTTTATCGATAGAAAATTCCGATTGCCGCGGGTGTGGTCCAACCACGAACTGCGGAAGTTCGCGCATCTGTTCACAGGGGATGTGGTGAACGTCAGCGGTTGGCAGGATCTGGACAAGGAAGGGCGACGTTACCGGGACTATTTCGCGAACGCGACCAGCTACACGATAACCAACTACAAATCGGAGGCCAGGGGTTTCCAGGGTTTCGACAACGAGGTATTTCTCGACTTGAGCGGAGAGCTGCCGGCGGAACTCGCCGGCAAGTTCGACGTGGCTTTCAATCACACGGTCCTCGAGCATATCTACGAGGTGCACACGGCGTTTCGCAACCTGTGCATGATGACGCGCGATATCGTCATTCTGGTGGTCCCGTTTCTGCAACAGATGCATGAAAGTTTCGGCGACTACTGGCGGTTCAGTCCGATGACGGTAAAGCGGCTGTTCGAAGAGCGTGGACTGACTCTGTTGTATCTGAGTTTCAACAGTGACGATAAGGCTTCGGTTTATATCTTCGCGATCGCCAGCCGGGCGCCGGAACGATGGTCGGGCCGGATCGGCAACAATTTCTCTTACGTCGATACACGCGCGCCTTCCGACGGTTTCTGGCCGTACATCGGCTGTCACGTCATTTCCAATACCGGCTATCGCGTGGGACGCATTCTCAACAAGCTGTTGCGCGTCTTCGGGATCAAGGCGAACTGACGTTCGGGTGCAAGCCCGCGGGATCGTTATCGGCCGATGAGGGCCGCCTCAGATATGCGCATACTATATATATTTCCGGAGCCCTTGCCGCTGCGGCGTGCCCGCGGGATTCAGGTGGCGCACACGGTGGCGGCGCTGGCGCGGCAGGGCGTGACGGTGCATCTCGCTTACGTGCCGGCGGCCGATGGCGGCGATCCGCTCGCGGCCTACGGTATCGGGCGGCCAGCCGGAGTGGAACTGGTGCCGTTGTCGCGCGGCCTGCCGGCGCCTCTCGCGTGGTTGCCGCTGCATTCGAACCGGCTGTTCTTCGCGCGGTTGCAGCACTGGATTGTCAGCCGCCGCGACCGGCCGCAGCTCATAATGGCGCGCCATCTCAAGATCGCGCATGCGCTGCTCGAAGCGTTTCCCGACATTCCGATGTTGTACGAGGCGCACGAGGTCTTCGCCGACGTGGCGCCGCCGGCCAAACGTGAGCGACTGGCGCAAATCGAGGAAACGGTCCTCCGACGGGCGAAAATCGTTGCGGCCATCACTCACGGCGCCGCCGCGGATCTGAAAAAGCGCTACGGGCTGACGCGCGACATCCACGTGTTGCCGGACGCCGTGACCTGGACGGAAAAAATTCCCGACAAGCCCTGGCACGAGGCCGGCCGCCACATCGTCTACGCCGGAAGTTTTTTTCCGTGGAAGGGCGTGCAGGATCTGGTGACCGCGGCGGCGCATCTGCCCGGCTGCCGTATCACGTTGATCGGTGGTTCGCCCGAGCGCATCCGCGAATATCAGGCGCAGGTCGAGCCGGGCGGCGCCGAAGTCGTGTTCGCCGGGCACGTGTCGCACGCCGAAGCACTCGCAGCACTGAGCCGCGCTTGCATCGCAGTGCTGCCCAACCGCGCCGAACCGAACAGCCTGTGGAGCTCGCCGCTCAAGCTATTCGAATACATGGCTGCGGGTTGCGCCGTGGTGGCGGCCGACCTGCCCTCAGTGCGTGAGGTATTAGCGCAGAACGAGGCGGTGTGGGTGCCGCCGGGTGACCCGGTGCAGCTGGCCGCTGCTATCCGCCGACTCACGAGCGATCCGGAACGGGCGCACCGGCTGGGCGAACGACTGCGCGAAAAGGCCCGCGCCTACACCTGGGAGAGCCGCGCGCAAAAGCTGGTCGCGCTGATGCGCACGGCTGTCTGAACCGCCTCAGACCGCGGTCGCGCCGTGGGTTATTCTTGGCGCGCAGCCATGTCAGTCCGGGACGGAAAACTCCCACGTGAAGCTCGCCATCTACGTTCCGCGCGGCGCCGTGCGGAAGAAGCGGGGCTTTGCGCCGACAATCGTCGCCTGGAACCACGCGCGGCGAAAATTATCAGGCAGGAGCCTATGGAACTTTTGCACGCGCATCAGCTCGAGTTCCCGGTGGCGGACTTTCTGAAACGGCTGCAACGCCGTGTGTCGGTGATCGTGCACGCCCATGTCACCGCCGTGCGTTTTAATGAAGCGCGCGGCGTCGCGGCACGTACGCGACAGGCTGGTTACGGAAAAAATCTTCCGCTACAGAGGACGGAAGTGTTGCCGAATGGCGTGGACACGGCGTTGTTCGCACCGGTACGCGTGCAAGATGCAGGGTGCAGCGGTCTGCAAAAAGGTCTGAGTGTCGGCAAATCACGCCGGCGTAATGCATTCCCAGGTTCAAGTATCGCGCAGCGATGTGCTGGATTGAGCGCCAAGCAACATTGTTAGCGCCCAAGCCATGGACAACCATCCTCAACAACCTTGAATTCGATCCCGGGCTGCCACATCTGCTTCGTAGCGACGATATCCTTGTCGTCGAACAATGCCCAAAGGCATAAGGGCTCGCGGCATTTCGCGTTTTGACATGAGATTCCAGACATTTGCGGGTGTCTGAGCACGGTTGCATTTGCCAGATTTCGGGGCAGCACGCGTTCCGGCAATTCATTAGAAAAAAGGGCGAGCACGGGTCGTTCCATTGCGATAGCAATGTTCAAAGGACCCGAGTCAACTGCAACAACTAGATCAGCCGCTTGAATCCGTTCTATCAGTTGCCTCGATGAAATGGCGGACTTCTTCAAGCGCAAAAAGGATATATCCCTCTGACCAGCTATCAATGCATATTCGGAGTTAACTGCCGCCATTATCAGATGTGCATCGGGCCATCGTGATTGCAGGTATTCGCAAAGCCGCAAAGTGAGCCGGAGATCGAGCGTCCGCTGTGGACCAGAAGATTCCGGACAAACGAGTATCTCTGTCGGTAACTCAGGTAGGGAATGATTCATGCTCCATGTTGGACTTTCCCGTTCGATGCCGAAGTATGCGTTGAGGAAGTCATGAAAGTTCTCGCACTCGAAATTCCTGCGTTGTGCCGTGCGTTCCTTCCAAAATACGGAGAATGTGCGGCGCCTTTTTGCCAAAGAAGCAAAGAATAAGCCATCGTAACCACTGCTCCATGGATTGAATCCAAGGTCAGCACGATTTATTCCAAGCGAGAACAAGATTCTTATTACACTAATTGGATTTTTGTGCGAAACGATATGCATAATGCACTTGCCGCGCAGTAACGCACCAACATACGGCGACAACTGAGGGGAAGTGACAACATTCAGCCGGCAGTTTGGATGCTTGTCTGAAAAACGTAGTATGGCTTGCAGAGCTTGCACAGCAGCTCCGTAACGACATAGCAAGGAGATAATGACTTCGTGGCAATTGGCGAGTTCGCCAGCGAATTCAGGCGTGCGTAACCACTTTAAGCCGCATTTGTACAACAATTTGTTCATCTGTCATTTGCAACGCGTCCCCGCGTCGAATTCCGCAATGTGCGTATAACCCCGATATCTTGAGCAGCCATTATCTCTCAAGTTGACCCTAATTCGAAAACCCTAACAAACACAGTACTATGGAGCCTTGCATAAATACCCAACAATGTCACAGCGGCAATTCCGCCTGTTTCCAGAACGCCGCGATGAGCGGCGGGCGACACGTGAGGCGGTCGTGGTCCGTTTTGACAGCGACGCGGTCACGGCGCGAATGGAAAAGATTTATCTGAGCGTTGCGGACGGAGACAGGCGGGCATGAAAAGAATCGAAATGCTCAGCCTGGCGCTGCTCGGAATTTTGTTCTTCGTGTGGCCGGTCCCGCATACGGTTTCGGTGCGCGATCTGCTGCTCGTCTTGAATCTCGCCCTGTTCGGTTATCTCGCCTGGGTTCGCCGCGGCTCGGGCGCCGGGCTGCGCGAACTTTCGGCGCCCGCCCTCGTGCTGGCGGGACTAACGGCGTGGATGTACGCCGTGGTTTTTTTTATTTTTCCGGAAAATACCTGGTCGCTCGGCGAGATCCAAAGCCAGTGGTGGCGCGCGCTGGCGGCCTTGCTGATCGGTGCGTTCGCCGCGATATCGGCGCGAGACAATCGCCGGCTCACCGTTGCGGCGCTCGCCGTTCTGGTTGCGGCGCTCGCGGTGCACGTTCTGTATGTGGACTTCCAGGCCATGCAGGGACTGCTGAAGCCCGGCCAGCTCGAACGCATGGCCGGCCTGACCGAGGGGCCGGATAAGAGCAACTATTTGACCAACGTATTATTCGGGTTCTTGCTGGCGGAGCTGTTTTTTCGGGCGGTATACGGGGAACGCGTGCTTCCCCTCTCCAACACCGTGTTCGCGGCGGCGTTGGCGCTGACGTCGGTATCCGTATTCGCCGAGCGCACGCGCAACGGGATGATCACGCTGGTGCTGATGTTGCTCCTGCTGGGGTGGTTTTACTTGCGCGCGCGCCAGGCGCGCCTCAATAGACTGGTGCTTGCCTCCGGTATCGTCGCGATGTTCGCGATCGTGCTGGGCGGCGCGGCCCTGGTGGTGAGCGCCCGTCAATCCTCGAGCTTGCACGAATTGATCGACACCATTCCGATTGCCTGGGACACGGAGCATCACCGGGAGTGGCAAGAGGACAATCCCGCAAGCTGGCCCAAATTACCGAACGGCCAGACGGTGGATGTGTCGGTCTACCAACGCGTCGCCTGGTTCAAGGAGGGATTGCTGTTGGTGCGCGACCACCCGCTCGGCATCGGCTTCGGCCGCAATGCCTTCGGCCATGGTCTCGAGGCCAAGTATGGTAAAGGCGGCGGCCACAGTCACAGCGGTCTGCTCGACATGGCGATCGGTCTCGGCGTCCCCGGCGCCTTGTTGTGGCTCGGATTCTTTGCGAGCCTTGCCGTCATTGCGTGGCGACGCTGCCGCGCCGGCGCGAACTACGCCGCGATCCTGACACTCCTGGTGCTTACCGATTACGGTGCGCGCATGCTTCTCGACAGCGTCATCCGCGATCACATGCTCCAGCAATTCATGTTCCTCACGGGCTTGGCAGGGGTCATGATGACGGCTTCAGAAACGGAGAAAGGAACATCCCCGACATGACCGAGGCACCGAGTTTTCTCGTCATCCGCCGCGACAACATCGGCGACCTGGTGTGCACCACGCCGCTGATCCGCGCGTTGCGCGAGCGCTTCCCGCAGGCGCGCGTGTGCGTGCTGGTCAACAGCTACAACCGGCCGGTGGTCGAGAACAATCCCGACATCGACACGGTGTATGCCTACACCAAGGCCAAGCACCGAGAGAAGGGTGAGAGCGTGTTCGGCGTGTACTGGAACCGGCTGCGGCTCATGCTGGAGCTGCGCGGCCGCCATTTCGATTACGCGATCATCGCCGGCGCGCATTTCCTGCCGCGCGGGTTGCGCCTGGCGCGCTGGATCCGGCCGAAGCATATCGTCGGTTTCACCGAGCCCGGCAAGCGCGGCGTCGAGCGCATCGACATGGGTGTGCCGTACACATTGCCGCGCCCGCTGCACGAGGCCGAGGACGTCTTCCGCCTGCTGGCGCCGCTCGGCATCGAGGGCGAGCCGCCGCCGATGCGGGTGTTCCCGGCGGCCGCCGCGCTCGCGCAGGCGAATGCGGCGCTGCGCGACCGGGGCCTGCCGCCGGACAACGTCATCGGCGTGCACATCAGCGCGCGCAAGCCGACCAACCGCTGGCCGGCGGAGCGTTTCGCCGCGCTCATCCGGTGCCTGCGCGAGCAGCACCGCGCCCCGTTCATGCTATTCTGGTCGCCGGGCTCGGAATCGAATCCGCGCCACCCGGGCGACGACGAGAAGGCGCAGAGCATCATGGGTCAACTGGGCGACGTGCCGATACTGGCCTATCCCACTGACCGGCTGGACCAGTTGATCGCAGGCTTGTCTGTATGCCGTGCGGTTCTGTGCAGCGACGGCGGCGCCATGCACATCGCCGCCGCCCTCGGCAAACCGATCCTGTGTTTCTTCGGCAAGTCGGACAAGAGCCGCTGGTACCCGTGGAAGGCGCCGCATGTGTTATTGCAGCCGGCGAGCCAGAATGTCGGCGACATAACCGTGGACGAGGCCGCGCGTGCCTTCGAGCAACTGACGGCGCAGGGACGGACGGATGCCGTCGGTGTGAAACAAAATTAAGGTTTCACCATGAACGACAGTCAGCGCCCGACTCCTCTTTTCCCCTCCCCATTTCGCGCTGCGCGGTCCTGCTGCGCGCGAAAGTCCAGGGCCGCCTTCCCTGGCGGCCCGTTGGGTGGCGCCAACGTCCGCCGGACGTTGGCGAAGACTCCGCCTCACCTCCCTCCCGCGAGGAGAGGGGGAACCCTTGTGTCCTCTTTGCCGCGTCAGTTCGATCCAGAATGGGCCCCCTTTCCCCTTGCGGGGGAGGGCAGGGTGGGGGGTGTCAATTTGTGTGATCCTCAATAGTGGAACCGCGCACCGACTCTTTCCAGAACATCGCCATCGTCCGGCTTTCGGCGCTCGGCGACGTGACCCTGATGCTGCCGGCGGTCGAGACCCTCAAGCGTGCGCGGCCGCGCGCGCACATCACCTGGATCATCGGCGCCGCGGCGTACCGGTTGCTCGAGGGCTATCCCGGCGTGGAGTTCATCGTGTTCGACAAGAGCCGCGGCCTGCGCGCGTATGCCGACCTGCGCCGTCGCCTGCACGGCCGAAAATTCGACGCGCTGCTGGCGATGCAGGCGAGCTGGCGCGCCAACTTCATCTACCCGCTGATCGCGGCGCCGCTCAAGATCGGCTTCGACCGCGCCCGCGCCCGCGATGGCCAGTGGCTGTTCACCAACCGCCGCATTGGGTTCGCGCGCGAACACCTGCTCGACAGTTTCCTTGCCTTTGTCGAGGCTCTCGGCGTCACCGACAAGGTGATCCGCTGGAATCTGCCGCTGTTGCCAGAGGACCGCGCCTGGGCCGCCGCGCACCTGCCACGTGCCGCCGGTCCGATGCTCGCGGTCAACCCCGGTGCGAGCAAGGCCGAGCGCGAATGGCCGGTGGCGCGTTGGATCGAAGTGATCCGCGCCGCGCGCGAGCGTTGGGGTGTGCAAGTCGTGCTGACCGGGGGGCCGGGAACGCGCGAGCGCGCCGCCGGGGAAAAAATCATGCACGCCGCATCCGCCGGCGTCACCAACCTGATCGGCGCCAGCACGCCCAAGCAGCTTGCCGCGTTATTGGAAAAGTGCGACTGCCTGGTCGCGCCGGACACCGGGCCGGTGCATCTGGCGGTCGCGGTCGGCACGCCGGTGGTCGGGCTTTACGCCGTGGCGCCGCCGCAGCTGTCCGGTCCGTATCTTCACCCGGAGCTGGTGATCAATCGGTTTCCCGAGGCGGTGCGCACCATTCTCGGGCGCGATCCGAACACCGAGGCCTGGACCACGCGCGTGCATAGCGGCCAACCGATGCAGCTGATCCGGGTCGAAGAGGTGCTGAATCGGCTGGCGCAGATATTCGAGAAAGAGAAAACCAGGACACCCGTATGACCGACACGCCGCTCACCCCGCTGCGCAAAAGCCTGTACTACTTCGGCCTCGCGGCGGGACTGTTCACGCTTTTCCGCGTCGTATTCTTCATCGATTACCACGCCTATTTCGGGAAATTGTCGGTCGCGCAGATTCTCGGGGCGTTCCTGCACGGCGTGCGTTTCGACGCCGCCATCATCGCGATCTTTTTCTTCATCCCGTTGCTGCTGATCAATCTGCCGTTGCGCTTCGCCGCCAGCCGCTGGTGGCACCAGCCGCTGGCGTGGATCCTGTGGGCCATGACCGCGGCGATGGCCCTGGTGCTGGCCGCGGACGTCGAGTACTTCGGTTACGTCGACCGCCACATCGCGACCGAATTGTTCGCGATCGGTCAGGACATGGGCGCGATGCTGCGGATCGCCTTCACCAGTTATCTCGGCGCCGTCCTCGCTTATCTCGCGCTTTGCGCCGGATTCGGCTGGCTGTGGTGGCGCGTCGCCCGGCGCGAGACCGCGCCCGCGCGCGCCGGCGCCGGGGCGCTGAAGTTCGTCGTGCTGTTCCTGGCGCTGATACTGACCGGACGCGGTTGGACGCTCTACGGCAAGCCGATCAACGTGGTGCACGCCTTCACCAGCGGCAACACCGCCGCAGGTAATCTGACCTTGAACGGGGTGTTCAGCGCGGTGATGACCAACGATGCCTCACGCCAGGTCAATCACCGGTTCTTCGATCCGCAAGAGGCACGGCGCTTGGTGGCGCAGATTTATCCGATGACGGACGACAAATATCCGTTCCTGCGCCACTACCAGGCGAAGCCGACCCATCCCAACGTGGTGTTCGTGCTGCTGGAGAGCTGGAGCTTTCATTACGTGGACGCGCTCGCCGGCAGTCATTTCGGCGTGACGCCGAATTTCGACGCGCTGGTGAAGCAGAGCCTGAGTTTCACCCGTGCTTACTCCCACGGCCAGCGCTCCATCGAGGGGGTGCAGGCCTCGCTCACGGGCATCCCGCGGCTGATCGGCATGCCGTATCTCGGCAAGGGGCTGGAGGTGACCAACATCTCGCGTCTCGGCGCGATCGCGCAGCGCCACGGTTATCGCACGATTTTCGTGCAGGCTCCGCACCGCGGCTCGTTCCGCATGGACGCGATCGCGCACGCCGCCGGGTTCCAGGAGTACTACGGCATGGAGGACATCCCGGTCGTGCTCGACTATCCGGACGCCGGCGCTTCGGCCTTCGGCTGGGATTACGACACCTTCATGTTTGTCGACGGCAAGCTCGCGCACGAGAAGCAACCGTTCCTCGCCTACGTCTACACCGGCACCACGCACGAGCCGTTCGCGCGCCTGCCGTCGCGCTTCGAGAAGCGCCCGCACGGTGACCTCACCGAGGACGGCTTCCTCAACACGCTCGACTACTCCGACTGGAGTCTCGGCGAGTTCATGAAAAAGGCGGCGCAGGCCGACTGGTTCAGGAACACGATTTTCGTCTTCGTCGCGGATCATCCGATCGGCAAGTTCGGGATCGCCAAGGTCCCCGACCGCTTTCACGTGCCGCTGTTGATTTACGCCCCCGGCATTGTCAAACCGGGCACGAACGACGAGGTTGCGTCACAGCTCGACATCTTCCCGACCCTGGTCGACCTCATGGGATTTGACGATCCGTTCAGCGCGCTCGGCGACTCGCTGATGCACAAGCAAAACGGCGTCGCGTTCGTATCCGCCGGCAGCATCGTCGGCCTGATCGGCAAGGAAGGTTATGTCACGTCCAGTCTGAAAAACCGCCTCGACAGCGGTCCGGTGGGCGCGGGGCCGATGCCGCCGGCCTATTTCGACGACCTGGAGAAAAAGCTGCTCGCGACCGATCAGGTGGTGTATGAACTTCTGAACGGCAACCGCTGGGCGCCGCCGTAATTTTTAAAATGTAGGTTGGGGTGAGCGCAGCGACAAAATCGCCGGGAGCGAGAAATGGCGCAGGGATGCGCCGCTTGCGGAGCTAAGGACGCAATCTGGACAGCGAAAGGCTAGCCCGCACGGCGGAGTCCATGGATGGACTCCGCAAGCGCAACACATAACTGCGTGCAGCCCAGGCTATATCCTGTTCGTACGGGATAGCTGCATCAGCTTGGCGTACTTCATGAAGCTGTTGAAGCAGCCCATGATGATGTGCACCAGCCCCGGCACGCCGTCGAGAAATCCCCGCCGCAGGAAATAGAACTTGATGAAGCGCGCGAACGGCGACAGCACCAGCCGCGCGGCGCCGACGCGCTTGCCGGCGGCGTGCAGGCGCTCGGCCTGCAGCGTGGTATAGCGGTTCTGCTTCTCCAGGTACTCGGCGAGCGTCGTTTCCGTTTCGTGCAGCAAATCGCCGTCGAGGCGCCCGACCTTTTCGGTCGTCACCACGTGCTCGTGGATAGGGTCATCGCTCCAGCGCGCGTGCTGGCGATGGAACAGCCGCAGGTTCGGATCGGGATAACCCTCGCCGTGGCGCAACCAGCGGCCCATGAAGCGGTTGCAGCGCGGCATGTCGTAGGCGAAACAGTTCGGCTTGCGCAGGGCCTCCTGGATGCGGTGCGCGAGCGGCGCGCTCACGCGCTCGTCGGCGTCGAGGCACAGCACCCAGTCGTTGGCCGCCTGCGCCACCGCGAACTGCTTCTGTTTACCGTACCCGAGCCAGTCCTGGCGCACGACCCGCGCATTGTGCCGCCGCGCGATGTCGAGCGTGGCGTCCTGGCTCCCGGAGTCCACGATCAGGATTTCATCGGCGAAGCGCACGCTTTCGAGGCATTCGACGAGCTGGGCGGCCGCGTTGCGGGTGATGATCACGGCGGACAGGCGCTCGGGCATGGGCTATTCTATGCAGAAATTTTGCCGGGTTGCACGCGCGCCGCGCTGGCCCCGTTCCCAAAAATATCCGCGCCCGACATGCTCGCCGCCTACACCTGGTTCCTGCGCCTGCTGCTGCCGTTCGCCATGCTGCGCCTGGCGTGGCGCGGCCTGCGCAACCCCGATTACTGGCGGCGCATTCCGGAGCGCTTCGGCTTCATCGAGCCGCTAACCGCCGCGCGCGTGATCTGGATACACGCGGTCTCGGTCGGCGAGGTGCGCGCCGCCGGCCCGCTCGTGCGCGCGCTCGACGAACGCTATCCCGATTATCAACTCCTGATCACCACCATGACGCCGACCGGCTCGGCGCAGGTGCGGGATCTGTTCCAGGGCAAGGCGGCGCACTGCTACGTGCCCTACGACTATCCGTCGGCGGTGCGCCGCTTCCTCGACCGCACCCGGCCGCGGCTTGCGATCGTCATGGAAACCGAGCTGTGGCCGAACATCTTTCACGCCTGCCGCGCGCGCGGCATACCGGTGTTCGTCACCAACGTGCGCATGTCCGCATCCTCGATGCACAAGTACCTGCGTTTCGCGCGCCTGGCGCGCGCCACCCTCGGGCAGGTGTCGCGTTTCGCCGCGCAGTCGCAGGCCGACGCGCAGCGCCTGCTTACGCTCGGGGCGCTGCCGGAAGCGGTCGAGGTGACCGGCAGCATCAAGTTCGAGAACAACGTCAGCGCCAGCCTGCGCGAAGCGGCGGAGGTGCTGCGCATCTCCTGGGGCGGGCAGGACCGGCCGGTGTGGCTCGCCGCCAGCACCCACGAAGGCGAGGAAGAAATCGTGCTCGCGACGCTCAAGGAGCTGAAGAAACAGACGCGCTTCGCCAGCATGCTGCTGGTGCTGGTGCCGCGCCATCCGGAGCGGTTCGCCGCGGTGGCGCGGCTGTGCCGGCGCCACGGGTTCAGTGTCGCCTTGCGCAGCGAAACCCGCGCCGGTCTCGGCGCCGCGGTCGAGGTGCTGGTCGGCGACACCATGGGCGAGTTACCGCTGTTCTACGCCGCCGCCGACGTCGCCTTCATCGGCGGCAGCCTGGTGCCCACCGGCGGGCACAACCTGCTTGAGGCCGCGGCCGTGGGCAAGCCGGTGGTGTTCGGCCCGCACATGTTCAACTTCCAGGAGATCAGCCAGATGACGCTCGAGCGCGGCGCTGGGGTGCAGATCGAGGAGAGCGTGCGGCTCGCGCCGGCGGTTTCCGATTTTCTCGGCAACGCCAACCGCCGCGACCGCGCCGGCGAGGCCGGGCGCAAGATGGTGGAGGAAAATCGCGGCGCGCTCGCGGCCAATATGCGCATCATCGAGCAAATGATGGGGAGCAGTGGTAGCCCGGATGTAGCGCAGCGGAATCCAGGAAATCTTTCTTAGTCGAGCGGCCTGCGGCCGCGTGGTAATTGCGGTTCCCCGCATTGCGGGCGGGGTCCTTTCTTTGCTCGTGCAAAGAAAGGAATCAAATTAAGCACGCCCCGGAGCCGCCGACCTTCCCGCTACGCCTCCGGCTCCGCGGGAAAGTCCAGGGCGCACATCCCTGTGCGCGCGGCTGCGCTGCCACTGGCAGCGCTTACCCCTGCGCTTCTCGCCCGGCCGAAGCGAGATGCGCAGGGGACCGCGCGAATTGGGCGCGGTGAGCGACCCGGGGTGTCCTTATCTTTTGGTGACATTTCTTTGGACAAGCCAAGAAAAGTCACCTGCCGTGGGTCGGCCACCCAGAAGTTAGTGCAGCGTCGGCGGCTCGGTCTTGGGGCCGGGCGGAGGGGACGGCGAGGCGTGGTGCAGCACCATGCGCCAGCCGAGGTCGGTGAGACGGTAGACGTTGGTGGCGAACACCGGCGTGCCGGGCGGTGCGTCCTTGACGCGGATATGCTCTTCGACAATGTGGATCGCGAGGGCCTCGCCGCGGGTACGCGAGCGCTCGTTGATCATGAACTGCATGCTCGGGGCGTTGTTGAACATCGCCTCCCACGCTTCGCGCACCGCCTCGCGCCCGGTGATGATCTGGCCCAGCGGGTGGATGCAGGCGACGTTGTCGTCCTCGGCCCACACCGCCATCATTGCGTTGACGTCGCGCTTGATGAACGCGGCGTAGAACGCGGCCTCGGCTTCCTGCGGGGTGTAGAAGCGGGTTTCGCCCATATGCACTCAGTAGGTCGGCATCTTCGGGTCAATCTCGCGCGCCCAAGCGGCGATGCCGCCGGCGAGATTGTTCAGCTTGGTGAACCCCTGCCGTTCGAGGAAATACGCCACCTGCTGGCTGCGCACGCCGTGGTGGCACATCAGCACGAGCTCGGCGTCCTTCGGCAGTTCCGGGTAACGCGCCGGGATCGCGCGCATCGGGATGGACGTGGCCGCGGGTAGCGAACAGACGGTCAGCTCCCACGGCTCGCGCACGTCAATCAGCACAAAATCATTGGTCCCTTTGTCGAGCCTCTCCTTCAGCTCGTGCACGGTCATTTGCCGGATCATCGGAATCTCTAGAACACGAACCGTGGCGGTTCGAGCGCGTTGATCAGCGGCGGCAGGACGGTTTCGAACAGCGATTCTTCCTTGAACGACTGCGCATCGATGCGGCGGATGCGGCGGACTTCCATCGCCGGGGCCGTGCCCACGATCGCGATCAGCCGCCCGCCGGGCGCAAGCGTCTGCTGGAAGCCCGACGGCAGCAGCGGCGTCGAGCCGGTGACGAGGATGGCGTCGTACGGCTGCTGGCGGCCCCAGCCGCGCGCGCCGTCGCCGGTTTCGAGCGTGATGTTGCGCACGCCGTGATGCGCGAGCTTGGCGGCCGCCTCGGCGGTGAATTCGGGAAAAATCTCGACGCTCACCACGTGCCGGCTGAGCGCCGCGAGCAGCGCGGTCATGTGGCCGCTGCCGGTACCGATCTCCAGCACCTTGTCGGTCGGCTGCAATTCCAGCTCCTGCAACAGGCGCGCCTCCAACTTCGGCGCCATCATCACCTGGCCGTGCCCGAGCGCGATGTTCATGTCCACGAAGGCCAGGCTGCGGTGGGCCTTCGGCACGTAGTCCTCGCGCGGCGTGCGCGCAACCGCCTCGATCACGCGCTCGTCGCGCACGTCCCAGGTGCGGAGCTGGCTCTCGATCATGTGCTGACGCGCGAGATTGAAATCGAAGGCGGACATAGACGCATGGGCCATGGGGAAAATGGCTGCTTAGCCTAAGCAGTTTGCCGGGGGCGCGCAAGCCAAAGGGCTTATACGGGTATGATGGGGAAGGGGGTCAGCAAAGTCACCTGTCATTCCCGCGAAAGCGGGAATCCAGTGCAGTTTATGCGATCGCGCGCGAAGCCCGCGATACCATGCAAACCCTGGATGCCCGCCTACGCGGGCATGACATAGGGTGAAATTCCCCAAATACCCACGCGGTTGCATTCCCCCCGTGAATCCTTTAGCTTGAACTCGGTCGTATGAGCTAGGGGTGCTGGCCCGCGGGCCGGCTGAGATACACCCTTCGAACCTGACCCGGTTAGTCCCGGCGTAGGAAAGCTTCTTGAAGCCTCCTCGGTTGTGCCCCGCCGCTCATGCCCGCGATCAGCTTCAGTGAGGTAGTCATTATGAGCGCCCATCCCAAGGAATTTCTCAAACCGCACGCGCCGCTGTCCGATGAGGCGACCCGGCCGTTCCCGGCCTCGCGCAAGATTTTCGTGGCCGGCGGCCGCCCCGACATTAAGGTCGGCATGCGCGAGATCGCCCAGACCCCGACACCCACGAGCCGCGGCCTGGAGGAGAATCCACCGATCACGGTGTACGACACCTCCGGTCCGTACACCGACCCAACCGCGCACATCGACCTGCGCGCGGGCCTCGCGCCCATGCGCGAGAAATGGATTCTGGAACGCAACGACACCGTGCAGCTCGCCGGCCCCAGCTCTGAATACGGTCGCGCGCGCGAGCGCGACCCCAGGCTCGCGAGCCTGCGCTTCGAGCACATCCGCAAGCCGCGCCGCGCCAAGCCGGGCGCAAACGTGTCGCAGATGCACTACGCGCGCCAAGGCATAATCACGCCCGAGATGGAATACATCGCCATCCGCGAGACCCTGCGGCTGAACGAATTGCGCCGCGACCGGCGTTACGCCAGGCTCCTACGCCAGCACAAAGGCCAGCATTTTGGCGCGAACATCCAGGAAGTAATCACCCCCGAGTTCGTGCGCGATGAAGTCGCGCGCGGGCGCGCCATCATCCCGAGCAACATCAACCACCCGGAATCCGAGCCGATGATCATCGGCCGCAATTTCCTGGTGAAGATCAACACGAACATTGGCAACTCGGCCGTGACCTCCAGCATCGAGGAGGAAGTCGAGAAAATGGTGTGGTCGGTGCGCTGGGGCGGCGATACGCTCATGGACCTGTCCACCGGCAAGAACATCCACGAGACGCGCGAGTGGATCATCCGCAATTGCCCGGTGCCGGTCGGCACGGTGCCGATCTACCAGGCGCTGGAAAAGGTGGACGGCAAGGCCGAAGAGCTCACTTGGGAAATTTACCGCGACACACTCATCGAGCAGGCCGAGCAGGGCGTGGATTACTTCACGGTGCACGCCGGCGTGCGCCTGGCGTACATCCCATACACCGCCGAGCGCGTTACCGGCATCGTTTCGCGCGGCGGCTCGATCATGGCCAAGTGGTGCCTGGCGCATCACAAGGAAAGCTTCCTGTTCACGCACTTCGAGGAAATCTGCGAGATCATGACGGCCTATGACGTCGCTTTCTCGCTCGGCGATGGCCTCCGCCCCGGCTCGATCGCCGACGCCAACGACCGCGCCCAGTTCGCCGAGTTGGAAACGCTCGGCGTGCTCACGGACATCGCATGGCAGCACGACGTGCAGGTGATGATCGAAGGCCCGGGTCATATCCCGATGCAGCTGATCAAGGAGAACATGGACAAGGAGCTCGAAGACTGCTTCGAGGCGCCGTTCTACACGCTCGGACCATTAACAACCGACATCGCGCCCGGCTACGACCACATCACCTCCGCCATCGGCGCGGCCCAGATCGGTTGGTACGGCACCGCGATGCTGTGTTACGTGACGCCCAAGGAACACCTGGGCCTGCCCGACAAGCAGGACGTGCGCGACGGCATCATCGCCTACAAGATCGCGGCGCATGCCGCCGACCTCGCTAAGGGCCACCCCAGCGCGCAGTTGCGCGACAACGCGCTTTCAAAAGCGCGCTTCGAATTCCGCTGGGCCGATCAGTTCAACCTCTCGCTCGATCCCGAGAAGGCGCAGGAATTCCACGACGAGACGCTGCCGCAAGAGGGAGCAAAACTCGCTCACTTTTGTAGTATGTGTGGTCCCCACTTCTGTTCCATGAAGATAACCCAGGAAGTCAGGGACTATGCGGCGCAGAAAGGAATTGCCGACGTAACCATTGCCGTGGAAATAGGGCTCAAAGACAAAGCGAGCGAGTTCAAAGAACAGGGCACCGAAGTTTACAAGAAGCTGTAACGCGCACTTCTGCGCTGTACAGGGACGTGAGAATGTCACGAAAGGGCAGGAAGCCCGAAGCGACCTCCATGTGCGGCTCGCACTTCTGCTCATCGCCGCATCCTGCGCGACCCGGACGTGATCGCAAGCGTGACGGCGTCTATCGTGTCCTGATTTCGGGCTAAATATTCTTCATAGCACTGCTTCTACCTGGTTGGGATTTGCGAACTATCAGTTGATGTGCCACAATTAAATTTGATGTGACACATTCAGGTTTGCCCGATGAAAAAACTCAGCATCCGCGAAGTCCGCAAAGAGCTGGCGCAGCTCGACGAACTGGTATCGCGTGAGGGCGAAGTAGTCGTCACGCGCCGTGGCCATCCGATTGCGCGCGTCCTGCCGCTTCGCAGCAAGCGGGGGATGCCGTCGCACGCGGATCTACGCGCCAGCATGCCGCGCCTGAAGCGGGGCAGCGAAAAACACGTCCGCGCCGAGCGCGACGAGCGTTGATGGGTCCGTACCTCGACACCAGCGCGCTGGCGAAGTGGTACCTCAACGAGCCCTTCTCCGAGAAGTTCGAGACCTTCATTCAGGAACAATCCGCGGCGGTCATAAGCCGTCTGACGATCGTAGAGTTTCGCTGTCTGCTGGCGCGGCGTCGGCGCGCCGGCGAAATTTCAAAATCCGTCGAAACACGCTCCTTTGCGGCCTTCGAGGAGGATGTTCGCGCAGGTTTCTTGCAGGTCCATCCGGTCGTGGACGAGCACCTGATCGCGGCGCTGGGTTTGATTACGCGGCTTGCCAGATTCCCGCTGCGCGCATTGGATGCCATGCATCTGGCGATCGTCCAGTCCATCCATGCACGACGGTTGGCCACTGCTGATCGAGTGATGGCCAACGCAGGAAAAGCAATCGGATTGGAAATCGTGCGCTTTTTCTGAAGTAATAATGTGACGGAGGGATTGAACTTCAATCTCTTGCTTTTTTCGAAGATGGCAAATTCGCAACGCATGGGCTAAGCATTAACTTACCTCAAGGATAACCATCTGAACCAATCAGAATGAGCACGCCCACGCGTACCGACGCCCAGCAGCGGGCTGACGATATCCGCACATTTCAGCGCGAGCTCGATCGCCTGGAGCGCGAAAATGCCCTATCGCTCACGGAGACCCAGAAACGGGCGCTGACAGCCCATCACGATCGCCTGCTCGCGCAATATACCCAAGACTACGATATCGACCGCGATGTGCAGGCGAAACAGCTGTCGCTGGGCATGCGGGTCGCCTCGTTCCTCGGCGCGATCGCGCTGGCGGCGAGCGTGTTCTTTCTGTTTTACCAGTTCTGGGGTCTGCTCTCGACGCCGTGGCAGGTCGCCAGCCTGCTCCTGTCGGCGCTGGGTACCTTCGTGGCGACGCTCTGGATTCAGAGCCGCGATGCCACCGGCTACTTCACCAAGCTCGGCGCGATGGTGGCCTTTGCCTGTTTCGTGCTCAACATTTCCATGCTCGGCCAGATATTCAATATCACGCCCTCGGACAAGGCGTTGATACCCTGGGCCGCGCTCGCGTTTCTTTTCACTTATACCTGCGACCTGCGGCTGCTGCTGGCCGCCGGCCGGAAAATTTCTTTCCGGCCGCGGTGTTGATGTTCCTGTTTCCGCAGCTGGTGAATCACGCGCGCTTCGCGGGATTCGCCGCCGTCTATCGGGTTTTCGGATTGATCACGCTGTTGCTGCCGGCGCTCGTGCTCGCGAACTGGGGACAGGCGAGCTATCTCATGGTCGATCCCGACGTGGTTGAGGGGATGTATCAGGTATTCGGTTTCGTGGGCAGCGCCCTGGTCATCTGGCTGGGGGCGCGCCGGCATTGGCCCGAAGCGGTGAACACCGGCGTGATCTTCTTCGTGATCTTCCTCTACACCAAATTCTACGACTGGTGGTGGGAGATCATGCCGAAATACCTGTTTTTCCTGGTGCTCGGCCTCACCGCCATTCTGTTCATCCTCGTATTGCGGCGCCTGCGGGCGACGAATTACAGGCTGTCGCCAGGGGGTGCCGCGTGAAAAAGTGGACGCGCATCCATACGCTCGTCGCCGGCGTCGTGCTGATTCTGGCCACCAACGCCGTGGCGTTGGTGGGTGTGGCCTATAACCGCAGCGAACCGGAAAGCACCCTGAAGCTGACGGAGCGCGAGCTTCATCTCCCGTACAGCTGGGGTTTCGAAAAGGAAAACAGCGGCATCGCGCTTACGCTGCAATGGCGTGTTCTTGCGGAGGAAGACAAGGGTTTCAACAGCTGGCAGACAAACGCTGCCGGTTTCGGCGGCGTGCCCGACTGGATCAACAAGGCGAAACTCGCGGCCCAGGGCATCGATGTGTCGAAACGCGAAGACACGCCGCAGGGGCGCATGTACTACGACAAGATGCTGCCGAAGGAAGTGCTGCTGGTGCTGGAGCTAGACGGGCCGGCCTACCGCAGCGCATTGGCGCGCGCCCGGCGGAATTTGCAGAACGAAAAGGATCTCCTGAAAGCCAATCCCGGTAAAAGGGAATTCGAGGAGCGCGCGAAGAACGCCGCGGAGGCGCTCGACCGGGAAGAACACTCGAACAGCCGTTTATTTGTCGTAGATGCGGGTCGGGATGTCGCGGGCCTGCGCGCCAAATATCCGGACCGCAGTCGTTACGCCATCGTGCACGGGCAGATCCGGCCACAAGTCATCGAAAGCAACCACAAATCGGAATTAGCGGCATACATCAACGGCCTGAGCATCTCCGAGATCAATGTTCCCGCTACTTACAGGCGGATATTCGAACCATTGCTGAATAGCACGCGTACGAATAAGTATGGTGTTGCCGCGTCACCATTTGAAGTGACGGCGGCTTTCGGCAAGCGTCTGGAACCGTGGATCACCGAAGCCAAAGCATCGAAGTAATTTTGATAACTCCCACCCGAATTTCCTTCCTCAGCTGACGGTCTCCGCGCTGTAGCGCGCCAGCAAGCCGGTGCGCACGGCGCGGCGGTAAACGCGCACGAAGAATGCGACAGCCAGCACGATGTAGAGCGCCGACAGACTCGCGGCCCACAGCAGGTGGATCGCCGGGAACGTCGCGCCCGCGACGATCGCGCGCACGCCCTCGAACACGTACGAAGGCGCCAGCGCGTAAGCGATGGTCTGCATCCAGCCGGGCAGAGTGGCGAGCGGGTAGAACACACCCACGAACGGCGAGACCAGCGCCGGGATCGGCCAGATCAGCCATTCCGCGGCCGGCCCCAGGCGCAGCACGATGGCGGCGCCGAAGATGCCAAGCGCAATGCCGGTGAGGAACAGCACCAGCAGGAACGGCGCGAGCATCACACCGTAGGCGAAGAACGACAGGCCGAAGGCGGCGCTCGCGAGCACGAACATCATGACCAGCGCGAGCGAGCTGGTGATGACGCTGGTGAGCACCAGCCCCGTGACGTACTCGGCGATCGAGAGTGGTGTCGCGAAGATGTTGAGGAAGTTGCGCGACCATACGTCCTCGAAAAATGTCGTGGTGACGCCAAGCATGACACGCCCGAAGAAGTCCCACAGCAGCACCGCGCCGAGCAGCGTCGAAACGAAATTGAAACCCGGCGCGGCAATGCTCGCGAGGTACTTCGTGATGAACCCCCACAGCAGGATGTCGACCGCGACCCACATGACCAGCGGGAACAAGCGCGCGGGGCTGCCGCGCATGAGATAGAACTGGCGCAGCACGATGGCGAGGACCGGATGCCAGCGCATGCGATTCACCCAGCCTCGAGCGTGAGCGGCTCGCGCGCGACCGAGACGAACAGGTCCTCGAGCGAGCTCTTGCCGTGCTCGCGCGGCAGTGTTTTCGGATCGCCTTCGAGCAGGATCGCTCCGCGCGAAAGGAACAGCACCCAGTCGCACACCTCCTGGACCTCGACCATATTGTGCGAGGTCCATAGCACTCCGATCCCGTCACGGCGCGCGAGCTCGCGGATCTGCGCGCGGATATCGCGCGCCTTCGAGGGATCGAGCGAGGCGGTTGGTTCGTCGAGCAGCAGCAGGTGCGGGCGGTTGAGCATGGCCTTGGCGAGCGCCGCGCGCGTCTGCTCGCCCGAGGAGAGCAGGCCGCACTTCACGTTGCGGAACTCCACGAGGTCGAACTGTTCGAGCAGTTCCTGGATACGCGCGGCGCTGTTTTTGACGTCGTAGATCAGGGCAAAGACACGCAGGTTCTGGTACACGGTGAGGTTGCCGGGCAGGGGCGCGTACACCGCGGTGAAGTTCGTGCACGCGAGCGCCTGCGCGCGCTGCGTGGCCACGTCGCGGCCTTCGATGCGGATCGCGCCCGCGGTCGGTTCGAGCACGCCGAGGATCATGTTGATGGTCGTGGTCTTGCCGGCGCCGTTCGGGCCCAGCAGCCCGACGATCTCGTTGTGGCCGACCTCGAACGAAATGCCATCGACGGCGGCTTTTTCACCGAATCGCTTGCGGAGCGCGAAGACCGATAGCACGTTGGGCATATGAGGAAATCTCCCACCCATTATCGTTGTTCGCCGCAAGGACGCGCAATTAATTAACGGGTTCGGGCACTTTTGCCCGCCTTTGATCCTGATTTGCGTCAAAGTTGCCGCCCGGCAGATGTGCCATGCTGGTTCCCTCGAATCAGCGCGTGCCCTGTCCGGCAAGGAGGATCCATGACGCCCTCGACCAAGCGCTTCATTCTCGATCAGCTCAAGACCAATCGCATCATGAGCCTCGCGACCATGCGGTCCGACGGCTACCCGCAGGCGACCACCGTGACTTATGCCAACGACGGGTTGACGCTCTACTTTGCCTGCGACCGCAACGGCCAGAAAGTCCGCAACCTGCGGCGCTCGTCCAAGGTCTCGCTCACGATCAATAAGGACACGGCCAACTGGAAGAAGATCACGGGACTCTCCATGGGCGCCACCGCGAAAGTCCTCGAGCGCCCGGCCGACACCAAACGCGCGCTCGCGCTGCTGGCGCGCAAGTTCAAGGACATGAAGGGCCTGAGCGAAGAGGATCTGGCGGAAACGGCGTTCGTGCGCGTGCGGCCGAAGGTGGTGTCGATGCTCGACTACCGTCGCGGTTTTGGTTGGACCAAGCAGGTGCGGGTGTAATGTGCCGTCCGGGCAGGTTGGGCTGAGCGAAGCTCAGCGCATCGGCACTCTTGTTGGGTTTCGGCGCGTGCGCCTCAACCCAACCTACTGTGATTTGTAACGGAGGGTTCGATGAGCAAGACCATCCAGCAAAAAATGCACGAGCAGCATCGCCGCTGGCAATCCGACAGCGAAACCTGGCGCGCCGACGTCGATGAGTGGAACAAGGAGCTGCGCGCGGCGCTCGGCGATTTGCGGGAGGTCGAGGACATGCTGCGGGATTCGCTCGATGCCCTGGCCAGCCACGCCGACAGCGTGTGGGAAAATGAACAGCGTCGCTGCGCGCACGAAATTGCGATGCGTGAAGAGGCGATAAGTGGAGTCGAGAAGAAAACCGACAAGGCCTGGGCCAAGGCGCACCGCGAGCACGCCGCGCGCCACGAGCGCCTGGCGGATGCTCATGGCCGCATCAAGAAGTATCAGCACCAGGTGGTGGCCGAAGTGATGCGGCTCGTGCGTGCGGCGCGCAAGGGCATGTAAAAAGAAACGGCCCCTGGTGGGGCCGTTGCGGGCGGGTTGCGTCGCGTCGAAATCTCAGCCGGTGCTCCACACACGCGGGCGTTGCATGCCGGCGACCTTGCAGGCCTGTTTCACATAGCCGTAGGGGAACAGCTTGTAGAGATGCGCCTTGGCGCCCTTCTTGTCGAAACCATGCTCCTGCACCAGAAACTCCATCACGTGGCGCACGTCCGGCGCGATCCGGTTTTTGGTCCATTGGTCGCGCATGTAGTGCAGCACTGGCCAGTGGGCGGCGACCAGTTCGATGCCTTCTTCCGCAGCCAACCGAGTGGCGATGGATTCGTCCCAGTCGACCGGATCGACCAGGTAGCCCTCGGGGTCGCGCGCGATCTGAAACTCGGGGCTCAGCCTGTGCATGGCGTTATTCATGGTGGTTTCCTCTCCAGAATGCCTTTACCTGTTGCAATATTAGGATTCGTTCATATAGCGATCAAACGATATTATTCGCTATATAATATCGATATCTTCGATATATGAGTCTTTCCACATGGATATCGACCAGGCCCGGACCTTTCTCGCTATCACCGCCAATGGCAGTTTTCTCGAAGCCGCCAAGCAACTGCATCTGACCCAGTCGACCATCAGTGCGCGGATCCAGCGGCTGGAAGACGAGCTCGGCACCCGGCTGTTCGTGCGCAACCGCGCCGGCACCAGCCTGACGACAGCGGGCCGGCGTTTTCTCGATTACGCCAAGCGCTTGGTGCTGACCGCTGAGCAGGCACGCGACGACGCCGGCCTGCCGGAGCGTTACCGCGCCAGCCTGCGCATCGGCGGGCGCATCGCCTTGTGGGAAGGGTTCCTGCCGCAGTGGGTCGGCTGGATGCGCAGTCGGGCGAACGACGTCGTGATCCGCAGCGAGACCGGTTTCGAGGAAGGCCTCATGCGCCGGCTGATCGAGGGTACGCTGGATATCGGCCTGATGTACACGCCGACCCACAGCCCCGGCCTGGTCGTGGAACCCCTGTTCGACGAAACTCTGGTGCTGGTCAGCACCCGCCCGAACGATAAAACCCCGGGCGAGGACTACATCTACGTCGAATGGGGACCGGGCTTTTATGCCCAGCACGCGCAAAGCTATCCCGATCTGGAAGGACCGGCGCAGATCGTGGACATCGGCTGGCTCGGCATTCAGCTCATGCTCGCCAACGGCGGCAGTTGCTTTCTGCCCGCGCGCATGGCCGCGCCCTTCATCGCCGCCGGCCGTTTGCATCGCGTCGCCGGATCGCCCGAATACGTGCACCACGCTTACATGGTGTTTCCGCGAAAATCCGACAGCCCGGTGCTGGAACAGGCGCTGCAAGGACTGCGCGAACTCGCGGCGGCGGAACGCGAGCGCGCCGCGCGCGGGTGACAACTAAAAAGGTCAGAGTGTCTTAATTTTCAACCAAGTCGGTCGGAGCCATTTCACGGCATGGACTCCGATATGACAGCGGCTCCTTGCGGGGCCGATTTAGTTTGGTGGATTCAGGTTGAGCCCGGATTACCCGATTTGCCCCGCGCATACTTGCCGACGGCTTCCATTATCGCTTCGGAGTTCTGGAACAGCGTCCAAACCAGCCACACCGCGGCCGCGAGGATGCCGAGGATGAACGTCCAGTCGACGATGGTTCTGATCGTGTCACCGAGAAACGGCGCGCTGAAACTGATGAGCACCACGTAGGCGCTGACGGAGATGACAAGCGTGACGAGCGCCAGAACCGGGTCGGCGAGCCGGGCCACGCCGTTGCCCAGGGCGCGGATTTGTTGCGTGAGCCGCTGGCCGAGCATGAACAGCAGCACCAGCGCGCCGGCCTGCGCGATGAATCGTACCAGCGAGCCGGCGGTGACCTTCGCCGTGCCGAGCGTGGCGCTCTTGAACAGCGCTAGGCTACCGAGCACTTCACCGAGCGCCAGCGCCGCGGCGATGACGATGATGAATTTTCCCACCCAGAACCACTTGTTCATGTGTTACCTGCCTGTTCGAGGAACTGCCTTGAAGTGTAGCCGAGTCTAAGATCGCGTCCGGGCAGCTGCCAAGACCACTAGTCAGCAAAAACTCCAGTCAGATCGCTGTTTTCGCTTATAACACCGCCATGGTTCCGCCCTCGGTTCAATTACGGCGCCAGTTTGCGAATCTGCACCGCCCTCACGACGCGCGTTTCGTATTGTGCGGGACTGTCGGTCACGGCGAATGACCGCCGGTCTCCCGGTCTGTGGTAAATTGAACCCGGAAGCCTGCGTGTTTGTCCGAGGTAAGCCCACACGTGCACACCGCCAATCTTCTCCAGCGAATGCCGCCGGGCGCGCGATGCGCGCTCTTGGCATTGCTGATTCTCGTCGCGCCCGATGCGACCCGCGCCGGGCCGCCGCCCGACGCCGCGCTTGTGGATGCGCTGCGGGCGGTGCTGTCCACGCCCGACGTGTCGTGCGGCGAGTCGCGCTTCGAGTCCTGGACGCTGGCGTCGTACTACCAGCCGGCCGATCCGCGCCCGCTCTGGGTCAGCGACCAGGGGCCGGGCGCGCGCGCCCGCACGCTGCGCGCCGCGCTGCGCGCCGCCGGGCAGGACGGTTTGGAGCCCGCGCGCTATCAACTCGCCGAAATCGAGGCGCACTGGCGCGATCGTTCGCCGACCGGGCAGGCGTGTCTGGAGCTGTATCTCACCAATGCCTTCGAGCATTACAGCCGCGACCTGCGCACCGGCGAGGTCGGCCCGCGCGAGGCCGACCCGAGCTGGTACCTGCCCGCGGCGGACTTCGATCCCGCCGCCGCGCTCGCGGCCGTGAGAAACGACGCCGATTTCACCGCGCTGATCGAGGGGCTCGCACCTTCCCACCGGGCCTACCGGCGCCTGCGCGAAGCTTTGGCACACTACAAAAGCATCGCGCACGCCGGCGGCTGGCCGATGCTGCCGCCGGGACCCAAACTGGCGCCGGGCGATGCACCGGCGGGCAATCAGATCGCGCTCCTGCGCAAGCGACTGCGCGCCGAGGGCGATCTCTCCGAGGTTTCGGTGGGGAACCGCGCGACCTACGACGCGGCGCTCGCGACCGCAGTCCGGCGCTTCCAGCGTCGCCACGGCCTGCGCGGCGACGGAATTGTGGGCCCGCGCACGCGCGCGGCGCTCAACGTTCCGGTCGCCGAGCGCATCGCGCAGATCCGGCGCACTTTGGAGCGCTGGCGCTGGCTGCCACATGATCTCGGCGAGCACTACATCCTGGTCAACACTGCCGGTTTCGAGCTCGCGGTGGTCGAGCACGGGCGCACGGTGCTCGGTATGCGCGTGATCGTGGGCACGCCCGATCAGGCGACGCCGTCGTTTTCGGCGACGCTGCGCTCGCTGGTGATCAATCCGTACTGGAACGTGCCGGAGCGCATCGCGCGCGACGCGCTCCTGCCACGACAGCAGCGCGACCCGCGCTACTTCGCGACGCGCGGTTTCCGCGTGCTCGACACGCGCAACGGCAGCGGCCGGGAGATCGACCCCGCGCGCCTCGACTGGAAGCGCGTCGATGCCGGCAGCTTCGCCTTCCGGCTGCGCCAGGACCCGGGCCCGAAGAACAGCATGGGACGGCTGGCGTTCGCGTTTCCCAATCCGTTCGACGTGTTCCTGCATGACACGCCCGAGAATTGGCTGTTCGCGCGCGACACGCGCACCTTCAGCGAGGGTTGCGTGCGCATCGAGCATGCCATGGCGCTGGCGCAGCACGCGCTGCGGCGGCTCGACGGCTGGAACGAGGAGCGCATTCGGAGCGAAATCGATACGCTGCACCACGAAACCCTGCCCCTGCCCGAGCCGATCCCGGTGTACGTGCTCTATCTCACGAGCTGGGTGGATGATGCGGGGATCGTGAATTTTCGCGAGGACGTGTACGGGCGCGAGCAGGTGCTGGCCTGGTATTATCCGGCCAGATGACGAGTGGCGCGGCGCGCGCGACGACGGACCGGCAGTCAGGTCGCGCCCGACCCTGTGCCCACGCTAAACTTAGGATCGGAAACATCGTAATCAAGCGAGGAAGTGGGCGGATGTTGAGTCGACGGAAATTTCTCAGGTTTTCTCTCGGCGTGGGCGCGGGACTGGCCGCGGCGCCGGTGCTGGCGAGCGTCGCGCCGCCACAGGCGGGCGCGCGCGCGTTGTCGTTCTACAACACGCATACCGGCGAACACACGCGCGCGACCTACTGGGCCGACGGCGAGTACGTGGCGAGCGAGCTCACGGCCCTGGACCGGCTGCTGCGCGACTTCCGCAGCGGCGAAGTTGCCGTCATGGACCGGCGCCTGTTCGACATCCTGTACGACCTGCAGCGGCTCACCGCCGCGTCCGGCACGTTCCAGGTCATCTCCGGCTACCGCTCGCCCGCCACGAATGCGCAGCTGCGCCTCCACAGCAGCGGCGTGGCCGGAAACAGCCTGCACATCCGCGGCCAGGCCATCGACATCCGCCTTGCCGGCGTCGAGCTGCGCGACTTGCACCGCGCCGCGCTCGCGCTGCGCGCCGGCGGGGTGGGTTACTACCCGAGTTCCGATTTCATCCACGTCGACACCGGCCGTGTGCGCGCCTGGTAGCGCGGCAAAAACCTGGTTAAGGGAGTCGGAGCGAATTAATTTTTTGCAATCTCCTCCGCAGCACATAAAGGGATAAAACATCGAAGGCCCGGCGAGTGCCGGGCCTTTAGTTTTTCCCGTGCCTCGACTCACCTATCACGACAACAAACCAATCGAGTCGGCGCGTCACCAGAAATCGACAGGGTCAGACACTGTAGATCGCTCCCAAGTCGTGGGTGCGATGCCCATAGGCAATCAGGATCGTTTGATGTGCGCATACGCCGGCAGCGTCTGTAACCGGGAGTCGGTGATCGCGCCGCCAAAATTACAAGGGGCTCGCAAGCTTTCGTGGGCGCTCCAGCCTGACCGGGAAAGGCCATGCCTAGGCTCCGGTCTCGACGGCCCTGAGCTTTCCGCCAATGAGCGTGGCCAGGACTACGAGCGCGGTCGAGATGAAGATCATTATTATCCCCAAGGCCGAAAGCCTGCCCCACAGGCCGTCGTCGGCGAAGCGCAGAATCTGAACCGCCAGCACCTCGGTTCCCGGCCGCGACAACACCACGGACAGGGTGAGCTCGCGCACGAACATGCTGGCCATGAGGATCCACGCCGAGACGATGCCGGGAATGAGCAGCGGGACGATGATCCGGCGCATGGTGGTCATGGGACTCGCGCCGCAGACGAGCGACGATTCCTCCAGATGTGCGTGCACTTGCACGAAAGCGCTCGCCAGCGGGCGAATGCCATAGGGCAGATAGGTGGCGATGTAGCCGATCAGCAGCGCCCAGATGGTGGCGTACAGCGGGGTCTGCACGAAGAACCACATGAACCCGACGCCGATGACGATGCCCGGGAACGCGAACGACAGGAAGCTCAGGGACTCGAGCACTCCGGACGCCCGGGTCTTCACTTTTACGATTACATAAGCCACGAAAATCGAGAGCAACACGCCCAGCGTGGCCCCGACTACGCCGAGGAAAATACTGTTCTTCAGCGACAGCAGCGAGATCGGATCTTCCACGACCTCGATCCAGTGCTTCCAGCTCATGAGTGAAACGGCGCGCGCGCTCGGCACCATGGAGTAGGGCACCAGCGAGATGTAGAACAGCACCGCCACCGGCAGCACGATCAGGATCAGCGACAGTGCCGCGACCACGGCGAACAGCGGGATCTTCGCCGCCTTGAGCTCGATTACGGTCGGGCGGTAGCCGCGGCCGGCGATGGTCACGTACTTTTCGCTCTCCGCGGTCAGCGCGCGGTAGACGACGATGAGGGTGATGGAAGTCGCCAGCACGCTCATGCCTACGGCCGCGGCCTGACCGTAATCCGGGGCGAAGCCGGTGGCGATCATCTGATACAGATACGTCGACAGGACATTGACCCGACCCGGCATGCCGAGGACCGAAGGCGTGGCGAACGACGCGAGGCCACGCACCAGGCCCAGAATGAAGGCCGCGAGGATCGCCGGCCGCAGCACCGGCAACGTCACCCGCAGCAGGGTCCGCCACGTGCCCGCCCCGAACACCCGCGAAGATTCCTCCAGCGCCACGTCGAACGAGGCCATGGCCGGCGCGATGATCAGGTACGAGACCGGCATGTCGAGCAGCCCCTCGACCAGGATCATCCCCGGCAGCGAATAGATATTGAACGGCGCGTGCTCCAGACCGAGCACGTTCTTGAGCACCATGTTCATCATCCCGTTCGACGGATTGAGCAGCAGCGCCCAGCTCACCGCGAACAGCAGGTGCGGGATCATCATCGGGAGAATGGAGATGATCCGGAACAGGAACTTGAAGGGGATGTCGGTGCGGTTATTGAGATAAGCGAGGAACAGGGCGAGGCCCGTCGCCAGGATCGAGGAGCCCAGGACAAAAACAGTCGTGTTGACGATGACCTCGTAGAACGCCGCGTCGGTATAGGCCGCGATATATTTTTCCAGGGTGAAGCTGCCGAAGGCGGTCAGCCCTTTGGCAAAGCTCCCGAGGAGCAGCATGACGACGGGGCCCAAGGTCAGAACCCCGACGATGACGATCAGCAAGTACGTCAGTTTCGAGCGGTTCTGAACCATGGACGCACCGCGCATCAGATGGACACCAGCAGGCAATGCGCGGGATCGAGGCTGAAGTTGACCGCGTTGCCGACCTTGAGGTCCACGTCCGGATCGATCTTGGCGAGCAGCAGTTCTTCGCCGATGCGGATTTCCACTTCGTACGCCTCGCCAATGAAGATCAGGGACTCGATGCGGCCGTTGACCACGTTCTTGCCGCCAGCTTCGCCGCGGGCGATGCGGATGAACTCCGGGCGGATGCAGAGCGTGGCCTTGCTGTCCACGGGGATGTCGCGCCGCGCGCAGGCGATAGTCCCGAGTCCGCAATCGACGATGGTGTGGTCGCCTTCATGGGCCTGCACCGTCGCCTTGATTAGATTGGCGCGGCCGATGAAATCCGCCACGAAGCGGTGGTTGGCATCGAAATAGATTTTCTTGGGGTCGCCCACCTCGATGATCCGTCCTTCGCGCATGACCGCGATGGTGTCCGACAACGCGAGCGCCTCGATGCGGTCGTGCGTCACGTACACCGCCGTGATCTTCAGCGCGCCGAGGAAGCTTCGCAACTCCTTGCGGGTTTCCTCGCGCAACTTGGCATCGAGGTTGCTCAACGGTTCATCGAAGAGAATCACCTTGGGTTCGGCCACCAGCGCGCGGGCGAGGGCGACGCGCTGCTGCTGGCCCCCGGACAGCTTGGTCGCTGGGCGTTTTTCCATGCCCTCCAGATGCACGAAGCTCAGAGTCTTCGCCACTCTGCTTCGGATGACGTCGCGCGGGACGTTGCGGATTTGCAGCGGGTAGGCCACGTTGTCGAACACGTTCATGTGCGGCCAGATGGCGTAGGTCTGAAACACCATGCCGAGCCCGCGCTTTTCCGTGGGGACGTTGATGTTCTTGTCCTTCGACCACACCACTTCGCCGCCGATGCTGATCTCGCCTGTGTCCGGAGCTTCGAGGCCGACGATGCAGCGCAGCAGCGTGGTCTTGCCGCAGCCGCTCGGTCCCAACAGGGTGAATATCTGGTTGGCCGGGATAATCAGGTCGACGTTGTCCAGGGCCTTGATGGTTTTGCCCCCGGAAAAATAATATTTGCTGACGCCCTGGATCCGGATTTCCATGTGCTGGTCCGCGGTTGCCGCTTATGGAGAATTGCGCAATTGCGCGGGATTCCCCCTCCCCTCGCGGGAGGGGGATAGGGGGAGGGGGACGACGGCGTCATGCACTTCCACGAAGCCCGATGATCCGGAAAAACAGACCGAACCCGGGCGTGCGCAATAGCGACGTGCGCGGCGCAAGCGCGAATATCCGGTACCCGGACGGCGATCGCCCTGAAACCGCATTACTTGACGTCGAAGATCTTCTGGAACTCGGCTCCCCACTTCTTGGTTTCTTCGTCCGACAGCTCGCGGATTGAAATGACCTTGGCCTTGTCCATGCCCTCGATGGGCGGGTAGACCCCGGGCGCCAGCACGTACTCGCCCACGTCGTTCGCCAACATGCCCATGGCCTTCTTCGAGAGCCAGTAGTCCACGAATGCCCGCGCCGCATTCGGATGCGGGGCGGTTGAACTGACGGCGATGGCGCGCGGGGTGCCCATGAGCGGCTGCGACAAGTGGGCCCAGTCGAGCGGGGCTGGAGCCTTGGTGATGATGTACTTGGGCATGGAGATGCCGATCAGCTTCTCGCCGCTCTCGATCGGCGCCGGAGTCGGCCCGAAGGAAGCCACGAACATGGGCTTGTTGGCGGCCAGCCCCTTCACGAACTTCATCCACTCGGCCTCGGACTTGAATACATGTTCCTTGAGCCCGATAAGCCAGGCGATGGTTGTGGGATGGTTGGCCGGATTGGCCATGACGATCTTGTTCTTCCACTTGGGATCCGTCAGGTCCTCGTAGGTCTTCGGCACGTCGGCAGGTTTCACCAGTTCCTTGTTGTAGATCAGGCCGACGTATTCAATGCCGAAAAGCTGGATGCGATCATCCTTGCTGGCCCACTCCGGGTAGCCGGCGGCAGCCGGGGAACGGTACGGCGCCAACATGCCCTTCTCCTTGAGCAGCTCCAGCACCGGCAGCGGACCCTGAACGACGTCGGCCATGAACTTGCCGGCCTCGAATTCGGTGATGGCCGTGGCCACGAATTTCGTGGTCGAGATCCGCGTGTACTCCGCCTTCACCCCGGTGTCGTCGGTGAACGCCTTGATGATCGGCTCGACGGCGGTGATGTTGGCGTAGAACGCCACCTTGCCTTCGGTCCTGGCCTTGCTCAGCAGAGCATCCTCGGCGGCATGAGCGTTAGCGGCCGCGAACAGGACGATGAGCGCAACGAGTAACTTTTTCATGGATGTCCCCCTTCTTTAGGAGCTGCCGGGCGGCGTTGTGTTAGCAAAAAAATGTGGCAGTCGGTATGGCCTGTCGGAACCGACGGCGCACGCCGAATCCCAGCAAATCACCGAAAAAGACTAGCACGCACAGCCGTGTGTATTTTGACGTAAATCAATTAGTACCCTGGTCTATGTTGTCGCAGGCGGTATCGATTAGCGCTCGCATCGACGGTCGCCAGGCACGGATTGATTAGTCTCGTTGTTTTTCGATTACGGTATGCACGCACCGCGCTATCGTCCCGTCTCTTGTCGCGGAATGAGCAGGACCGGTACGGTCGAGAGCCGTGCCACGCCTTCGGCGACGCTGCCGAGCAACAACCGCTCCACACCCCGGCGCCCGTGCGTGCCCAACACCACCACATCGGCGGGCCAGC
>DASPRK010000134.1:0-4087 GCA_035624495.1 Methylomirabilis sp. (SeqCode) | reverse complement strand
GTCCTGGCTCGAGCGGGTGCCGTCGTACAAGGACCAGCAGCTCCAACTCAAAGAGCGCGACCTGTCGACCTACGGCTTCCTCGGCTACCCGCTGCTGCAAAGCGCTGACATCCTGATCTACCGTGCCGGCCTGGTGCCGGTGGGCGAGGACCAGGTGGCGCACGTGGAGCTGACGCGCGAAGTGGCGCGTCGCTTCAACCACCTCTACGGCCGCGAGCCCGACTACGAGAGTCATGCCGAGGAAGCGATCAAGAAAATGGGCAAGAAAAACGCCAAGCTCTACCGCGAGTTGCGCACCGCCTACATGGAGCATGGCGACCGCGAAGCGCTGGAAACGGCGCGTGCGATGCTGGAGCGGCAGAAGAATATCGCGCTGGGCGACAAAGAGAGACTGTTCGGCTATCTCGAGGGCGGCGGCAAGATCATCCTGCCCGAACCGCAGGCCATGCTGACCCATGCCCCCAGGATGCCCGGCCTCGACGGCCGCAAGATGTCCAAGTCGTACGATAACGTCATCAGCCTGCGCGAGGCACCGGCCGAAGTGGAAATGAAACTGCGCACCATGCCGACCGACCCGGCGCGCGTGCACCGGACCGACCCGGGCAACCCGGACAAGTGCCCGGTGTGGGATTTCCACCTGATTTACTCGGACGAGGAAAAGAAGGACTGGGTGCAAAAGGGCTGCCGTTCGGCGAAAATCGGCTGTCTCGAATGCAAACAGGTCGTGATCGACGCCGTGCTGGCCGAACTCAAACCGATGCAGGAACGCGCCGCGGATTTTTCCCGCGATCCGGTGACCGTCAAAAACATCATCGCCGACGGCTGCAAGCGCGCGCAGCAGGTGGCCGAGGCGACGCTGGTGGAAGTTCGCGCCGCCATCGGTTTGGGTTATAGTTGATTATTATGACGACCGAAACCGAAACGCCGGTCGCTGTCGTCCGCGGTGAGACCCTCACCCGACTGCCGGAGGATCTGTACATTCCACCGGAGGCGCTCGAAGTCTTCCTTGAAACCTTCCAGGGCCCGCTCGATCTGCTGCTCTATCTCATCCGCAAGCAGAATCTCGACATCCTCGATATCCCGATCGCCGAAGTGACGCGCCAGTACATGGGCTACGTCGAGCTGATGCAGGCCGTGAAGCTGGAGCTGGCGGCGGAATACCTTGTCATGGCGGCGATGCTGGCCGAGATCAAATCACGCATGCTGCTGCCGCGACCGGCGACCGAAGAGGGAGAGGAGCTCGACCCGCGCGCGGAGCTGATACGCCGTCTTCAGGAATACGAACGTTACCGCGGCGCCGCGGAGTCGATCGACAGGCTGCCGCGCGTGGGCCGCGAGGTCCATCTGGTGGTCATCGAGAACGACCAGCCGCCCGTCAAGCGGATCGAGCCGAACGTCAGCCTGTTCGAGCTGCTGGATGCCTTCAAAGAGGTGCTTGTACGGGCCGAACTTTACCGGCATCATCAGGTGAAACTGGAACCGCTGTCGGTGCGTGAACGCATGACCCAGATACTGGCGAAGATAAACGGTGAAACCTTCGTCGGCTTTGCCGACATGTTCGACCTGCGTGAAGGCCGCATGGGTTTGGTGGTCACATTCATGGCTATTCTCGAGCTGCTGAAGGAATCGCTGGTGGTGGTGGTGCAGCAGGAACCGTTCGCCCCCATTCATCTCAAGGCGGCCGCCTGATGAGCGAGTCCAATCCGGAACTGAAAAACATCATTGAAGCCGCGCTGCTGGTCGCGGGTCAGCCGCTCACGATCGACAAGATGCTGACCATGTTCCCGGCCGATTCGCCGCCGACGCGCGAGGAAATCCGCGACGTGCTGGAGCGGCTCGCGGAGGAATACGCCGAACGAGTGATGGAACTGAAGCAGATCGACCGTTCCTGGCGCTTTCAGACGCGCGACAAATACGCGCCCTGGATCCAGCGCCTGGCCGAGGAGCGTCCGGTGCGGTATTCGCGCGCGCTGCTCGAGACGCTCGCGATCATCGCTTACCGCCAGCCGGTCACGCGCGGTGACATTGAGGAGATCCGCGGCGTATCCGTCAGCACCGATATCATCAAGACTCTGCTTGGACGCGAGTGGGTGCGACAGGTCGGCGTGCGCAACGTGCCCGGCCGTCCCGCGCTCTACGGCACCACGCGCGAATTCCTCGAACACTTCAACCTGGGGAGTCTCGAAGAGTTGCCGCCGCTGTCGGCGCTGCGCGACCTGGACATCATCAGCAAGGAACTGAACCTGCGCCTCGACCTCGAACCGGGCTCGGAGGCGCCGGCCGCGTCGCCGGAAGCGATGCCGGGATCGGACGAGGCCGCGAGTGCGGGAGCGGAGTCCGAGCCGGTCATGATGAACGAGGCCCAAGCCGCCGGGCGTGACTGAAAAGCTCCAGAAGGTGCTGGCGCGGGCGGGATTTGGCTCGCGTCGCCAGATCGAGCGCTGGATCGAAGAAGGCCGCATCACCATCGACGGCGCGCCCGCGACGCTCGGGGCGCGGGTTTCTCCCGGTCAGGCGCTTCGCGTCGACGGACGTCTGGTGCCGGCCCATGTCTTTCAATCGCAGCCCCGCCTCCTGATCTACCACAAACCGGAGGGCGAGGTGTGCACCCGTTCCGATCCCCAGGGCCGCCCGACCGTGTTCGAGAAACTTCCCAAGCTCCGCGGCGCGCGCTGGATCGCGATCGGGCGGCTCGATTTCAATACCTCGGGCCTGTTGCTCTTCACCACCGACGGCGAATTGGCCAATCGTCTCATGCATCCGTCGCACGAGATCGACCGCGAGTACGCGGTGCGCGTGCTCGGCAAGGTGGACGATGACATGCTCGCGCGACTCAAACAGGGCGTGATGCTCGAAGACGGACCGGCGCATTTCGATGCGATCAAGGAAGCGGGCGGTGCCGGCGCCAACCGCTGGTTCCACGTCGTGCTCCGGGAAGGACGCAACCGCGAGGTGCGCCGGCTGTGGGAAGCCGTCGGCGTCAAAGTCAGCCGGTTGATTCGCGTCCGTTTCGGCCCCATTCCGCTGCCGCCGCATTTTCATGCCGGTCGCACCGTGGAGCTGGACGAAGAGGCATCCGCCGCCTTGTACGATTCGGTCGGCCTGAAACCGCCAATGACAACGAGAAACAGTCAGCATGCACCGCGCAAGTCCAGTGTCGGGGCCCATCAGCGGCGCGGTCCAGCAAGTTCACGCGCTGATTCACGCTCGCGCCGCCAGCCGCGAACACGCGGCCGCTGAAGCATTGTCCGGCGTCGTGGTTTTCACGCCGGTCTTGCGACCGGGCGCGACATGCGTGAACAATAGGGCAACGAATAATCCGAGAGTTGCATGCCCGTTCCTTCATCGGCACACGACGTCGTCGAACCGCCTGCGGCGGTTTCCCTTCGTGAAGCGTTGTTGTATTGGCTGAAACTAGGTTTCATCAGTTTCGGCGGTCCCGCTGGGCAGATCAGCATGATGCATCAGGAACTGGTCGAGCGGCGACGCTGGATCTCCGAGAATCGTTTCCTGCATGCGCTCAATTACTGCATGATGCTGCCGGGCCCGGAGGCGCAGCAACTCGCCACCTATATCGGCTGGCTCATGCACGGCGTGAAGGGCGGTATTGCCGCCGGCGCGCTGTTCGTGCTGCCGTCGCTGGTCATTCTGTGTGCATTGACCTGGATTTACATGGCGTTTGGCAACGTTCCGGCGGTGGCGGGCGTGCTGTACGGTTTCAAGCCGGCGGTGACGGCGATTGTCGTGTTTGCCGCCTATCGTGTCGGTTCGCGCGCGCTCAAGAACGCCGCGCTGTGGGCCATGGCCGCGGCCGCGTTCGTCGCCATCTTTGCGTTGCACTTGCCGTTCCCCTGGATTGTGCTCACCGCCGGCGTCATCGGAATGATCGGCGGACGCCTGGCGCCTGATAAATTCCGAACCGGCGGACATCACGGCGATGGCCGCAAGGATTACGGCCCGGCGCTGATCGACGATCACACGCCGACGCCGGAACATGCGCGCTTCAAATGGGCGCGCGTATTCGCCTATGGGGTGGTCGGCCTTTTGATCTGGATCGGTGTCATGGGCGCGCTGCTCGCGTCATTCA
>DASPRK010000126.1:0-7242 GCA_035624495.1 Methylomirabilis sp. (SeqCode) | reverse complement strand
CAGGCGAGCATCGACGATCCCCGGCGTGCCGCGCGCGCCTCGGCCATTCTGGCGCTCGTGGGCGTGGTCAACATCCCCGTCATCCACTTCTCGGTGAACTGGTGGAATACCCTGCACCAGCCGGCCTCGGTAAGCCGCATGGGCGCGCCGACCATCGCCCCGATCATGCTCGTGCCGTTGCTGCTCATGGCCCTGGCCTTTACCATCTATTTCTTCACCGTCGTACTCATGCGCATGCGCAACGAAATCCTCGAACGCGAGCGACACACAGGCTGGGTAGCGGAAATGTTGAACTCCGAATCATGAACTGGTCGCACTTCTTCGCCATGGGGGGCTACGCCGTTTACGTCTGGAGCGCCTACGGCCTCGCGGCGCTGATTTTGATCCTGAACGTCTATTTGCCGCTGGCCCACCGCAAAACGGTGCGGCGGCGGTTGCGTGAATTCCTGCAACTTAAGGAACAAATCCGATGAAAACCAGACACAAACGCCTCGCGATCATCGTCGTCGGCGTGGCCGGCCTTACCGTTTCCGGCCTGTTCGTCCTGAACGCTTTCCGAAGCAATCTCGTTTTTTTCTATTCGCCGACTGAGGTGCTGGCCGGCAAGGTCGCCACCGACAAGGTCATCCGCATCGGCGGTCTGGTCGAGAAAGGCAGCGTACATCGTTCGGCCGATGGCCTGAAGGTGGACTTCGTCGTCACCGACCTCAACAAGCAGCTGCCGGTGCACTACGAAGGCGTGCTGCCGGATCTGTTCCGCGAGGGCCAGGGCGTCGTTGCTCAGGGTCGCCTCCAAAACGGAAGCCAGTTCATCGCCAGCCAGGTGCTGGCGAAGCACGACGAAAAATACATGCCGCCGGAGGCGGCGCAGGCACTCAAGGGTGGCGCCTTCGCCCCGGGCGATCAAAAGCAACGGCCATGAAAAAATACGCCATCCCGCTGACGGTGTTTGCCGCCATCGGCGGACTGCTCATGTATGCGCTGTACCTCTCGATGACCGGCCAGTACTCCCCGCGCGACATTCCCTCGCCACTGATCGGCAAACCGGTTCCCTCCTTCGATCTGCCGACGGTGGCTGATCCCGCGCGCAAGGTGAGTCGCGACGACCTGCGCGGACGTGTATACCTGCTCAACGTCTGGGCCTCGTGGTGCGTCGCCTGCCGCGAAGAGCACCCGTTCCTGGTTGAACTCACGGCCCGCAAGGCCGTTCCCATCATCGGCCTCGACTACAAGGACAAACGCGATGACGCACTGAAGTGGCTGGCCGGCATGGGCGATCCTTATGAGACAAGTCTCGTCGATCAGGACGGACGCGTCGGCATCAATCTCGGCGTTTACGGCGTGCCGGAAACCTTCGTAATCGACAAGCAGGGCATCATCCGTTACAAGCAGATCGGACCGCTCACGCCGGATGCGTGGGACAAGAAGATCGCGCCGCTGATCCGGGATCTTTCATAGTCGCCTTCAGCAACGCTTGGTAATTGCAGGTGCCTTCGCCTCTTGCGTCCATTTCCGTGGAATCGCCGGAGGCAATCGGACAAATTATTTACCGCTGTGCGCTCAATACGGAACCGCGCTCACACCGTTCCGTATTTCGTCTCCACCATTATCCCGACCTCGTTCAAGAACGGCGTGGGCAGCACGCCGCTGACGCTGACGATGACGGAGAACGATTCGAGCACCAATACCGATTTGAAGCGTTTCTCGCCTTCGTTGAGGCCGGGCTACAAGTGGAAAAATAACATCACGCTCGAGTTGGAGATCGGCGCGGAGTACACCGACACCACGGGTCCGACGACGCAGGACAGTTTCCGCCGGCATTACTGGTCGCTCGGTTACCGCTGGGATTTCTGAAGCGCGATCTTGCCCGCGCCGGCGGGAAGATCATTCAACGGACAGTCGGCTTGTACCGCCGGTAGGTGTCCAGAACTTTTGGCACATACATCAGCGTTTCGCGATAAGGCGGAATGCGGTTTCCGTGCTGGACGATGGCGTCTTCGCCGGCATTGTACGCGGCCAACGCCAGGCTGAGGTCGTTGTTGAACCTGCCGATCAGATCACGCAGGTAGCGCGCCCCGCCCTGGATGTTCTGGGCCGGGTCGTACAAGTTCGTCACGCCATATCGCCGCGCGGTTTCCGGCATCAGTTGCATCAGGCCGACCGCGCCCCGGCTCGAGACCGCATGGGCATCGTATCCGGACTCCACCGCGATCACCGCGCGCAACAGGGCTTCGTCCATCTGGAGTTCGCGCGCCGTTTTTTTCACCAACGGGGAGTAGCGGTTCGGGTCGGCCAATGGCACCGTCGTCGGCCGCACCGGATCGGGAAGATAGCCAACACGCACCATGCCGGCATAACGTGGATCCGCCGGTCGGTTGGTGAAATGGATGACGCCACTGGCGTCCGTAAAGGTGTAAACGCCCGCCGCCGCCGGGGTCGACACGGACACACCGGCAATGATCACTGCTGCTGTAATATATCTGCGAAAAGGCGCGCGCATACGACTTTGACTCGTTCTTATTGGTTTGCTTATACCGACCCCGCCACCGTCTGTAAAGGCCGAATCGGCGACATCCCGACGAGCGTTATTTTTTCGCGAGATTTTCGCGCGTCTTGGCGATGATGACGCGCAGGTGCTGGGCCTCGGGGCTGTCGGGCGGGAGCGCGTTCGCCAGGCGGCTCCAGTAATCGAGCGCCTTTTTGTAGTCGGCCTTCTGATAGGACGCGAAACCGAGGAACCACAACGCGTCGGGATTTTCCGGTTCCAGCCGGTGCAGGCGAGTAAAAAGTCCGTACACCGGACCGCTGGTGTTCTGTGGATTGGCGTTGTACAGGAACGTGGCATACTCCGCTACTACCTGCGGATCGTCCGGGCTCAGCTTGTAGGCGCGGGCGTAAGCCGCTTCGGCGGCTTCCGACCGACCCAGGACCGCGTAGGCGCGTCCGAGCCGCGACCAGCCGGCCGGATCGTCCGGCTGCTCCGCCAGACGCTTCTCCAGCCGCGCCACCATTTCCAGCACCATCGGCGGTACCGACGGACTAACCTGCGTTTCCGGATGAGACAGAGCCACCAGCGTGCCGCGCTGATTGAGCGCGTACAACCCGGCGGCGCTTATGGGCATGATGACGCCGAGCACTACCATGACCGCGATCCACACGCGGCGCATTTCCTTTTCTTTCTTGCGCGCCTTTTTCGTGGGCTTGAGTTCTTCCAGCTCGCGCAACGCCTGCGCCAGCTCCGACTCGAGGCGATTGCGCTCGTCGGCCACGACCGCCGCGTCGATGTTGCGATCCCCCTCCTCGATGTCGAGCTCATTGAGCTGGGTCAGCAGCCGGTCGCGCAAGAGCTGCAGCTGATGCCGGCGCTCGCGCGTATCCGTGACGACCGCGCGCGTGAGCGGCCGCACCACGTACCATACCGCAGCGATCGCGATCACGAAGGCGACGACGGCGAGGAGAATCATGTCTGGCTTTGTTCGCGCGCGGCACGCACGCGCGCGGCATCTTCCTTGGAAAGCTTGGGCGGAGGCGGCAGTGACGGGCGCAACCGGTGGCGCAGAAAGAGGAACCCCGTCACGCCGACGATCGCGAGCAACACCACCGGCGCCAGCCACACCACTTCGCCGGCGCCGCTCTTGGGCGGCTTCATGAGCACGTAATCGCCGTAACGGTCGACGAAATACTGGATGATTTCCTGGCGCGATTTACCGGCCTTGATCTGCTCGCGGATGATGTTTCGCATGTCGTGCGCCAGATCGGCGTTGGATTCCGATACCGGCTGGTTCTGGCACACCGTGCAGCGCAGGTCCTTGGCGATGTCCAGCATCTGGCGCTCCACGGGATCTTCCGTGACCTGCTCGGCAAATGTTGGCGCAACGAGAAATGCCAAACCACAGATGCACACCGATACACGCAGATAAAATAAAAGCCTGTTCATATTGATCCGTGTTTGTCTGTGTTCAACCGCGGCTGCAAAAAATCGTAAAAAAATTACTGCGCGGCTTCGGGCATCGCGGCCGAGGCCTCGGCGCCGCGCGCGCGGCGCCGGCCGCTCAGGGACAGGAACAGGCCGCCGATAATGATCACGCCGCCGCTCCAGATGAACCGCACCAGCGGGTTAACGTAGACATGCACGGCCCATTTGTTCGGGTCGTTCGATTCGTTCATGACCACGTAAACGTCGCGCAGTACCGTCGAGTCGATACTGGTCTCGGTCGTCGGAGCCTCCTGGCGCGGATAGGTCCGGCGCTCCGGCTTGACCTCGCGGCCGCTGTTGAGCAGCGTCAGCCGTCCCTGGACGGTGTCGTAATTTTCGCGGTGGAACCGGGTCACGCCTTCGAACTGCAGGCGCTCGCCGGCGACCTCGGCCACGTCGCCCGGGCCCATGGTCACCGTCGTCTCAGAGCGGAACAATCCCGAGCCGACCAGCCCGAGGGTGATGATCACGATGCCGAAGTGCACGATCATGCCGCCGTAATGGCGTCGATTGCCGAGCACGGTCTTCACGCCGGCGCGGCTGAAACTTTCCTTCAGTTGCAGGCGACGTTGCGCGACGGCGCGCAGATAGTCGGTCAGCAGGTTCGAGAGCGCGAACAACGCGAAGCCGACCGCGACCGGGCCGGTCCAATGCGCTCGCGGCATCGCCAGGAACATTCCCACCGTGACGGCGACGCCGATCGCCGCCGGCCACAGCAGGCGCGAACGCAGACGCTGCGGGTTGGCCTTGCGCCACGGCACCAGCGGGCCTACCGCCATGAGCAGGATCATCGCCAGGAAAATCGGCACCATGACGCTGTTGAAGTACGGCGCGCCGACGGTGATCTTTTCCCCGCGCAGGGCGTCGAGCGCCAGCGGATAAAGTGTGCCGAGCAGCACGCTGGCGCAGGCGACCAGGAACAGCACGTTGTTCCAGACGAACAGCGACTCGCGCGACAGGAACGACGTGATCGCTTCTTCCGCCTCCTGGTAACGGCCGCGCACCATGAAGATGCCGAAGGATACGACCAGCACGATCGTCATGAACGCGAGGATGTAGGCGCCGCGCCCCGGATCGACCGCGAACGCGTGCACCGAGGACAGCACGCCCGAGCGCACCAGGAAGGTTCCCAAAAGAGAGAGCGAGAACGTCGAGATGACGAGGAAGATGTTCCAGGCGTGCAGCATGCGCCGGCGATCCTGCACCGTTATCGAGTGCACCAGCGCGGTGCCGAGCAGCCACGGCATGAACGAGGCGTTCTCGACCGGGTCCCAGGCCCAGTAACCGCCCCAGCCGAGTTCGTAATAGGCCCACCAGCCGCCGAGGATGATGCCGGTGGTGAGAAATCCCCACGCGATCAGCGCCCAGCGCCGGATCAACCCGACCCACAGCTCGCTGCGCCAGCGCGTGATCAGCGCCGTCATGGCGAAGGCGAACGGCACCGAGAAGCCGACGTAACCCAGGTACAGCATCGGCGGATGCCCGACCATGCCGGGATCCTGCAACAGCGGGTTGAGGTCGTTGCCCTCCGCCGGCACCGGGAACAGCCGCGTGAATGGGTTCGACAGGAACAGGATCAGGCCAAAGAAACCGACCATCAGCCAGCCCTCGACCGCGAGGATGACCGGCAGGTGTTCCGGGTATTGCTTGCGCCCGTGCCAGCCGACAATCATCGTATATAAGGTAAGGATCCACACCCACAGATACAGCGAGCCCTCGTGCCCGCCCCACAGGGCCGCCACCTTATAAAAGATGGGCAACAGCGTGTTCGAATTGAGCGCGACGTATTGGACCGAGAAATTGCTGGTGACAAAGGCGTGCACCAGACTGAGACCGCCGATCGTGGTCAGCGCGAACACCGCCACGCTGGCGTTGACGCTCAGCTGCGCCAGGCGCGGCTGCTTCAACAGATGCGCGGCGATCGGCGCGACTCCCTGAACCAGCGCCACGATCATGGCGAGGTAGGCGCAGAAGTGCCCGAGTTCGATCAGATTTAGCGAGACGGTATTGGCCAGCACTTAAGATTCCCGGGGAAATGACAGGTGCAACCCGTGCAAGGTAGGAGCGTCCCCTCATTCATCAGCGAGTTATTAGGTTATCCTATTGCGCAGCTTTCGTATAGTGCGCGATCCAGCGGCGGTTCCTGAATTTTCCTGTTTCGGATAAACGGGATAAGTAACTTGCGGGCAGTTAAACTACTCACAAAATCTGTGCATAAGTTTGTGCGTAATCGCCCGGCCGGCTGGCCAAATGGGTTTACGTACCGCGCGGTTTTCAAGATGAACATTTTTTATACATGGGCAAATAATACCCTGCGGGCGCGCTCCTTATATATTCCGCCCTCGCCGATAACCTTGCGCGCCGTCTCGTGCCGACGACAGGTTTTTTTCAATGCGAGATTCTGCCATCCCGGGAACGCCCTATGACACCTGACATGTCTCCCCCCGGCTTCCTGCTCCGCCTCGGCGCCATCTCCTACGACTTCCTGCTGTTGCTCGCCCTGCTGTTGCTGATGAGCTTCCCGTACGCTTTCGTCACCGGCGGCCATCGGCCCGGGCAAGTGGCGTACTCGCTGTACCAGACGTACTTGTTCGCCATCTGGTTCCTCTATTTCGCCTGGTTCTGGGTCCACGGCGGCCAGACGCTCGGCATGCGCACCTGGCGGATCAAGCTGGTGTGTGCCGACGGCGGCCCGGTCACCTGGGTCATCGCCTCCAAGCGCTTCGGCTTTGCGCTGGTTTCCCTGCTCTGCCTGGGCCTGGGATTTTTCTGGATCCTGTACGACCGCGACAAGCGCGCGTGGCACGACCGGTGGTCGGGGACGAAGTTGGTGCGGGTGCCGAAAAACTAATGCAGCCCGGATACAGCGCAGCTGGGCGCGGGAAAATTATATGTAGGGTGGGTTAGGCGGTTTTTGCCGTAACCCACCAAACAATTCGCTGTTCCACCACGAGACATGGGGACCTTCTTAAACTGGCCTTCTCAAGCTGCTGATTTGTTTTCTTTCCTCATCATCTTCACGAAAGCTTTACATATTCCGGTAACTTGACAAGCTGCTTCCAATGCGGCTGAATGCAAAAAAATTTCAACTGCGCTGCCTAAAATAATTAATCAAAAAGAAACAACCGCTGCGAGCCATGGAAGGCGCGAAGCGCCGAGGCGAGTAGTCCGCGGTAGGCGCGCGGCGACGGGCGAAGCACGGAGCCTGCCCGCGCCGTCGAGCCAGTGTGGGCGAGCGCGGTGGTCCCCGTCGAAGGGGACCGCTC
>DASPRK010000069.1:0-27057 GCA_035624495.1 Methylomirabilis sp. (SeqCode) | reverse complement strand
CTGCCGAGCGGCACCGTCGGCGTGGTGATCACCGGCGTGGAATCCGGCAGCGCCGCCGAGGCCGCCGGCCTGCAGGAAGGCGACGTGATTCTCGAAATCAACCGTCACGCGGTGCGCAATATCGCCGAGTTCAAGCGCCTGACCGCCAAGTTGCCGAAGAAGGGCAATTTGCTGCTGTTGATCAACCGCAACGGCCAGAAGCTGTTCGTCGCGATACAGCCCTGACGTCGCGCCCGGCGGCGCGGTGAAACCGAGGCGCGGATTTCACGTCGAAGGAGACGAGAATCGTGCGCCTGCCGTATTCACCGCTGCCGTTGCTGGTTTTCATCGTCGCCCTCGGCTTGTTGCTGGCGATCGTCCAGCTCGGCGCGCTGACGATCGCGTTCGACAAGCTCGGGCTGACGCCACACTCGGCGTTTCTGCTGTTGTTCGTCTCGCTCTTCGGCAGCGCCGTCAATCTGCCGCTTTTCAGCATGACCGCGGAATCCGCGCCGCTGCCGCCGGCCGTGCCGCCGGCGCTGCGCCGGCTGCTGCGCCAACAGGCGCGCGAGTTCCACGGGAAAACGCTGGTGGCGGTCAACGTCGGCGGTTGTCTGATCCCGGCCGCTTTCTCCATCTATCTCCTGGTGCGCGAACCGTTGCCATGGGGGCCGGTGTTGTTCGCCATTGCCCTGATTGCCGTCGTGAGCCGCCTGATCAGCCGCCCGATGCCGGGGATCGGCATCGGCATGCCAATGTTCGTACCGCCCGTGATCGCGGCCACCCTGGCCTTGTTGCTGGACAGCGAGCACAGCGCGCCGCTGGCGTACATCTCCGGGACGCTCGGCGTGATTATTGGCGCCGACCTGCTGCGGATACCCGACATCCGCAAGCTCGGCACGCCCTTCGCCTCGATCGGGGGCGCCGGCACCTTCGACGGTATTTTCATCACCGGCGTCGTGGCGGTGCTGCTGGCATGAACCCGTTATGCCATTCATCCGCCCATCCGCCGGGATGGTCGCGCGTCACGTGCGAGGTGATAGCGGAAACGTTAGTTTCGTGACTCGTTCGACCGGTCAGGAGGAAATCAATATGCTGGTCAAATCTCGTGCCCGCGTAGCGCTGTCCGCGATCGCGCTGCTGGCGGCCGTGCTGGGCGCGTGCAGCACCGTTCAGGTCGGTAGGAACTTCGAACTTAGCGCCTTCGAGTCCAAGGTGCAGCGCGGCGTGACCACGCAGTCGCAGGTGCGCGCCTGAAAATCCTGCAGATCAAGTTCGACCGGCAGGGCATCGTGCGCGGGTACAACTGGTCCGGCGAGCCAAGGTAAATTTACGGCGGTAGCTGCTCGCACCATCGCTCGATCGCCTCGCGCACCTGTTCCGGTTTCTCCGTGAGTGGCCAGTGATAGGCGTCGATCGTCACGATCTCCGTTTGCGGATGATCGGCCAGCATCTGCCGTGTCAGCACCGGATCGGTGTAGGTGATGCCGGTGGATAGTAACGCCAGAATCGGCATCGGCAGGGACGATAGCGGCGGCAGCGGTCGAATCATTTCCAGTAACTCCTGCATGAAGCTAGCCGTTGGAAAGAATTTGAGGTCTTCCCACGGCGAAGAATACAGCGCGATCATTTCCTGCTGCTTGCCCAAGTTCAGGAATCTCGACCGTGTGGCCTCGTCCAATTCACGCAGGTCGCGGTTCGGAATGTGGCGCCGGCGCAGACCGAACCCGTTCAACAGGCGAATCCATCCGATGAGCAAACGTATTGCGGGTTTCATGCGGCTGGCGGTAAGCATTCCACCGCGCAGGGCCTGGTGGAAGACCGGGTCGATCAGCACCAGACCGCGAACGCGCGCGGGACGGCGTGCCGCGAACCGCACCGCCACCTGGGCGCCGAGGCTGTGACCGATGAACAGCGCTTGCGCGTAACCTTCGGTGTCCAGAATATTTTCCAGATCTTCGCACCAGCGATCGATCCCGAGTGCGCCACGCCAGAACGATTCGCCGTGCCCGCGCAGGTCCAGGCGCATGATGTCCCAACTCTGTTTCAGCGTCGTGCGTTCGACGAACTCAGACCAGCGTGTCATGTTGCTCGCCATTCCGTGCAGCAGCACGATCAGGCGCCTCGGCGTCTCGCCGCGAATAACGCGATAGCCGAGTGTGACGCCGTCCGGCGCGACCAGCGTGCGGTGAATTTCCATGTCTGATTTTTATAGTAGTGGCTGCCCCGGCCTCGGGCCAGCGCGGGCGCCGGCGGGGCCAGCGGCAAGACCGGACGGAACTTCCCGTGAACGGGAAAGGGATCATGAACCCCGGTCCGAATGTCCCGCCAACAAACGTAATTCTCGCGGGGCGACAGTCATTGCATCCGTTCGCCAGCCGCGCGCCCACGCGAAGACGCGTGCGTTCTACCAGGAGTGCGGCGCCTGTTCACGACCCCTCCGGGAGGTCAAAAAGAAACTGTCGTCGCCGTCGACTTAGCGCGCGCCGGCATTTCGAGTAGACTCGCGGCCCATGAGCGGTCTGCCCATCGACAACGTGTTGCCCGAGCTGCGCGCGGCGCTCGCCACCCGCACCGCCGTGGTGCTGCAGGCGCCGCCCGGCGCGGGCAAGACCACGGTGGTGCCGCTCGCGCTGCTCGATGAGCCCTGGCTTGCCGGGCGCACCATACTGATTCTCGAACCGCGGCGGTTGGCGGCGCGCGCGGCCTGCGCGCGCATGGCGCAGCTGCTCCGTGAGGCGCCGGGCGAGACGGTCGGTTACCGCATCCGTTTCGACAGCAAGATTTCGGCGAAGACGCGCATCGAGGTGCTCACCGAAGGGATCCTTACGCGCCGCCTGCAAACCGATCCCGAGCTGAAAAACGTCGGGCTGGTAATTTTCGACGAGTTTCACGAGCGCCACCTGCACGCCGACCTGGCGCTGGCGCTGTGCTTGGATAGCCAGAAGGTGCTGCGCGAGGATCTGAAGATTCTCGTGATGTCGGCGACCCTTGACGGCGAATCCGTCGCGCGGCTGCTGGGTGAGGCGCCGATCGTCACGAGCCACGGGCGCAGTTATCCCGTGGAGATCAATTATCTTCCGCGCGATTCAGTCGAACCGCTGCCGTCGCTCGCGAGCGGTGCAATCCGGAGCGCGCTCGACGAGCACGATGGCGACGTGCTCGCGTTCCTGCCGGGCGCGCGGGAGATCCGTCTCACCCAGGAGCTGCTGGAGCAAAATCTCGAATCGCGCGCGGCGGTGTTCCCGCTTTACGGGGACTTGTCCTGGGAATCGCAGGATCGCGCGCTTCAGCCTGCCCCGGGCCGGCGCAAGGTGGTGCTGGCCACGCCGATCGCCGAAACCAGTCTCACGATCGAGGGCGTGCGCATCGTGGTCGACTCGGGGTTCGTGCGCGTGCCACAGTTCGATCCGGTTTCAAGCCTTTCGCGTCTCACCACCACGCGCATTTCACGGGCTTCCGCCGAGCAACGCGCCGGCCGCGCTGGGCGCACGGCGCCGGGGGTGTGTTTCCGCCTCTGGAGCGAGACGACGCAGCGCGGTTTGATTCCGCAGGCGCTGCCGGAGATTCGCACCGCCGATCTTGCGCCGCTGGCGTTGGAGCTGGCCGCCTGGGGCGTGCGCGACGAGCGCGCCCTTAGCTGGCTCGATCCGCCGCCGGAAGCCGCGTTCACCCAGGCCTGCGAGCTGCTGGTGGAGCTGGACGCCCTTGCCGCCGAGGACGGGGAAGGGCATATCACCAAGACCGGCCGCGCGATGGTGCGTCTGCCGCTGCACCCGCGGTTGTCGCACATGTTGCTCACGGCCGAACGGCTCGGTCTGGGCGCGCTCGCATGTGATATCGCCGCATTGCTTTCCGAGCGCGACTTGCTCCTCGGCGAAGCGCGGCGAGCGGCCGATTTTTCATTGCGGCTCGAGGCGTTGCACGCATTTCGCCGGCGGGGACGCCAGGGTGCGCAGGAACATCAAGCCGATCCCGCCGCTTGCGCGCGCGTCAATCAGGCGGTACAGCAGTTGCAGCGACTGCTCGCGGTCCGATCGGGTCACGATGGTGAAATCGAACAAGCGGGATTGTTGCTCGCCCTGGCCTATCCGGATCGCGTGGCGTTGGCGCGGGCGCCCGGCGAGGCCCGTTATCTGCTGGCCTCGGGCCGCGGCGCGCGACTGCCGGAATCCGAATTGCGCCTGCGCCAACCCTGCATCGCGGCGGCCAGCATCGACGCCGGGGAAACCGAGGGACTTATTTATCTCGCCGCCCCGATGAGCCTGGAAAACCTGTGCACATATTTTCCAACGCATATCCGGAACGAGGACGTGATTCGCTGGGACGTCCAGGACCAGGCCGTGATCACGCGGCGCGAGGAACGTTTCGGCGCGCTCGTGTTCGACAGCCGGCCGTTGTCCAAACCCGATCCGGATAAAATGCGCGCGGCCATGCTCGACGGCGTCCGCCGGCTCGGTCTCGAAGGTTTGCCGTGGACGCGCGAGGCGCGCGATTGGCAGGCGCGCGTCCTGTCGTTGCGGCATTGGCTGCCGCAGGAGAACTGGCCGGATGTCTCGGACGCGGCGCTGGCGGCGACGCTGGAAACCTGGCTCGGGCCGTACCTCGATGGCGTGACGCGGCGCGAGCATCTGGCGCGGCTCGACCTGCTTTCGATTCTGCGGGCGCAGCTCGATTGGGACATGGGTCGGCGCTTGGAAGAAGGGGCGCCAACTCATCTTCAGGTACCGAGCGGTTCGCGCGTGCGCCTGGAGTACATCCCCGGGGAATCGCCGGTGCTCAAGGTAAAACTGCAGGAAATGTTCGGCCTCGCTGACACCCCGCGCGTGGCCTGGGGCAAGGTCCCGGTGACGCTGCATCTGTTATCGCCGGCGCGACGGCCGATCCAGGTTACGCAGGATCTGCGCGGTTTCTGGGAACGGACCTACGCGGAAGTGAAAAAGGAACTGAAGGGACGGTATCCGAAGCATCCCTGGCCTGACGACCCATGGAGGGCACAACCTACGGCCCGTGCGAAGCGGCGTTCGTAATGCGAGCCGCATTGCGAAAATCCGGCGATGCAGCGATGATTTTGCCGAGGAGCCGAATGCATGAATCGTCCCGCACCTCCCATCGCCCGGCGCAAACTGCTGTCCATCATCGAACTCGGCGGATATCCCGATTTCAGATCGCTATACCAGCAGGCCGGTTATGAAGTCGAATCGGTCGCCTCGGTGCGCAAGGCGCTTGGGCTGCTCAAGAAAAGCGATCCCGACGTGATCGTTGCGGAGTTCAACTTCCAGTCGGATTTCCGCGATCGCACCAGCAGCCTCGAGTCCCTGCTTGCGGTGGTGCAGCGCTCGACCAAAACGAAAGTGATCGTATTCTATGAGAAGGAACACGAGCATCAACTGGTGAAACTGACCTCTCGCTTCCCGATCCACGAATCCCTGACGTTTCCCATCGATCCCGTCGGACTGGAAGCAAGCCTGCGCCGGGCCCACGACGGATAATCTGCGTCCGATCAGGGTTGCTTTACCACCACGGGTTCGACCTTCCTCGTGTCGCCGGCGGCCGACGGCAAAGCCCTGATGCGGACCGCCTCGACGACCCTCGGCAGGTAACGATTCATGGCCATTGTCACCAACCAGGATGGCAACGCGCCGCCGGGATCGAAGTGAATGGAATAAACCGCTTCCGTAGTCAATCCGCTCTCATCCGGCGTTAAATCCCAGAACCCGTCGAATGCGGAGGGCGTGATTCCTTTTTCGCGCGATGGGGCCTTGCCATTTTCCGGGACCAGATGCCACTCGACACGGAAAGTGTTTTCCCACGGCCGGCTCAGGGCATTGCTGGCAATGGTGTAATGGCGGTCCGCCAGCGGCCCGGGAAAGTGCAAGTGCTGGTGCACGTAGCATGTCGCGCCTTCTTGCCGCAGGATCCTGCTGCTGGTGACGTAGGGGATGAACTCGGCAAAGTGATCATAATCGGTGATCACGGTGCCGAGGCGTTTGGGGGGAACGCGGATCACGGCGCGCGCCAGCGCTTCGGGTATCGCCGAATGCGGCCAAGGGCGGTTATAAACCTGTATTCCTTGGAGATCCGTCACCAGGTGCCAGCCGTTCCGGAGCAGTCGCGGGTCCGCGGCAGCGACTGCCCGCGTGGCTGATTCACCCGCAAACAACGATCCGGACACCAGGAATATCCACGCAATGAACCAGGCGGATATTCGCCAGTCGAAGAAAAATGTACGGCGAGCAAGGGAATAAAAATGACCCACCGGTGTTAACAGTATTTGTCGGGCCCGAGAATTCATTGTGAGCAGTGACATCGCTCTCCCAGGAGGCGTTCGCCATGATAGATTATCCTGGCGTTTCGCACAGCCAGTCAGCGTGGTCGGCTCGTCAAAGAATCCGGGGAACGATCGTTCAGGAGGACGTGATGGACCCAAAACTGGAAAGAAAAGAAACATCTGAAAATGCCGGACTGTGGCTTGTTCTGACATGCGCACTCCTCGCAGCGAGCCCGGCCGCGGGGTTTGCCGCGGATGCCGAGGCGCAGAAGTTAACCATCCATCTGGGGGATTACCGTTTCCATCCCGATGCCGTCGAGGTCATTGCCGGACGGCCGGTGGAGGTGACGCTGGTGAACGACGACAAGATTACACCACATAATTTCACGCTGAAGGACCAAAGTGCTGGCATGGATCTGAGCGAGAATATTTCGGCGGGCAAATCCGCCACGCTGCGCTTCACGCCGCAGACACCCGGCAGTTACGTTTTTTACTGCAACAAAAAACTTCCTTTCATGAAGAGTCACCGCGAACGCGGCATGGAAGGGAAACTCACTGTCGTCCGGCCCGCCTCCTGAGCACGGCGAGAGAGCAACCCGTGCGGGTTCTCCTGGTTTCGGCGAACAGAGAACGGATTCCCGATCCGATTTTCCCGCTGGGATTGGCTTATATTGCCGCCGCCGCGCGCCAGGCGGGACACGAGGTGGCGGCGGCCGATCTCTGTTTCGGGTCGCGACCGCTCGACGACCTGCGCCGGCAAGCGAACGCATTTCAGCCCGACGTCGTCGGTCTTTCAATTCGCAACATCGACAATGCCGCCTATCCGCTTACCGTGGAATATCTCGGCCCGCATCGTGAGGTCATGGATACGCTCCGGGCCGTAACATACGCGCCGATTGTCCTGGGCGGGTCCGGTTTCGGGATCATGCCCGAGCAATACATGGAGGCCCTGGATGGCGACTGGGGCGTGGCCGGTGAAGGCGAGCAGGCATTTGTGGAACTGCTGGCGGCGCTCGATGGCGAGGGAAATCCGACCGGCATACCGGGCGTGATAGGCCGTCGCCGCGTGTCGGCGGAGGCGCCGGTTTCCATCGTTCCGGTCCGACGGCGCCCGGATTGGGCCGCCGGCTTGCGTCCGGCGCGCGATCTTTTCGATTACCCACGCTATGTGCGTCGCGGCGGGATGGGCAATGTCCAGACCAAGCGCGGCTGTGTTTTCAAGTGCAACTACTGCACTTATCCATTGCTGGAAGGGAACCGCTTTCGCGCGCGCGAAGCCGGCGACGTGGTGGACGAACTCGAAGCGCTGATGGCGGATTATGGGCCGCATGACGTCTTCTTTGTCGACTCCATCCTGAATTTTCCAGTTGGTCACGTGGAAGCGCTGTGCGAGGAAATTCTGCGGCGCCGGCTGCGGCTGCGCTGGAGTTGTTATGCGACACCCGTCAAGCTGGGCCGTGAACAAGCGCGCCTCATGGCGCGCGCCGGTTGCGAAGGGACGGAACTCGGCAGCGACGCCGTGGAGGACGGCCAGCTGGGACGCCTTGGCAAATCGTTCGATGCCGAAGTCGTGCGCCGTGCCAACGCGCATGGCCTGGAAGCCGGACTGCGTGTCTGTCATACGGTGATATTCGGCGGGCCCGGCGAGACCGAATCCAGCGTGCGCGCCACCTGTCGCGCGCTGCGCGCCATGCGGCCAACCGCCGTCGTCGCCATGACCGGCGTCCGGCTGTACCCCGGAACGCCACTGACCCGGCGGCTGCTTGCGGAAGGAAAGATTCCGTCCGAAGATGTGGGACTCCTGCCCACGTTTTATGTCGAGCCGGCGGTGAGAGATTTTCTGCCCGGCTTTCTGCAGCGTCAGGCGCTCGAGGCGGGCAACTGGGTGTTGCCTGGTTTGAGTCCGCCGTTGCTGCCAGCCAGTCAGCGCGTATTGCGCGCCCTGGGAATCGCGGGCCCGCTGTGGCGGCTGTTGCGATTTTCCGCGATGCGTGCCGCCAGTCGTACCAAGTTCCTGCGCCCCAACACCAGTTGGGGTATCCCCAACCCAAGGAGGAAAGTCCTATGAATCTGAAAAAGTCAGCTGATGACACCGGCTACCGTCAATCCATGGGCCAGTTGCTGATGCTTTACACCCAGGTCGACCGCCTGATCATGGAAGTCTGCGCCCAGCGACTGTCCGAGGCACCCGACGTCGACGCCGAGCTCGCGCTCGCCAAGCAGGTCGGCGACGAGAGCCGGCACGTTTCCATCCAGCACCGCTGGATGCGCGAGTTCGGCACCGATCCGGCGCCACTCATCACGCCGGAACAGGAGCAGATGATTCGCGAGCATTTCCAGTCGCTGCCGTGGATCGATTTCCTGGCCGATCTTTACATCTGCGTGGAAGCCCTGGGGAGCGAGGCGGTGGAGCGGATCGTGCCGCTCGCCGATCCCGGCACGCGCGAATCGCTGCGGATTCCGCTGACCGACGAAATCGATCACGTCGCCTTCGGCATGTCGCGCCTCAAGCAGGAGCTCGCGGGACTTTCCGAAGCCGAGCGCCGGAAGTTCCTGGAACGGCTGCCGGCGCGCATCGAATCGCTGGTCAATGCGTTCGACGGTTTCGGCGTTCCCGTGCAGCGGCTGTTCGAGGCCGTGGGCGCGGATTACGACCAGGTTTGCGATTTGCTGGAGGAACGTCAGAAGGAATTGATCGCGGAGCTGGCCACCGTTGCGCCTTTGCCGTCGCCTCGTCAGCCGGCGCGGGAATCAGCCCCAATTTCGTCCTGAAAACTGATTTGCATGTGCGCGGGTCAGCGCCGGCGGTTGGTGCATGGCCCGCGGAACCTGATCGGTGTTTCAGGCGTAGATCATCTTGCGCGTCATGCCGCCGTCGACGACATAGTTCGCGCCGGTGACGAAGCCGGCCTCGTCCGAGACCAGCCAGGCGACGAGCGCGGCGATGTCCTCGGGCTTGCCGACGCGCCCGGCCGGGTGTTGCTTGTGATCCGCTTCGCTCAGCGCGGCTTGTCTTGCGAGGCGCGACTTTTTCCATGCAGTCACGTCGATCCAGCCCGGGCTCACGCAGTTGACGCGCACCTCCGGCCCGAGACTCACGGCGAGCGCATGCGTCAGCGCCACCAACCCGCCCTTGGAGGCGGAATAGGCCTCGGTGTTGGCTTCGGACATGAGCGCGCGCGTGGAGGCGATATTCACGATTGCGCCGCGACGCGCACGTAAATGGCTGGCCGCGTATTTCGCACAAAGGAAAGCGCCGGTGAGATTGATGCCGAGAACGCGGTTCCACTCGGCCAGCGCCAACTCGGTGACCGGCTTGTTGTGCGACACGCCGGCGTTGTTCACCAGCACGTCGAGACCGCCGAAGCCGTTCACAGTGCGCTTCACCGCCACGATTACCTGATTCTCGTCGCCGACGTCCGTTGGCAGGAAACTGACCTCGCCCAGCGCACGCAATTCGTTTTTCGCTTGCGTGCCGGCTTCCTCATCGGCGTCGAGAATCGCGACCCGCATGCCGTCGCGCAGGAAGCGCTGCGCGATCGCCTTGCCGATGCCCTGGGCGGCGCCGGTCACGAGCGCGACTTTTCGGTCCGTTTCGTTCCGTTGCATGTCCTGTTCCCAGCCGTTCGCCGTTGTGGCAGGCTTAAACGGTACATGGCGACACGAGCAAAGAGAAGAGCGCCGCACGTCGAGCCGCGCCGCCCGAGCAAGGTAGAACTGCTCGCGGCGCGCAATAAAACCGTCCCCGACGTCATCGCCCCGGGCTTAAGAGTGCTGTTCGTCGGAATCAACCCGGGACTTTACTCGGGCGCGGTGCGGCACCATTTCGCCCGTCCCGGCAACCGTTTCTGGCCGGCGCTGCATAAATCCGGTTTTACGCCGCGTTTGCTCACCCCGTACGAAGAATGCGAACTGTTGAAATACGGCGGCGGCATCACCAATCTCGTCAACCGCGCCACGGCCAATGCAGCGGAGCTTATGGAAAAGGAATTGCGTGCCGGCGCCGCGCGCCTCACGGCTAAAATCCGCCGCTATCGCCCGCGTGTCGTCGCCGTGCTCGGCGTCGGTGCGTTTCGGGCCGCCTTCCATCGTGACCGCATTCACATCGGCGAGCAGCCGGAGACAATCGGCAATAGCAAGGTTTGGGTGCTGCCCAATCCCAGCGGCCTCAACGCCAACTACCAGCTTCCCGAGCTCGCGCGGCTTTTTCGGATGTTGCATGGGGCGGCCAGTTAAGCCCCGTATAAGGGCGAACCGGGTCGGAATCGGTTGCCGCTGGTCGCGCTTCCTACGGGCATGAACCGCGCTTGCGTGGTTCGAGATCAGAGTAACGCCGATAAGAGGTGGTATTTTAGCGGATGCGTATTTCCCACACGGATTCAGGGCGTTTGGACATCTTGCTTATCCGGGAACGCGCTGCGGGAATAAAATTGTTCCGGTAATGTTTACATGAATACGGAACCCGTATCCGCCAATTAGAACCGACCCAAGGAGATCACCATGAAACTGCGCCTACTCGTCGCCGCGATCGGACTTGCGCTGGCTGGCAATGTCTATGCCTTCCATTGCCCCAAGGAAATGAAGAAGATCGACGATGCGCTCGCGGCCAAGCCCAACATCAGCGCCGAGCAAATGGCTGAGGTCAAACGCCTGCGCGCCGAAGGTGAAAGCCTGCACAAACAGGGCAAGCATCAGGAATCGCTGGACACACTCGCGAAGGCCGAGAAGATTCTGAATATCCAGTAGCTGGCGTACCGGCTCCTCCATTCCCATCCACATGGCGTTCGCTGTGGATGGGATTTTTTTTTTGGTGCCCGTTACTTCATTATCTCGCGTACCAAGGTAAAAAACGCCGCGATGTCGACCGGCTTGGTCACGAGCGCACGGATGCCGGCGGCGCGTGTCTGTTCCTCGGTCAGGCGCTCGGTGTAACCGGTATACAAAATGACCGGCAGCGCGGGGTGCGCCCCCATGAGCCAGCGCGCGAGTTCGAGCCCGGTCATTTTCGGCATGGTCTGATCGGTCACGACAAGATCGAAGTTGCCGGGATCGGCGGCGAGGAGCGTCTCGGCCTCGACGCCGTTGTTTTTTACGATCACCTCCAGCCCCCAGCTCGCCAGCAGCTCGGCCATGAACTCGCCGACCGCGGGCTCGTCGTCCACCACCAGCACACGTCCGTTGAGCTGGCGCACTTCGGTGGCCGCGCCGGCCGGTTCCGCCTCCTCGACACCGCTTGCACCTTCGCCTGACATGGGCTTGAAAAGCACGCGGAAGGTCGCTCCCGCGTGCGGCGCGGTCTCGACGATGACATGCCCGCCGTGTTCGTGCACGATGCCGTGTACGGTCGAGAGCCCCATGCCGCTGCCTTTACCGGTCTCCTTGGTGCTGAAGAACGGCTCGAACATGCGCTCGATGACCTCCGCAGAGATGCCGGGGCCGGTGTCGCTGACGGCCAGCTCGACGTAGGCGCCGCGCACCGGCTGGTGACAGGAGGTGCAGACACTGTCGCGGTGAGCGGTCTTCTTGAGCGCGATGCGCAGCGTGCCGGCGCTTTGCATGGCATCCCGCGCGTTGATGCACAGGTTCATCAGCACCTGCTCGAGATGCACTGGGTCGAGCAGCACCGCCGGCAGCGCAGCGTCAAGCTCGGTGTCGAACTCGATGCTGGACGGAAGCGTGGAGCGCATGAGCTTGACCGACTCCTTCACCAGTGGCGGGAGCCGCAGCGCGCGCGGCTCGCCGCGCTGGCCGCGCGAGAAGGTGAGCATTTGCTGGATCAGGTCACGCGCCTGGCGACCCGAGCGCAGCGCGCGGTCGAGATACATGTCGAGCTTCTCGTCGCCTTGGGATGCGACGCGTTCTTGCGCCATGGCGACGTAGCCCATGACCGCGGTGAGAATGTTGTTGAAATCGTGCGCCACGCCGCCGGTGAGATGACCGATGGCTTCCATCTTTTGCGCCTGGCGTAGCTGTGCCTCGAGCCGGATACGCTCGCGCTCGGCGTGCTTGCGTTCGGTGATGTCGCGCATGATCAGCAGCAGGTGCGGCTCGTTGCCGTAGTGCACCGGCACGCCGTGGACCTCGGCCTCGAAGATCGTGCCGTCCTTGCGCCGGGCCCTGGCTTCGGACTTCAGGCTGTGGCCAGCGCTCGCGGCCTCGAAAAACGCCCAGCAGCGCAGATGACTGTCCGGGTGCACGAACTGGAACGACTCGGACGCCAGCAGTTCCTCGCGCGTGTAGCCGTGCAGGCGACAAAAAGCCGGGTTGGCGTCCATGATGCGCCCGTCGGGCGTGCACAAGGCGAGCCCGTCGACCGAGGCGCTGAATATCGTGTGATAGCGCTCCTCGCTGGCACGCAGTGCCTCCTCGGAGGCGCGCCGTGCGGCTTCGACCTGCTCGCGTTCCAGCTCGGCGACCGCGCGCGCGGCGAAGATCTTGAGCATGGACTCGGCCAGCCGTTCATCCGCGAGCGGCTGGCTGTGCATCACGCCAATCAGGCCAAGCGCGCGGCCCTGCGAGTCGGTCAGCGGATAAGCCGCGTAGCTCTCGACGCCGAGGTGCGACACCATGTTGTCCCCGGGAAACAGGCGCCGGAAGTCGCGCGCGTGGAAACGGAACTGCCGGCCGACGACGTCAGCGCAGGGCGTCCCGGCGAGATCGTACTCGATGTTGTCAACGATGCGGCCCTGGGCGTGCAGCGCGATGGTGCGCATCCGCCCCGGTTTGTTCTCGCACGGCAGGGCAATGACGGCGTAGTCCACGTTGAGCGCGTTGGCGCAATAGCTCACCAGCGCCGCGAAGATATCGCCGTCGCCCGCGCCGGAGACACCGAGCGCCGACTGGCGCAGCACTTCCTCGGTGCGTTTGCGCGCGGTGATGTCGGTGGAGATGCCGCACACGGCATAGGCCTCGTTGCGGCTGTTGCGCAGCGGGAACTTGAGCGACAGATAGGTGTGCGTGCCGTCCTGTTGCGGCACCTGTTCCTCGATCTCGATCGGGGCGTTGCGCTCGAACACGAGCGTGTCGTTGCGGCGCAGGTTCGCGGCCGTCTCGGGCGGAAAAATTTCGGCGTCGGTGTGACCGAGAATCGCGGCCTGCTCGAGCTCGAACAATTCCAGGAACAGGCGATTGGCGAATTGATAGCGGCCATCGCGATCCTTGACGTACACCACGGCGGTGGCGTGGTCGAGAATCTGCTGCAGGGCAAGGACGCTGTCCGCGTCGCGCGACATTGGCGGCATGAAAGATTCCGGTTGCATGGTCATGGGCTGGTCAGTTGCTAGTGTACCCCCGCCCCGGCCCCTGCCAAGGCGGTGTTACAAACCGGAAACAATTGAAACAAAACGCTACAACCGCCCCGGGCGGGCTCAGTCGGCGTTCGGCACGAACATGTAGCCCGAGCCACGCACGGTCTTGAGGGTGCCAGGTTTGTCCGGGTCGACCTCGATTTTCTTGCGCAGGCGCGCGATGCGGATGTCGATACTGCGGTCGAAGGGGTCCCAGTCGCGGTTGCGCGTGATGTTCAGGATCTGATCGCGTGTCAGCACCCGGTTGGGGCGTTCGGCAAAGACCTTGAGCAGCTCGAATTCCATGCTGGTGAGCGGGATTTCGCGGCTATCGGCGTCGAGCAGCTGGCGCTTGTCGAGGTCGAGCGTGCAGCGTCCGAAGGCAATACGCCGACCCGTGGATTCCTGCGCGACGCGCGTCGCCGGGGCCGCGTGCCGGTAGCGGCGCAGCACGGTCTTGATGCGGGCGCGCAGCTCGCGCGGGTCGAAGGGCTTGGTGAGATAATCGTCGGCGCCGACCTCGAGCCCGACCACCCGGTCCACGACCTCGTCGGCCGCGGTCACCATAATGATCGGCAGGTCGAACCGCTCGCGCACGTAGCGCGCCAGCGCGAGTCCGTCCTCGCCCGGCAGGTTGACATCCAGCAGCACCACGTCCGGGACTTGTTTCGCCAGCAGCTCGCGCATGGCCTTGCCACCGTCCGCCGTCAGCACCTCGAAGCCGTGGGAATTGAGGTATTCGGACAGCATCTCGCGGATTTCAGCTTCGTCGTCGACAACCAGAACGCGTTGTTTATTCTCCACGCTTTCTCCCGGGTCCGACCTGATCAACGCCGGGATTATAGCAACACGCCGATACAAACCGATAACAAAAATCCCCTGGCGCGAAATCATGCCGATACACACCGGGCCTAGAGTTCGTCCCGTGCAGAGGCGGTCCGCGTCGATGGAAAGGCAGAGCGCCGCTGCAGGCGGGTAGGCGAGGCCGACAACGGACCGCCGACCCAGGCAAACAGCAATCTGAACCGGAGACAAGTGTCATGCAAGCGAACAAGGCCAACGTGGTGGTGGATGTGAAACAGGTGCTCAGCCGCAAGCGCGGAGACGAGCTGGAAGGCGAGCTCAACGGGATCGAGGGCGTTGCCCGGGCGCACGTGAGTTCGAGAACGGGCCGTCTGGTGCTCGTCGACTATGACTCTGAAATCGTCGACTCGCAGAAGATTCTCGCCGCCGTTGTGCGTCGCGGATACGACGCGCGGCTGATCGGCATGTGACCAGGGCCAGGACCGTCAGCCACCGTCACGTGGCGGGCTTAATCATTTCCATCAATCATCGGGAGAATTCACATGAGTCAAGGACTGAATGTTTCTACTTCGGTTGCTTCGGCCAAAGTATCGGCCGCTGCCAACGCCAAAGTTGATTTCAACGCCATTAAGCAACGTCAGCAGGCGACTTGGGCCAGTGGCGACTTTGCCATCATCGGCACTACGCTCCAAATCGTCGGCGAGTTGCTGGCGGAGGCGGCGGACGTACGTGCGGGCGAGCGTGTATTGGACGTGGCCGCGGGTAACGGTAACGCCACCTTGGCGGCCGCACGCCGCTTCGCCCAGGTGACCTCGACCGACTATGTGCCGGACCTACTCGAAAAAGGTGCCTCGCGGGCAAAGGCCCAAGGACTGGACATCCAATTCAAAGTGGCCGATGCCGAGGCATTGCCGTTTGAAGACGGCGCCTTTGACGTGACACTGTCCACGTTCGGCGCGATGTTCACACCCGAGCCGAGCAAGACAGCGCGCGAGCTATTGCGCGTGGTGCGTAGCGGTGGCCGCATCGGTATGGCGAACTGGACGCCGGAAGGTTTCCTCGGCGATCTCTTTCGCGTGATCGCGGCCTACGTTCCACCGCCGGCGGGCGTACAGTCGCCGATGCTGTGGGGTTCCGAGCCGCGGATCGTCGAGCTGTTCGGCCCGGAAGCGACCGACATCCGCTGCGTGCGCCGTGACTTCAACTTTCGCTATCGATCCGCCGCGCACTGGGTCGAGGTGTTCCGCAGCTTCTACGGACCAACGCTCAAGGCCTACGCCGCGCTCGACCCCACGCGCCAGGGGCGTTTGACCGAAGACATTACCGCGCTCCTCGAGCGCCTGAACGTGGGCGGACCGAACTCGCTTGTCGTGCCCGGCGAGTACCTCGAAATCGTCATCACTCGCAAGTAACAAGGCAACAGTGGGCCACGTCCGGTCTACAACAGCAAACAGGAGGCAATATGAACGCAACCCGCGCAGTCCTATAAGACCCGGGAACAGAAGGTGCCCATCCACTGAACTGATTACGAACGACAGGAGAAATGTCATGCAGACCACACAGTATCGGACAGACACATCGCGTTATGCCAAGTGCATAGCGGCGTCCAAGCGCATCCGCTGGGATATCGATCGGGACGTCATTCGCGGGCGCGACCTTGATTTTTCCAGGAAGTTTCTGCCGGATGGCGTCTCAAAGCTCGACCGCTTGGCGTTCCTGAGCAACGGGGAAAAACGCTTGCTCAGCCAGATTCAGGGGCGTACCTACGCCAACATGTTCGGGTTGGTGGAGCGATTCATCAACGCCAAGGTTCTCGAGGTGAGCCGCGATCACTGGCTCGGCGACCAGACCGCGCTCGAAGCCCTCGTGCGCTTCAGCGATGAGGAACTCAAGCATCAGGAACTCTTCCGCCGCCTCGAATCCATGATCGGAAGCCGCATGCCCGCGGGCTACCGTTTCCTTCCGCAACCCGATGAAGTGGCCTCGGTCGTGCTTGGCAAATCCACCTGGGCAGTCCTGGCACTGACCTGCCACATCGAACTTTTCACCCAGACGCATTACCGCCAGAGCATCGAGCCGGATGAAAACCTCTCCGAGCTTTTCAAGGATGTGTTCCTGTTTCATTGGAGGGAAGAATCCCAGCACGCGATCATGGACGAGCTCGAGTGGGAGCGCGAGGATGCCAAACTCTCGCCCGCGGAGCGTGACCGCGCGGTGAACGACCTGATCGAGCTGGTCGCGGCGGTGGACGGGATGCTCCAGGCGCAGGCGGACGCCGACACCGAATATTTCGCTGCCATCTGCGGACGCACCCTCACGCCGGACGAGAACGAACGCGTGCGGGCCGGCACGCTGGCCGCGTATCGCTGGCAATACATCATTTCGGGCGTTCAGGAACCGCGTTTCGGCGCAATTCTTGCCCGTCTGATCACGCCCGAACAGGGCAAACGCATCGGCGATGCATTGGTCCCGATCGTCAGCATCGACTGATCGCATCGAGATGCAGCGACGAACAGTGTAAGGAGGATATATGGCTGCGACCTGTCCTGTTGGATTCGATACCGAACGTCTTCGCGCCCAGGTGATCGCGACCTACGATCGCGTGGCGCGCGAGCCCGAAGGCGACTTCCATTTTCACCGCGGTCCGGAATACGCAGTGGAGTATCTCAAGTACGACCGGCAGAAACTGGCGATGATTCCGACGCGCGCCACCGCCCGCTTCGCGGGCGTGGGCAATCCGCACTGCATCGGGCCGATCCTGCCCGGCGAGACCGTGCTGGATCATGCCTGCGGCGCCGGCATGGACCTGTTGTTCGCGGCCTTGTGCGTGGGGCCGCGCGGCCGCGCCATCGGCGTCGACATGACGCCGGCGATGCGCGAAAGCGCGACCGCCTCCGCGCACGGGGCCGGTCTGAGCGGCATCGTGGACATCCGCGCCGGGGTGTACGAGGACTTGCCTGTTGAGGACGCGAGCGTTGATATCGTGATCTCGAACGGCGTGGTCAATCTCGCGCCCGACAAGACCCGCGTGTTTCGGGAGATCTATCGCGTGCTCAAGCCCGGCGGGCGCCTGTACCTGGCCGACGTCGTGGTAGCGCGCGAGCTCAGGATGGAGGCGCGCGTCGACCCCGATCTGTGGGCCGCCTGCATCGGCGGCGCGCTGCCGGCGACGGAGCTGCCCGAGGTCGCGGCCGCGGCCGGCCTGCGCAACGGGCGCTACACCGAGCGCTTCGACTGCTTCCGCAACACGTCGGCGGAGGGCAAAGTGTCGAAGGACCTGCGCGTGCACGGCGCGAATTTCTTCGCCCGCAAGTAAACGCAGTAACGGATGACGCTGAAAGCGGCGCGAGAGCGATAGTTCAGATTTTGGAGACCAGATCATGCTCGCGTATCAGGTTCGTCATATCAGCTGGTGGTACTGGCTCGCGACCGTCGGCTTGCTGGGCGCGACGCTCGCGGGTTGGGCCGAGGGCATTTTTTACACCATGGCGCTCACCGCGTGGCAGTACCTGCACTTCGCTTGGCGGGACCGCAATCCGGTCTCGTTTGCGGCCCAGATACGTTTCGCCTATCTGGGATTCCTGGCGCTCGGTTTGTGGGCGCCGCTGCATTTCATCCATCACCTTCAGCTCGTGGGCACCTCGGCCCTAGTGCTCGCCGGCTACTGCCCGCTAGCGCGCACGCTGGTGCTCATGCCGTGGAACCGGCGCGTGCCGTTCACGTCGTCGCTGCTGCGGCTGGCATATCTCACGCCGCCGGTGCGCGGCAGCATTCTGCAGATTCTGCGGGCGCCGCAGGCGCAGCGCGTCTGAGGCGATTCAGGCCCGCGGGGCCGTTCCGGTTTTCGGTGTTCGTTCGGGGCGCTTGAAAAACTCGAACCACAGGACGCTCGCCGCGCCCGCCACCACGCAGAAAATCAGGTCTGGCGCGCGCAACGGCGCGAAACGGAACAGCTCGCGCAGCGGCGGGACGTACAGGACCGCGGCGAGCAGGAGCAGCGCCGCACCCGTGACACGCCACAGGGCGGGGTTCGGCAGGCGCAGGGTTTGCCACAGGCTGCGGGCCCAGGAACGATTGATGAAGACCAGCGCGAGGTTGGCGACCACGAGTGCGGTAAAGGTAAGGGAACGCGCCTCGTTTTCAGCCAGACCGCGGTAGAGCGTCAGGCCGAATATCGCCAGCATCACGAGCAGTACGCCGGCGCCCTGCAGGAGGCTCAGGGCCAGCAGGCGCCGCGCGAACAGGGGCGCGCCCGGCGGACGCGGCGGTTCGCGCATGACGTCCGCCCCTTCGCGCTCGGCTTCGAACACGATGGAGCAGGTCGGGTTGATGATGAGCTCGAGAAACACGATGTGCGCCGGCGCCAGGATCAGCGGCCATCCGGCCAGCACCGGCAGCAGCGACAGGCCCGCGATCGGCACATGCACCGCGAGCGTGTAGGCCATCGCCTTGCGCAAGTTCGCCGCCATGCGCCGCCCCAGCCGTACCGCGGCCACGATCGAGGAGAAGTCGTCGTCGAGCAGCACCAGCCCGGCGGCCTCGCGCGCCACGTCGGTGCCGCGCGCGCCCATCGCGATGCCGATGTGTGCGGTCTTGAGCGCCGGGGCGTCGTTGACGCCGTCACCGGTCATAGCGACGACCTCGCCGTCGGCTTTTAACGCTTCGACGATGCGCAGTTTCTGTTCCGGCACCACGCGCGCGAAAACGTTGACCCGCCGCAGGCGGGCGCGCAACTCTGCGTCGCTCAGCCGGTCGAGTTCCGGGCCGGTGAGGACTTCGTCGTGTGGTGCGAGGCCGATCTCGGCCGCGACATGAAGCGCGGTGCCGGGATAATCCCCGGTAATCATGATCACGCGGATGCCGGCGGAGTAACAGGCCGCAAGCGCCTGCGGCACCGCCGGACGGACCGGGTCGGCCAGCCCCACCAGTCCGAGAAATTCGAAATCGAAGTCATGCTGCTTTCCCGGCAGCGGTTCTTCGCGGAACTCCGCTTTGGCCACGCCCAGCACGCGCAATCCGCGCTCAGCCAGCGCCTGTATCGACTTGCCGAGGTCGGGCATCCGTGTCCCATCCATATGGCACAAATCCGCGACCGCCTCGGGCGCGCCCTTGGCGGCGATGACGTAATGGCGGCGGTCGGGACCGCGCCACACGTGCGACAGCGCCATGAGTTCGGGCGAGAGCGGGTATTCGCGCACCAGCGTCCAGTTCGCGTGCAGATGCTCGGTCTGCGCCAGAGTCGTGTCTCCCAAGGCGCGCAGCGCTTTCTCCATCGGATCGAACGGGTCGCGTTGGCTCGCGAGTATCGCGTATTCGACCAGCTCGTGGAAATTTTCCGGCAGCGATTCACGCGCCGTCGTCACGTCGAGATCTTCCCCGTGGACGCGCAGCCGCGCCACCGACATGCGGTTCCGGGTGAGCGTGCCGGTCTTGTCCACGCACAGCACCGTGGCGGCGCCGAGCGTCTCCACCACCGGCATGCGCCGGGTGAGCACCTGCACCTTCGCCATGCGCCAGGCGCCGAGAGCGAGAAACACCGTGAGGATCACGACGAATTCCTCCGGCAGAATCGACATGGCCAGGGTCAGTCCGGCGAGCAGGCCGTGCAGCCAGTCACCGCGCAGCACGCCGTAGGCGGCCACCACGAGCAGGCTGAGCGCGGCGCCGGCGGCGGCGAAAAGTCGCACCATGCGCTGGGTTTCGCGCTGCAGCGGCGTCGGTTCCTCCGCGACCTTGAGCAAGGTCTTGCCTATGCGCCCGATCTCGGTGCGCAAGCCAATGGCTTCGACCTCGGCTACGCCTTGGCCGCGCACGACCAAAGTGCCGGCGTACACGAACGGCAGGTCATCACCTCCGGGTCGAACGGCAGGAGCGTCATCGGCCGCGCGTTTGCGTACCGGCGCCGATTCACCGGTGAGCAGCGATTCGTCGGCCGAAAGGTTGCTGCACCACAGCAGCCGGGCATCCGCCGGGACGCGATCGCCTTCGGCGAGAATCAGGATGTCGCCGCGCGCGACCTCGCGTCCCGGAATGCGTCGCTCCTGCCCGTCGCGAATCACCCGCGCACGCGGGCTCGACAGGTCGCGCAATGCGTCGAGCACGCGTTCGGTCTTGCGTTCCTGGTACAGGGCGATACCGAGGACGACAAATACGAAGAACAGCAGCAATAGGGCCTCTCGCAGGTCGCCGAGCAGGAAATACAGCCCGCCGCTGACGAGCAACAGCAGGAACATCGGCTCGCGCATGACGCCCAGCACGATAACGAAGAGGCTGCGCGGTTTGCTCGTGGGCAGTTCGTTGTAGCCCTCGGCGCGGAGACGCTCAGCCGACTGAGCGTCGCTCAGGCCCGACAGGCGGGATATGTCGGATTCGTTCAGCAACGGTAACCTTTCATATCGTTTTTTCCGGCGCGGCGCGCGATGTCCGTTGTCCAGGGTGTACGAATCTTTTTCAGAGTCGAATACAAGGAGGTCCGTCGTTATGTCCGAGACTCAGGGTGCACAATCGCCTATCGTAAAGATTGCTGCCGTAAGCGTCATTATTTTTGCGGCGGTCGGTATTGGAGTCATGACCGGAGTGATTCCGAGTTCATACTCCAAGAGCTGGTATTCGAAGAATAGCGCGCCGCCAGCCAAAGCCTGCCCGAATTGCGGCGTGGTCGAGTCGATCCAGCTGGTTGCGGTCAAGGGCGACGGTTCCGGCGCCGGCGCGGTGGCCGGCGGCCTCGTGGGCGCCGTGGTCGGCAGCAAGATCGGCGCGGGCCGCGGCAAGACCCTGGCGACCGTCGCAGGCGCGGCCGGCGGTGCCTATGCCGGTAACGAGATCGAAAAGAATCTGAAGAAAACGACGAACTACCGGATCAGCATCAGGATGAACGACAGCTCTGTCCTGACCCTCACTCAGTCCGCCGATCCCGGCGTTCACACCGGGGACAGCGTCAAGGTGGCCAACGGCAGCGTGATCAGGGAGTAGACACGCTAGCGCCCGCTGAGCCGCGGCCGCCGGCCTCGACTGGCGTGGGTGGACGCAGACCGAGTAAACAGATGTTCCGGCTGTCAGTGTCGGTATTCCATTAGTCTGGAAAATCGCGCGCGGGTCTGTACCGACGCACGCGTCACTTTTAACCTCTGCTGGTTACGAGTCGCGGTGTGCGTGCCCGGCACCCGCCCTTTGCGGGGGAGCTCACTGGCGCCTTGCCAGTCCATCAGGGAGAACGTCTTAATGGCGAGATCGACCGTGCAATTATTCCAGACCAGGCCGTCGCGCCGGTTGTCCGTGCTGCTCGGCGCCGCGGCCGTCGTGTTGGTGATGTTTGGGATCGGTTATGGCGTCGGCCGGATTCAGCCCGCCACCGAAGCGACGACGGATAATAAGCCAAATGTCGAAACGCCGCCGCCGGCGACTTCACCGAACGCCGGCAATCTCGCCGAACTGCTCCCGGGCCTGGAGGCGAAGGTGGCGGCGAATCCGGACATCGTCGACCAGCGCGTGCTGCTGGCCCAGACCTACGGCGAGCTGGGTCAGCGCGACAAGAGCATCAAGGAGCTGCGCACCGCGCATCGCGCCGCACCGCACGATGCGCGCATCACCATATTGCTGGCGACGGCCCTGATGGATAGCGGCGCACCGAACGATCTGCGCGAATCGTACAAGCTGCTTGGGGAGGCAGTCATTCGCAAACCGGAAGTCGCGCCCATGGCGCGCCTGTATCAAGGCGACATCCTGATGAAACTCGGCGATACTCGCGGCGCGATCAAGGTCTGGAAGGATTACCTCGGCCAGATGCCGGCCGGCGATCCGCGCCGGGCGATGTTCGAAGACAAGATTACGCAGACTTCCACGCCGCGCTGACGGCTGGCGTCAGCCGCGTTATTCCCCGGGTTCGTATCCGAGATTCGGCGACAGCCAGCGCTCGACCGTCGCGACGTCCATGCCCTTGCGCCGCGCGTAGTTCTCGATCTGATCCTTGCCAAGACTGCCGACGGCGAAATATTTCGACTCCGGGTGCGAGAAGTAGAACCCGCTCACGGCGGCGGCCGGCCACATGGCGAAACTCTCGGTCAGCCGCACACCGGTGTTTCTCGTGGCGTCGATCAAATCGAAGAGCAGCGCCTTCTCGGTGTGATCGGGGCAGGCCGGATAACCCGGTGCCGGGCGGATACCCCGGTACTGTTCCTGGATCAACGCTTCGTTGTCCAGCTTCTCGCCGGCGGCATAACCCCAGAATTCCTTGCGCACGCGCTGGTGCAGCCGTTCGGCGAAGGCCTCGGCCAGACGGTCGGCGAGCGCCTTGATCAGGATGGCGTTGTAATCGTCGTGCGCCTGTTCGAATTTTTTCGCCGTTTCCTCGGCGCCGTGTATACCGACGGCGAAACCGCCGAGGTAATCCCTAAGGCCGGATGATTTCGGCGCGACCAAATCGGCCAGCGCACGATTCGGACGCCCCGGCGGTTTTTCGTCCTGCTGGCGCAGCGAGTGCAGGGTCATCCGTGGCGTCCGGCGCGAATCGTCGGCGTACACTTCGATATCGTCCTCCACGCTGTTGGCCGGAAACAGGCCGATGACGCCCTTGGCCACCAGCCATTTTCCCTCGATGGCGCGCGCGAGCATGGCCTGGGCGTCGTTGAACAGTTTGGTCGCCTCGACGCCGACTTTTGCATCCTGGAGTATCGCCGGATAACGGCCTTTCAGCTCCCAGGTGATGAAGAACGGCGTCCAGTCGATGTAGCGCGTCAATTCCTCGAGCGGGTAATCTTCGAATACCGTGATGCCGGGATGACGCGGCGCCGGCGGCGTGTACGACGTCCAGTCGATCGGGATCTTGTTGGCGCGCGCATCGGCCAGTGATAACAGGCGTGCTCCGGCCTTCTTGCCGTGATGCCGCATGCGCACTTCGTCATACTCGGCCTTGATCTTGCCGAGGAAACCGGTCTTGAGCTCGTCGCTCAGCAGGTTCGAGGCCACGCCCACGCCGCGCGAGGCGTCCTTCACCCAGATGACCGGATGTTCATAGTTCGGCGCAATCTTGACCGCGGTGTGCACGCGCGAGGTGGTGGCGCCACCGATCAGCAGCGGCACTGTGAAACCTTCGCGCTGCATTTCCCTGGCCACGTGCGCCATTTCGTCGAGCGACGGCGTGATCAGCCCCGAGAGGCCGATGATGTCGGCCTTTTCCCTGCGCGCGGTTTCGAGAATCTTCGCCGCCGGCACCATGACGCCAAGGTCGATGACCTCGTAATTATTGCACGCCAGCACCACGCCGACGATGTTCTTGCCGATGTCGTGCACATCGCCCTTGACGGTGGCCATCAGAATCCTGCCGTTCGATCGGGCGCCGGCAAATTTTTCGGCCTCGATGAAGGGCACCAGGTAGGCCACGGCCTTTTTCATCACGCGCGCGCTTTTCACCACCTGCGGCAGGAACATCTTGCCGGCGCCGAACAGATCGCCCACGACGTTCATGCCGTCCATGAGCGGACCCTCGATCACTTGGATCGGGCGCTCGAAGTACCGGCGCGCCTCCTCGGTATCCGCTGTGATGAACTCATCGATGCCGTGGACCAGCGCGTGCGTAAGCCGCTCGGTCACGGGGAGCGTGCGCCAGGCGAGGTCGGTTCCCTTGGCGGCTTCGCCCTTGCCGGCGTATCTTGGAGCGATCTCGAGCAGCCGCTCGGTCGCGTCGGGGCGGCGGTTCAGGATCACGTCCTCGACGCGTTCTCGCAGTTCCGCAGGAATGTCCTCGTACACCGCGAGTTGGCCGGCGTTGACGATCCCCATACTCATGCCGGCCTTGATCGCGTGGTATAGGAACACCGAGTGGACCGCCTCGCGCACCGCGTTGTTGCCGCGGAACGAGAATGACACGTTCGATACGCCACCCGAGATGTGAACGTGCGGCAGCCGCCGCCTGATTTCGCGCGTGGCTTCGATGAAGTCCAGGGCATAGTTATTATGTTCCTCGATGCCGGTCGCGACCGCGAAGATGTTCGGGTCGAAGATGATGTCGGGCGCCGGGATGCCGACCTTCTCCGTCAGAATTTTGTATGAGCGCGTGCAGATCTCGACCTTGCGCTGGTTCGTGTCGGCCTGCCCCCGCTCGTCGAAGGCCATGACGATCACGGCCGCGCCGTAGCGGCGGCAGGCGCGCGCCTGCTCGATGAATTTTTCCTCGCCTTCCTTGAGGCTGATCGAGTTGACCACCGGCTTGCCCTGCACGCACTTGAGGCCCGCCTCGATCACGCTCCACTTGGACGAGTCGATCATCACCGGCACGCGCGAGATTTCGGGCTCGGAGGCGATCAGGTTCAGGAAGGTCGCCATCGCCTTTTCGCCGTCCAGCATGGCCTCGTCCATGTTGACGTCGATTATCTGCGCGCCGTTCTGCACCTGCTGGCGCGCCACGTCGAGCGCCTTGTCGTATTCGTTGTTGAGGACAAGTTTCTTGAACGCCGCCGAGCCGGTGACGTTGGTGCGCTCGCCCACATTCACGAACAGTGACTCCGGTCCGATGTTGAGCGGTTCCAGCCCCGCCAACCGGCACTGCGGTTCGATCTTCGGCACGGCGCGCGGCGGGAACTCCCTGACCGCTTCGGCGATTGCCTTGATATGTGCCGGCGTGGTGCCGCAGCAGCCGCCGACGATGTTAAGAAATCCGGATTGCGCCCAGTTTTTGATGTGCCGCGCCATGAATTCGGGGGTGTCGTCGTAGCCGCCGAAGGCGTTCGGCAGACCGGCGTTCGGATGCACGCTCACGCGCGTGTCCGCGACCCGCGCCATTTCCTCCACGTACTGGCGCAGCTGTTCGGCGCCGAGCGCGCAATTGAGCCCCACGCTCAACGGCCGGGCGTGCGCCACGGAATTGAAGAACGCCTCGGTCGTCTGGCCAGAGAGAGTGCGGCCGCTGGCGTCGGTGATAGTGCCAGAGATCATGATTGGCACGCGGATGCCGTGGCGTTCGAAGTATTCATCCACGGCGTACAGCGCCGCCTTGCAGTTGAGCGTGTCGAACACGGTCTCGACCAGCAGCAAATCGGCGCCGCCGTCGAGCAGCCCGCGCACCGATTCGGTATAGGCGGCGACCAGCGCATCGAAGCTGGTGTTCCGCAGACCCGGGTTGTTCACGTCCGGCGATATCGAAGCGGTGCGATTGGTTGGTCCCAGCACCCCGGCGACGTAGCGCGCCTGCGACGGATTCTTCTTCTCGAATTCGTCGGCGACCGCGCGCGCCAGAAGCGCGCCTTCGCGGTTCAGCTCGTACACCAGTTCCTCCATGTGATAGTCGGCCATGGAGATCGACTGCGAGTTGAAGGTGTTGGTCTCGAGAATATCCGCGCCGGCGCCGAGGTAGGCGGCGTGGATGTCGCGGATGATCTTGGGCTGCGTGAGCGTCAGCAGGTCGTTGTTGCCCTTGAGGTCGTGCGCCCAGTCCGCGAAACGTTCGCCGCGGTATTCCTTTTCGCCCAGCTTGTAGCGCTGGATCATGGTGCCCATGGCACCGTCCAGGATCAGGATCCGTTGTTGCAGCAGCGCGTCAAGCCGTGACAGGCGTTCGCGGCGGGCGCTGTCGGGCACGGCGTAGGGACGTGGAGGCATGCTTCGCTTTCATCGTGGAAAAATTGGCGAGAAAGTGTACCGGAAAGATCGAGTCGATGCTCAAAACGACAACCCCGCCGCAGGCGGGGTTGTCGGTACCGGCATCGCTCGTGGCGGAAGGTTACGCCGCCCGTCCGTACTTCGCCTTGGCCGCGCGCGCGGCCTTGGATTCATCGGCGGAGTAGGCGCGCCCGGACCACAGCATCGAGTAGGCGATCTCCTCGTTGCCGTTCTCGCACAACTCCAGCACTTTCTTGAACAGCGGCTGGAAGGTCGGGCTCCGGTGCGACAGCTCGTGTTCTTCGAACGAGCGCCAGAAGGTGACGATCAGCGCCTCCTTGTTCTTGAGCGGGCTGGCCACGGCCTGGCCGATGGTCGAGCCTTCGTTCGAGATCGCACCGCTGTTGAGCACCACGAAGCCGCCGATGAAGCCGGTGTCGGAGTGGTAGGTCTTGACGTTCTCGCACAACGTCGCCGCCCGCTCCTGCAGGTCGTCCACGCTGTACCCGGGCTTGAGCAGCACCCGGTTGATGGTGACCACGCCGTCGGTGCGAAATCCATTGATGAGTTCGGCCATTGTTGATACCTCCGATTTCACGGGGAACCCAAGCGAATCCCGGGCCCGGTTAGTGCATTAGAAAAAACTAATATACCCATTATGAGAATCTTACTGAATTAGTCAACTAATTAAGGACAAAATACAGGGTTTCAAGGGAGACCAAGATGCAGCCCCGAATTTTGGCACTTTTCAGAGTTTACAGAAGGGAGACGAATCGACTGACCCGGGCGGGTTCAGTCTCCACCGCGCGTGGTCAGGCCTAACTGGAGCAGGCGCTGGATGAAGTCCTCGTAGCTCATCCCCGCCTTGACGGCGGAAAGCGTGCAGTCTTCGTCCGTGGCGATGCCCGGATTGGGGTTGGCCTCGAGCACGTACAGTTCATTTTCCGGGGTCAGCCGCAGGTCGATGCGGCCGTAGCCGTTCAGGTCGAGCAGGTGGTACACGCGCTTGCACAGGTGGCCGATGCGCTCGGCAATCCCGTTCGGCAGGCTGCGCGCGAACTGGTACTCGATGGCCCAGCGCTCGCGGTACTTCTCGTCCCACTTGACCTTGTACGTCGCCATGCG
>DASPRK010000066.1:0-5743 GCA_035624495.1 Methylomirabilis sp. (SeqCode) | reverse complement strand
AAAGAAAAGAAACCAAAAGAAAGCACGCCCCGGATGGCGCACGGATCCTCGCCTCCGCGGCTTTGGGTCCCGCGCTGACTCGACGCGACAATCCCTGTCGCGCGAGTCAGCCGCAGGCTTCCTGCCTGCGGCCCTTCGGGCGCTCGCCCAAAGCCTTGCGGGGCTCGGGTGCGCCATACGGGGAGGAAAAAAATTACTGCTGGGATCGCGCTGTTATCTTTGAGATCCTAACGAAGGATGAAACCGACACATTTGAAGACGCTACGGGCTTGGATTATTTTGGTGCTCGCAGTTCTGTTGGCTTGTTGCAGTATTGATGAAGAACCTAAATCTCAAGAGAAATTACCTTGGGACCAAGCGCTCATGAAGGTATCGCCGCTCATTGCCCAAACAAAAGCTCGAATCGATTACAGCACGTAGATTGGGGTGAACGTTGCGAACCCCAACGAAATCATTTCAGGATCGCCTTCATACTTTTGCCCGCAAGGCATGGATCAAATGCATCGTTCGGGGTTCATTGCATTCATCCCAACCTACATTGCTTGGAGTGGTGGTCCGGTAGCTGTTTTTGAGACCCCGTAGCGCGCGCCGAGTACCGCAGCCCCGCCGGGGGTTTTTAAGCGAGTCGTGTTTGAGCCTGAGGCGCGTATTTTGCGCCCGGCGAGTTGGCGAGCGCCCGGTGGGGCGAGGAACGGAGGAAGTATTCGCGCGCTTCGGGCGGCCTTTCTTTCGTCCATTTCTTTTGGCCGAACAAAAGAAATGGACCCAGGGTGCAGGGGCGGAGCCACCCGCAATTATGCTTCTGAGATCGTGCGTGAAGCGCGCGAACCATTCAAGGCCTGGATTCCCGCTTTCGCGGGAATGACAGCAAAGGAGACATCGCTGGTGATGAAAATTTATCCAAGAATTTTCTGATCGAGCAACAAATTCAGCGTCAGCCTCACCCCAAACCCCGTGATATCCGTCGGAATATGCGCCAGCCCGCCCTTGTGATTCCCCGCCGACAAATCCACGTGCACCCAGTCCGGATCGTTGACTAGAAACTTTTTCAGGAATGTCGCCGCGAGGATGTGATCGGCGTCGTTGTCGAGCGTGCACTGCTTGATGTCGGCGATGTCACTCTTGAGCGCGTCCTCATAATCATCCGGCAGAGGGAACGGCCAGACGCGCTCGCCGGAGGCGTTGCCGGCTTCGATGAGAACGGGCACCAGTTTTTCGCGGTTGGTGAGCGTTCCGCTCATGCGCGTGGACAGCGCGGCGACGCAGGCACCGGTGAGCGTGGCGTAATCCACGATCAGCTGCGGTTTCTGTTGCGAGGCGAAATAAAGCGTGTCGGCCAGGATCATGCGGCCCTCGGCGTCGGTGTGTATGACCTCGATGGTCTTGCCGCTCGCGGACTTGACCACGTCGTTCTGCTTGTAGGCTTTGGGGCCGATGTGGTTCTGCGCCAGCGCCAGCCAGCAATCCACCGGAAAATCCACTTTCAGTTCGGTGAGCGCGAGCAGGGTGCCGAGCGCGACCGCGCTGCCTTCCATGTCCTCGTGCATGCCGTGCATGTGGCGCGCCGGTTTCAGGTTGGTGCCGCCAGTGTCGAAGCAGATGCCCTTGCCGACCAGCGCCAGCGTGGCCTTTTTCGATTTCTTTTTCGCCGCGTTGCGCAGGTGCAGAATGCCGGCGTCCGGTTCCGGGCTGCCCTGGGCCACGGCAAGGAAGGCGCCGGCGCCGAGCTTTTTCAGTTTCTGGATGTCAAAAAATTCGGATTTCCATCCGTATTCGCGCGCCAGCTTCTCGATGCGGCGGCGGTAATTGCCCGGCGTCAGCTCGTTCGGCGGCAGCGCCGTGAGCCAGCGCGCGAGGTTGTTGCCTTTGGCTTCCGCGATGGTGCGGGCGTAGCCGTCGGCGGCCCCGTGACCATATATATGTATCTCGCGCAGGCGCACGGGCTTTTCCGGCTTGCTCTTATAGTCCGGCATGGGAAAATCCGCCGCCAACAGGGCCGCCAGCACCGCCTCGCACGCGTGCCCGGCGAGTCCAGGCGCGAGCCCGAAGCAGGCTATGGCTATCTGTTGCGGTTTCTGTCCCTTGTGCGCCGCCACCAGCTGCCGCGCCAGCGTAAGCCGCTCGAAGGCGCCGGCCGAGGAATCGATCCCGGCGATGGCGACCCGGGACGCGTTCGCATTGGGCAGGTCGGTGGCGAAGACCTTGTCGCTGTCGAGTTTATGTCCGGCGCGTTTGGCTCGTTTGATGATTTCCTTGCCGAATGGCAGCACGTTCGCGTCGAAATCCTGCGTCGGCACCAAGAAAATCGCATTTCCCTGGATGTCCAGTTCTTTTTCCGTTAAACCACCGGCTTCTTGCTTGATCTTCGGAATTTCGAAATGCATCGGTGCCTCGAGCGAGAATTTCTGTCGAATCGGAATCGAAAATGCGTCTAAAACGCTGTTTGTCTTGACCCGTTTGGTCAAAAAAACGATCATACCGCGCGCAAAAAGGAGATGATACGGTTGTACCGGTGGAATGGTGAAACCGGCCGACATCCGATGACGCATGGCACGAACGGAAGTCCTGTTTTGCCCGCTGCCGCCAACCCGGCCACCAGAACACGGCCGGACATCGTTCCCGGCCCGAGTTTGCCAATCCGGATAATCCGCGGAAGGCAGGTTATTAACCCGGCACGATCGATATTAAACGAAGGGCATGCCTGAACTAACAGTACAGCGTTCCGATGGATAGGCGTGCCGGGTTAATAACAAACATTCATTAAGATTTCTGATTATTGCGGCGGCATGATTTATATGGATGTAATACCGAGCGTCGAATATGCCCGAATGGCTCAAATAGTTTCATGCCGTCGCAATAATCTGAGGAGTGCGAAACCATGGCCGCTGTGACCCCGATACCCCCGAAGACCGACCTCGACGCCCAGGAAACCCAGGAATGGCTCGACGCGCTGTCGGCTGTCATCCAGCAGGAAGGCCCGGAGCGCGCGCATTACCTGATCGAGAAGCAGATCGAGCTCGCGCGCGCCGCGGGCATCAACGTGCCGTACGCGGCCAACACCGCCTACGTCAACACGATTCCTCCCGACAAGGAAGTGCGTTCGCCCGGCAACCACACGCTCGAGGACCGCATCCGCTCGTTTGTACGCTGGAACGCCGTCGCGATGGTGCTCAAGGCCAACAAGGGCGATTCCAACCTCGGCGGGCATATCGCGAGCTACGCCTCGGCGGCGACGCTTTACGACGTCGGCTTCAATCACTTCTGGCGCGCCCCGTCCGAGAATCACGGCGGCGACCTGATCTACATGCAGGGCCACTCGGCGCCGGGTTTCTACGGGCGCGCCTTCATGCTCGGGCAGCTGACCGCCGCGCAGATGGACCATTTCCGCCGCGAGGTCGACGGCAAGGGCCTGTCGTCCTACCCGCATCCCTGGCTCATGCCCGAGTTCTGGCAGTTCCCGACGGTGTCCATGGGCCTCGGGCCGATCCAGGCGATCTACCAGGCGCGCTTCATGAAATACCTGCACGCGCGCGGCATCGTCAACACCGAAGATCGCAAGGTCTGGTGCTTCCTCGGTGACGGAGAGATGGACGAGCCCGAGTCGCTCGGCGCCATCGGCATGGCCGGGCGCGAAAACCTGGACAACCTGATCTTCGTGGTGAACTGCAACCTGCAGCGGCTCGACGGTCCAGTCCGCGGCAACAGCAAGATCATCCAGGAACTCGAGGCCGGCTTTCGCGGCCACGGCTGGAACGTGATCAAACTCATCTGGGGCAGCTACTGGGATCCGCTGCTGGCGCGCGACCGCATGGGGTTGCTGCGCAAACGCATGGAAGAGTGCGTTGACGGCGATTATCAGACCTTCAAGTCGAAGGACGGCGCCTACGTGCGCGAACACTTCTTCGGCAAGTACCCGGAGCTGAGGGAGCTGGTGGCCAGTTGGTCGGACGACGACATCTGGCGGCTCAATCGCGGCGGTCATGACCCGCACAAGGTGTACGCGGCCTATCACGCCGCGATCCATCACAAGGGCCAGCCGACGGTGATCCTTGCGAAGACCATCAAGGGCTACGGCATGGGCGAGGCCGGCGAAGCCCAGAACATCACCCATCAACAGAAGAAGATGGGCACGACGTCGCTGCAGGCGTTCCGCGACCGCTTCAAGCTGCCGTTGACGGACGCGCAGCTCGAGAAGCTGGAATACATCAAGCCGGCGAAAGACTCGCCGGAGTACAAATACATGCGCGAGCGGCGCGATGCGCTCGGCGGCGATATCCCCGTGCGGCACCGCAAGGCGGTGCCGCTCGAGGTGCCGCCGCTGTCGGCGTTCGAGAGCCTGCTCAAGGCCTCCGGCGAGGGTAGGGAGTTCTCCACGACCATGGCCTTCGTGCGCCTGCTCGGGGTGTTGCTCAAGGACAAGCACGTCGGCAAGTACATTGTGCCCATCGTCGCCGACGAGGCGCGCACTTTCGGCATGGAGGGCTTGTTCCGCAGCCTCGGCATCTGGTCGCAGCAGGGCCAGCTGTACACGCCGCAGGACAAGGACCAGCTCATGTTCTACAAGGAGGACGCGAGCGGACAAATCCTGCAGGAAGGCATCAATGAAGCCGGTGCCGTGAGTTCATGGATCGCGGCGGCGACCTCGTATTCAACCCACGGCGTGCAGATGATCCCGTTCTTCATCTTCTACTCCATGTTCGGCATCCAGCGCACCGGGGATCTCTGGTGGGCGGCGGGGGACTCCCGCTCGCGCGGCTTTCTGCTCGGCGGCACCTCGGGCCGCACCACCCTGAACGGCGAGGGCCTGCAGCACGAGGACGGGCATTCTCATATCGCGACGGCCCAGATCCCGAACTGCATGTCCTACGATCCGACTTTCGCTTACGAGCTCGCTGTCATCATGCACGACGGCCTGCGCCGGATGTATCAGGAGCAGGAGGATATCTACTACTACATCACCGTGATGAACGAGAACTACGAGCATCCGGCGATGCCCGAAGGAGCCGAGAAAGGCATCCTTAAGGGCATGTACCGCTTCCGCCAGGGAGGCAGCGGCAACGGACCGCGCGTGCAACTGCTGGGCTCGGGCACGATCCTGCGCGAGGTCATCGCCGCCGCCGATCTGCTCAAGAACGACTGGGGCGTGGAGGCGGACATCTGGAGCTGCCCGAGCTTCACCCTGGTCGCGCGCGACGGCAACGAGTGCGCGCGTTGGAACCTGCTGCATCCGGCGAAGCCGCCGCGTACCTGCCACGTGGGCGAGTGCCTCAAGGAGACCCGGGGCCCGGTGATCGCCTCGACCGACTACGTGCGCGCGTTCGCCGAGCAGATCCGGCCGTTCGTGCCGCGGCGTTACACGGTGCTCGGCACCGACGGATTCGGGCGTTCGGATACGCGCGAGAAACTGCGCTACTTCTTCGAAGTCGACCGCCACTGGGTGACGGTCGCGAGCCTCGCCGCGCTGGCCGAGGACGGCGCGATCGAGCGCCAGAAGGTGGCCGACGCCATCAAGAAGTATGGTTTCGATCCCGAGAAACCGAACCCGCTCACCGTGTGAAGGCGTGAGTCGTTAACGACAAAAAACATCCGATGCCCAAAGCACTGGAAGTCAAAATCCCCGACATCGGCGACTTCGCAGAAGTCGCCGTCATCGAGGTCATGGTCAAACCCGGCGATGTCATCAAGCCGGAAGACCCGCTCATCACGCTCGAATCCGACAAGGCAACCATGGACGTCCCGTCCC
>DASPRK010000116.1:0-8337 GCA_035624495.1 Methylomirabilis sp. (SeqCode) | reverse complement strand
TGGGACGATTCCAGGCCCAGTTCCACTTCCAGGCGGCTGATGAAACCGGCGAAGAGGTCGAGACAGAGCGCGTCCGCGGACGCGATCACCGCGCGCACGTCGTCGTTGATGAGGGTGCTGAACACGACAGGCGGTATGCCTTCCTGATGCGCGGTGTCGTTGATCTCGGCGAGCACGACCTTGGCTTTCTCGATGGTGTCCACGAACGGCAGACTGCGCTTGCGGAATTGCGCGTTCGGGAATTGCGTGAGCAGCGTGCGGCCGAGCAGTTCGGCGGTAATGCCGGTGCGGTCGGAGACGAAAAAAACGGTGCGCTGTGTGTTCACGGGCGGTTGGTTTGTTCCTAGCGGCGTTCATGTATGCCACGCTAAGATAATCTTAAGCAATATGCGTTGTGTGAGTATGTGACACTGTTCAAGACGTTGACTGTACAGGAAAACTATCTTGGTGTCGGCGGATCTCCTTCTGGGTCATTGCGCGCCGGATTTCCTGCCTGTATAACATTCAAAAACGGCAGGCTAACAACATTGGATAAGAAACGGTGGAGGAGGTTGCATTTATGGGTCGATGCAACAATGTGATTACCCGTTCGCGGCAAAATATATCCCGTCAAATTATTGCTTTTTTTCCTTCAGAAGCGAAGCGCGTCGCTTCTGTCGCGAGAGTGTTTCGGTTCAAGCTGTTCTTCGCTTTGGCCATCACGCTGGCAGTAACCGCGTGTGGCGGAGGTGGCGGAGGAGGAAGCGGCGGCAGTAATAATACGTCTCCCACTCCCACGAGTGTTGTTTTGTCCGGCACTGTAACCGCACCGGGAGGTGCGGTCGCCTTTGCGCCAGGACAAAATCTATTTCAAATACTTGCCGAGTCGCTGGTTCCGGGTGCGAATGCATCGCTTGTCGGAACCGCGGTCGCGCCCGACGGGACCCAGGTCGACCTCGTCAAAATCGATGATACAGGCGCTGTCGTGACAGTTGTGGCATCAACAACCACCGCCGGCGGAAATTATTCATTTGATCTCACGAAACTCGGCGTTGGATATGCCAGCGATCTCGTCGTGCAAGTGACCAGTTCCTCTTCCGGGGCCAAGATGCGCGCTTTTGTTGGCATGGGAGGAATTGTCGACCTCAATCCTGTTTCGGAAACGGCCGTCCGTATTGTCATGGATCCGATCGCAGCTTCTTCGGGTGTTTCGTTAAGCAATTTTACAGTCCAGGAACAAAGTGATATCACGGCGGCTGTGAATCTCCTGGTGATGACGCAGTTGTTGACCAGCGGGTTTGATATCGAAACCACGGTTACGGCCCTGAAAAGCATTGTTGCGGCTGATACCAACATCATGGGGTTTGTTGCCGCGGCATCGGCAGCCGGCCAGTCTTCACAGGGGCCGGGAGACATTGGTAATTACTTTCCCTTTGCTCCGGGCAGCACATGGGAATATCAGGGGACCATACAAAACGGCGGACAGACAACCAATTACACTGATACGGTTCAGATCACCGGCACGAAGGTAGTTCATGGAGTTACAACAACCGTATTTCATGAAACCAATCCAGATCCTGCTAATAGCGCACCCCCAAGCGATGATTACCGGGTAAAGGACGACCGTGGCGTTACCAATTACGGTAACAGCGATGCGACAGATTTTCTGACGCCGCAAGTTGCTCCTTATCGCGAATATGCATTTCCGCTGGGGATCGACACGTCGTTTCAACCAATCAACAAATCGGGAGTAACATGGACTCAGGATATTGATGGGGACGGAAAACCTGAGACGGCCAATATCACTGCAACGCAGACGGTATCCACCTTCGAAAGTATTACGGTAACGGCAGGGACGTTTCACAACGCAGCCAAGATCGCCACGAATCTCGTTATCTCCGTTGTGTTATCAAGTGATGGCACAACCGTAACAGATACGAGCACGATATCGGAGTGGTATGCCCCGGGTATTGGCCTAGTGAAAAGTACTAGCGTTGAGCAAACTACTTATCAAAATATTACCGATACGACAACAACAACGGAGGAACTGACCAATTTCATTCCCCCATTTACTTCCGCCACTGTCGGTGGAAGCCATAGTTGCGGTCTGACAGTGGCAGGCACAGCATTTTGCTGGGGCAACAATGCTTTTGGTCAGCTAGGAGATGGCACCGTAACTAACAGTAACGTCCCTGTACGTGTCTCGGGTGGACATGTATTTTCTTCTTTGAGTGCGGGCGCAAGCTTCACCTGCGGCATTACAACGACGGGTGGTGCCTACTGTTGGGGCAATGACAGTCAAGGTCAGCTTGGAGATGGCACGACGGTCAATAGCAATGTTCCTGTTGCGGTACTGGGTGGGATTACATTTACGTCCTTGAATGCAGGGGAAACGACTGCATGCGGCGTAACAAGCGCTGGCACTGCATATTGCTGGGGCAGCAACGCCACAGGGGAACTTGGTAGTGGATCCTTTTCTCCAAATAGCGCTACGCCTGTGCCAGTTTCTGGGGGGTACGCTTTTGCTTCCGTTTCCGTGGGGAGCTATCACGCATGCGGTGTGATATCCAGCGGCGCTGCCTATTGCTGGGGTCAGAACAGTTCGCTTCAGCTAGGCAACGGTACGACGACAGGCAGTACGATACCTGTTGCGGTATCTGGCGGGCTCACTTTCGTGTCGTTGAGTGCGGGTGCGTATCACACATGCGGGATTGCGGTCAGCGGGGCCGCTTATTGTTGGGGCGTCAATGTTCAAGGACAATTTGGCGATGGAACAACAACCGAAGGCGCGACCCCTGTACTTGCTGCAGGCGGACTACTGCTTGCATCTGTAATTGCCGGCACGGATTACACTTGCGGTGTGACGGTTGCTGGCGCGGGGTACTGCTGGGGGTTCGGAGGCTTCGGCCAATTGGGCAATGGATCAACGTCCTTTCCGGTTACTCAACCTGCTGCCATATCCGGTCAGTTACATTTTATGTCAATCAGCGTTAGATATGACACTACGTGCGGCGTTACGGCTGACGACATTGCATATTGCTGGGGAGACAATTCTTCAGGTCAGCTGGGTAATGGCAATACATTACAAAGTACTGTTCCGGCTCAAGTGTTGTAGGTTTTAATTGGATATCTCCTGGGTTTCGCATCGTTTCAACAGTGCCAGATGCTTTATTATTCAAAAGTTATTTGCTTTGCTGCACTTTTCCAATCGCAGCTAAAACCCCGCGCATCAAGTCGAGTGGGGTCGGCGGGCAGCCGCGGATGACGGCGTCCACCGGGATGACGTTGGCGACGGCGCCGCAGGAGGCGTAGCTTACGCCGAATTCGCCGCCGTTGGCGCCGCACTCGCCGACGGCGATAACAAGCTTGGGCTCGGGTGTCGCGTCATAGACGCGGAGCAGCGCCGTTTCCATGTGACGCGACACTGGCCCGGTGACGAGCAGCATGTCGGCGTGCCGCGGGCTGGCGACGAAGTGCACGCCGAAGCGCTCGATGCCGTAATAGGGATTGTTGAGCGCGTGAATTTCCAGCTCGCAGCCGTTGCACGATCCGGCGTCCACCTGGCGGATGGCCAGGCTGGCACCGAAGATCTCGCCGATTTTTTCCTTCAGCTGCGCGCCGATTTCTTCGAGCGCCGGCTCTTCGATTTTTGGCAGCGGTTCGGTGAGGATGCCGATGCGCTGGATTTTTCCGAGGATGCGTAGCATGGTCTACAAATCGTGGCCCGAGTAAGAGCCGTTCACGGACTTGTTGCACACCGGAAAGTCCGGAACGATGTTATCGTGAATCAAAACCTCCAGCGCCGGCCAAGTGGTCCAGGACGGATCGCGCGGGAAGAATCGCATGATCGTGCCGCCTGAACCGAAGCGCACGTAGGAGACTATCTCTCCGCGCCAGCCCTCGACAATGCCGACACCCTCCGCGCCCGCCTCGGGCATCTTCCAGGCGGCGCGCAATGGCCCCGATGGCAGGCTGTCGAGCAGTTGTGCGATCAGGGTGAAGGACACCCGGCACTCCTCGGCGCGCACGCGCACGCGCGCCGCCACGTCGCCGTAGTGATAAACCGGCACGGTGACCTTGAGCCGGTCATAGGGGGCGTACGGCGCGTCACGGCGCACGTCGTAGTTGACGTTCGACGCGCGTCCGACGTAACCCATGCAGCCGAGCGCGGCGGCGTGCTCGGGCTTGAGGGCGCCGGCGGTTACGAGACGATCCTCGACCGAGGGCGACTCGTTGACAATCGCCATGAGCTTGTCGAACTGTTTGCGCAACGTCGTGACCTGATCGCGCAACCGCGGCGCGAGCGTGGCAGCGAGGTCGGAGGTGACGCCGCCCGGCGCCACGCAATCCATCATGAAGCGGTGACCAAAGGCCTCGCGCGAAAGCCGCTGCCAGTCCTCGCGCAGGCGCGAGAATTGGTAGAAGCCGAAGGTGAAGGCGACGTCGTTCAGTATCGCGCCGATATCGCCGAGGTGGTTGGCGACGCGCTCGCGCTCGCACATGAGCGCGCGCAGCCAGAGCGCCCGTTCCGGGACGTCCACGCCGGAGGCGCGCTCCATCGCCATGCACGCCGCCCAGGCGTGCGCCACGGTGGAATCCCCCGAGATGCGCCCGGCGAGCCGCGCGAGCCCCTCGGGGTCGCGGCCTTCGGCGGTTTTCTCGATGCCCTTGTGAACGTAACCAAGTCTTTCTTCCAGATTCAGCACCATCTCCCCGACGGCCTGGAAGCGGAAATGCCCCGGCTCGATGATGCCGGCGTGCACCGGACCGACGGGAATTTCATACACCCCGGCGCCGTGCGCGAAGAAGAACTTGTATTGATGGTCGCCTGGTGCCGGCGTCGGAGGGTGTCCGGCGCGCATGAAATCGCGGCGCAGCGGGTATTCCGAGTCCTTCCACGCCTGGTGACGCGTCCAGCGGCGCGGGTCGGGATGATCGAGGAATGCCAGGCCGAGCATATCCTGGATATGACGCTCGGGCCGGTCGGCGCCGGGATAGTGGGGCGTGTGCGAGGGTAGGATAGGGTTGGCGCGCGTCACGGCGGTGCGCGCAATAAGGTACGCGCCTTCCTTCTCGAAGCAGGCGTTTATGAGAATCTCCGCGCCCGCGTCCTCGCCCCAACCCGCGACCCAGCGTGCGTTTTGCTCTTTCGCTGCCTGCGCCAGCCGCCCCCAGTCCTCAGCATCCACGCGCAGAAGCCGCGCCGGCGCCAGCCCCGCAGCCGGGTGTTCCTCGGCCGCGATGCCCTGGCGGTGAAGTTCCGCGATCAAGGCGATTGTCCAGTCAGCGGCGTTCATAGCGGCGAGGCCCCGGAGATAAGCACGGTGGCCTGCTCGAACCAGCGCGCGAGGAAGCCCGGAATCGCGAGCCCGAGCCACAGCACGAGCGTGAGATGCAACATCACCGGCAGCATGTTGGCGTGGACCGGTTTTTGCCCGAGTGGCGGCTCGCCGTAGACCATCGGATGCAGGTGCCGGAACAATCCGGCGAAGGCCACGCCGAAACCCACGAGCAGCGGCACGGCGAGCCACGGCCAGGACTTCATCGTCGCGGTGAGCAACAGGAACTCGCTGGTGAAAACGCCAAACGGCGGAAAGCCGGCGATCGCCACGGTACCGATCAGCAGCCCCCAGCCGATCGCGGGCTGGGTGCGGATCAGTCCGCGGATCTTGTCGATGCGTTGCGTGCCGGCGAGCTGTGAGGCGTGGCCCACGGTGATGAAGATCGCACTCTTGGTGAGCGAGTGCACGGTCATGTGCAGCAGCGCCCCGAAGGTCGCGAGCGGCCCGCCGAGCCCGAAGGCATAGGTCATGAGCCCCATGTGCTCGATCGAGGAATAGCTGAACATGCGCTTGATGTCGTGCTGACGATGCAGAAACAGCCCCGCCACCATGAACGACACAAGCCCGAATCCCATCATGAGGTAACCCGCGAGATGTGTGTGCAGCGAAGCGTCCACCAGCATCTTGAGGCGCACCAGCGCGTACAGCGCGACGTTGAGCAGCAGGCCCGAGAGCACCGCCGACATGGGTGTCGGGCCCTCGGAGTGCGCGTCCGGCAGCCAGGCGTGCAGGGGCACGAGCCCGACCTTGGTCCCGTAGCCCACGAGCAGGAACACGAAGGCGAGCGACAGCACCGTGGGGTCGAGACTGGAGGCCGAGGCGTGTAGCACCGTCCATAGCAGCGTGTCGTCGCGCCCGGCCCCGAGCTTCTGCTCGGCGGCGAAGTACACAAGCACCGTGCCGAAGAGCGCCTGGGCGATCCCCACGCCGCAGAGGATGAAATATTTCCAGGCCGCCTCCACCGACTCCGGCGTGCGGTAGAGCGAGACGAGCAGCACGGTGGTCAGGGTCGCCGCCTCCATCGCCACCCACAGCACGCCAAGGTTGTTGGTCGAGAGCGCGAGCAGCATCGCGAACAGGAAGCCCTGGTACATCGAGTGGTACAGGCGCAAACGTCCGCCGGTGACGCGTCCGATCTCGACTTCATGGCGCATGTACGGGCGCGAGAATATCGCCGTGGACAGCCCGACGAAGGCGGTGAGCGCCACGAGGTACACGTTGAAAGCGTCAATGTAGAAGAGCTTGCCGGTCGTGAGCTGAGGTCCGCCGGCGAAGACGTCCAGAGCCATGACGAGCGAAGTCACGAAAGTCACGACGCTCACCCCGACGTTGATCCACCCGCCGATGGGCCGGTGCCCGACGAAGGCCAGCAACAGGCTGCCGACGAGGGGAGTGAGCAGAGTGATTTCGAGCAACGTCACCGACGCCCCCCAGGCGGTTCCTTGTCCGTCTTTTCGTGCGTCTCCTCATGCACCAGCAACGCCTCGTGCACCTCGGAGAGGCGCGTCAGGCGGTCCACGTCCAGCGTGTCAAAGGATTCGCGCATGTGAAAGAAAAACACCCCGAACAGAATCGCCGCCACTAGCACGTCGAACGCCACGCCGAGCTCGACGATGAGTGGCATGCCATAGGTCGAGACCACCGCCGAGAAAAACAATCCGTTCTCGATGGACATGAAGCCGATCACCTGGGCCACCGCCTTCTTGCGCGCAATCATGAGCAGCATGCCGATCAGTACGACGGCGATGCTCACCGCAATGGTGTTGCGTGTGGCCAGTCCCGAGAGCTGCACGATCGGAAGCGCCACGTAGTAGCTGAAGATGACGAGCCCGGCGCCTGCCAGCAACAGCAGCGAGGGATGGCGCAGCGCCTCGGCGTCGTAGTGAATGTTGAGTCGCACGGCGAGGCGGTACAGTAGCCACGGGATCAGGAATACCTTGAGCGCCACCGTAAGGGCGGCGGAGATGTAGAGGTGCGGATGGTCCGACACGAAGGCGACGAGCGCGGTCACGATCGCGAGCAGCGCGCCTTGCCAGGCGAAGGCGAAGATGAGCGGCAGCATGCGCGCCTGGGCGAGCATGATGAACGAGGTGAACATCACCAGCGCGGCGAATACGATGATCGCCTGGTTGTAGAGACTGAGTTGCGCGAAGTCCAAGCGTCAGCCTCCGGTTTCCAGCACCACGTGAGTGAGCATGCCGAGCAGCGACAGCAGGAACGCGAAGCCGAGAAACGGCGGCACGCGGAAGATTCGCATTTTAGCGAGCACCGTTTCCCATACGACCAGGATCACCGCCAATCCCGTGAGCTTGGCGGCGATCGCGATGGCCCCGACGGCGAGCGCTTCGGCCGTAAAGGCGCGCGCGATGCCCCAGGGCCAGAATATATTGGCAATGAGCACCGCGTAGATCATCAGCTTGACCTGCGAGGCCCATTCAATCAGCGCCAGGTGCCGGCCGCTGTACTCGAGGATCATGGCCTCGTGGATCATGGTGAGCTCGAGGTGAGTGGCGGGATTGTCCACCGGAATGCGGCCGGTCTCGGCGACGGCCACCATGGCGAGCGCGAGCAGCGCGAACAGGAACGAGGGCCGCAGCACGAGCCCGGCCTGGAGCACGTAATGAATCGCGGTCGAGAGGTTGGTCGAGCCCGCCGTCATTGACAGGGTGAAGATGGCCATGAGCATGGCCGGTTCGGCGAGCGCGGCGATGGTCATCTCACGCGACGAGCCCATGCCGCCGAAGGCAGTGCCGATGTCGAGGCCCGCGAGCGCGGTGAAGAAGCGCGCCAGCGCGAAAAATCCCACGAGCACGATCACGTCGGCGATGGCGCCGGTCGGCAGGTCCACGGCCACGAGCGGCACCACGGCGGCTGCCAGCAGCATGGCGCCGAAAACGATATAAGGCGTTGCGCGGAACAACCACGAGGCATTCTCGGCGAGCACCACGTCCTTGCGCAACAGCTTGGCGAGGTCGCGATAGGGTTGCCACAGCGGCGGCGCGGCGCGGTTCTGCAT
>DASPRK010000053.1:0-3436 GCA_035624495.1 Methylomirabilis sp. (SeqCode) | reverse complement strand
CGCGCATCCGCGCCGGCTTCGGGATGAAACGCCTCGACGACAACCCGCAGGTCCAGCGCGAAATCCAATGGTTCCAGGACAACCCGGAATTCATGCAGGCCATGATGGACCGCGCGCACCTGTATCTCTATTACATCACCGATGAAGTGCAGAAGCGCGGCATGCCGACGGAAATCGCGCTGTTGCCGGCGATCGAGAGCGCGTACAAGCCTTATGCTTATTCGCGCGCACGCGCCGTCGGACTGTGGCAGTTCATGCCCGGAACCGGACGGCTGTACGGACTGAAAGCGAACTGGTGGTATGACGGCCGCCGCGACGTGCAGGCCTCGACCCAGGCAGCGCTCGATTATCTCGAAAAACTTTACAACGATTTCGACGGCGATTGGCATCTCGCGCTCGCCGCCTACAACGCTGGCGAGGGCAAAATCGCGCGCATGATCGAATTCAACCGTCGCCACGGCAAACCCACGGATTTCGAGCACCTGAAGCTGAAACGCGAAACGCAGAATTACGTGCCGAAACTCATGGCCATGGTCGAAATCGTGTCGCATCCTGACAAATACGGCATCAAGCTCGCGAACATCCCCAATGAACCCTATTTCGCGCGCGTGGAAACCGATTCGCAGGTCGACCTGGGCGTGGTCGCCAAGCTCGTGGACATGCCGGTGGACGATCTGCAAAAGATCAACGCCGGCTATACGCGCTGGGCCACCGACCCGAACGGGCCGCATCATCTGCTGGTGCCGGTGGACAAAAAAGACGACTTGGTCGAGGGCCTGAACAACCTTCCCGAAAACGAGCGCGTGCAATGGATGCATCACCAAGTCGGGCGTGGCGATACGATGAGCCGCATCGGTCATCGTTATGGCGTCAGTGTCGAAGTGATACGCACTGCCAACAACCTGCACAGCAACCTGCTGCGCGTCGGCCAAGATCTGCTGATTCCGATTTCCGCGCGCGCCATGAAGCCGCCGGTCGTGCGCACCGCCTATCGTCCACCTGCCCGAATCGAACGCGGCGAGCCTGTCATTCACCGGGTGCGCAGCGGCGAAACGCTGTGGAGCATCGCTCGCCGCTACAACGTCCTGGTGCGCCAGTTGGTGCAGTGGAATCAGATCGACCTGAACGACGTTCTGCAGCTCGGCCAACGGATCAAGATCTGGACTAGCGGCGGTCCGACGGCGTCCATCGACAACGATACGCCGGATAGTTAAACCTTCCTAACTCGTCTTTCCCGAGGCAAACAAGTGGCAGCGCGCGTTGTGCGTGCGGCTGAATTTCGCCGTACCCGGATATTCCCGGCGGCAGACTTCCATCGCGCGCGGACAGCGCGGATGGAAATGACATCCGGACGGCGGATTGCTGGGCGACGGCATATCCCCCTGCAGTTGAATTACGGGGCGGCGTTGTTTCGGATCGATCACCGGCACCGCCGACAGCAGCGCTTCGGTGTAGGGATGCTTCGGATGCGCGAGAACCTCCTCGACGCGCCCCCGTTCCACGATGCGACCGAGATACATCACCGCCACCTCATGCGCCAGATACTCCACGACCGATAGATTGTGGGTGATGAACAGGTAGCTCAATCCAAGTTCGTCCTGCAAACGTTTCAGCAGGTTCAGTACTTGCGCCTGCACCGACACATCGAGCGCGCTGGTGGGCTCGTCGCACACGATCAGCTCCGGTTCCACCGCGAGCGCCCGCGCGATGCTGATGCGCTGCCGTTGCCCGCCGGAGAACTCGTGCGAATAGCGGGTGCGCGCGTCGGCCGGCAATCCCACATGCTGCAATAGTTCTGCGACCTGGGCTTGCCGCCCGGCCCGATCCCCGCCGATCCCCTGGGCGCGCATGCCCTCCTCCAGGATCTCCCCGACCAACATGCGCGGATCGAGCGAGGCATACGGGTCCTGGAAAATAATCTGAAAGTGCCGGCGCAGCGCGCGCAGCTCATCGCTTCTCATCTGCGTCATCTCGCGCCCGGCGTAGTTCACGCTGCCCGCGGTCGGTTTGACGAGTTGCAGAATACCTTTGCCGACCGTGGTCTTGCCGCAGCCAGATTCGCCTACGAGTGCCAGCGTGCGCCGGCGCGCAATCGTCAGCGACACGCCGTCGACCGCTTTCACGTGACCGACAACGCGCTGGAACACGCCTTTATGGATCGGGAAATGCACCTTGAGATCTGATACCGTCAGCAGAGCTTCCTCGGTCTTGGAAATAACGTGAACAACCGCCTTGGTTTTGACGGCGTTTGCAGATTCCGCGGGTGGCGAAACGCTACGGTCGTACAAGTGACAACGCACCCCACGGCCGTTGTCGGCTATCCAGCCCGGGACTTTCCGGCGACACAGCTCCCAGGCCCGGTCGCAACGCTCGGCAAACCGGCAGCCGCGAAATCTTCTCGACAACGACGGTACGCTGCCGGCAATGACATCCAGCGCCGCACCGCGCTGGAGGCGGCCGGGGATGGAACGAAACAGTTTGCGCGAATACGGGTGCTGCGGCGCGTCGAAAAACTGCTTGGCAGGCGCAAGCTCGACAATTTGCCCGGCGTACATGACAGCCACTCGGTCGGCAGTCTCGGCCACCACGCCGAGATCGTGCGTGATGAGCAGAATCGCCATACCGGTTTGCATCTGCAGATCCTTCAACAGTCCGAGTATCTGTGCCTGGATTGTCACGTCGAGAGCGGTGGTTGGCTCGTCTGCAATCAGCAGATCGGGCCGGCCTGCGAGCGCCATCGCAATCATGGCGCGCTGCTTCATCCCTCCCGACAGTTGATGCGGATATTCGTCGAAACGCCGCTCGGCGTCGGGCATGCCGACAGATTTAAGCAGCTCCCCCACTCTCGTCCGCCGCCGCGCGTTCGTGCGCCGCTCCGGTGGCGGCAGCCCTTCGCTGATTTGTTCGCCGATGGTCAGCACCGGATTAAGCGACGTCTGCGGTTCCTGAAAAATCATGGCGATGCGATTCCCGCGAACAGCGCGCATGTCGCGCTCGGGCAGGGCCAGCACGTCGCGATCGCGCAACCTGGCGCGACCGGAGACGATATGTCCGGCGGGTTGCGGCACGAGCTGCAACAGCGAGAGCGCGGTGATGGATTTGCCGCAGCCCGATTCGCCCAGCAGCGCCAGCGTCTCGCCGGGAGCGATGTCGAAGTCGACGCCGTCGACCGCGCGCACCGTTCCTTCGGGCGTCTCGAACCAGGTTTTGAGATTGGCGACACTCAGCAACGCCTCGCGTGTTCCGGTCTTTTTCATTTTCTCAGTCTCGGATCGAAAGCATCGCGGACCGCATCGGCGAACAGATTCGCCGACAAAACCAGGCCGAACATGAACACGAAGGCCGACGCCAAGCTCCACCACACGATCGGTTCGCGCGCCATTTCCAGGCGTGCGCTGTTGATCATGTTGCCCCAGGAATCCATGGTCGGATCCAC
>DASPRK010000112.1:0-7073 GCA_035624495.1 Methylomirabilis sp. (SeqCode) | reverse complement strand
CACTCGATCGCCTGCTGCGGGCAGATCTTCACGCAGGAATAGCATTCCCAGCACTGCTCCGGCTCCTGGTTCCACGCCTTCATCGCATGGCCGGTTTCGGAACCGTCCTTGTCGAGCTTCATCAGGTCGTGCGGGCAGATGTACATGCAAGCGGTCTTGTCCTGACCCTTGCAGCCATCGCATTTATCGGTACGTACAAATGTTGGCATGGTGGCTCTCCACTTATCTAAGGTTGCAAAATGAAACGGTTAAAAGCGAACACAAATCCTGCTCACCGCGCCGAGTGGCCGGTGAGCTTGACTTCGACTTTCTCGGTGAGACTGCCGTAGTACGCGCGCAGAACCTGAAGCACTTCGGGACGCGAGAATTCCGCCGGGACGTCGCCGCCCTCCGACAGCATCTTGCGCAGCTTGGTGCCCGACAGCAGCAGGCGATCCTTCTCGTCGTGCGGGCAGGTACGGGCCGAAGCCATGCCGCCGCACTGGTAGCACCAGAACGTCCAATCGATCTTGAGCGGCTTGGTCTCGAGCGCGTCCTTCGGAATCTGGTCGAAGATGTGATGCGCGTCGAACGGGCCATAGTAGCTGCCGACGCCGGCGTGGTCGCGTCCGACGATCAGGTGCGAGCAGCCGTAGTTCTGGCGAAACAGCGCGTGCAGCAGCGCCTCGCGCGGACCGGCGTAGCGCATGTCGAGCGGATAGCCGGCCTGGATCACGGTATTCTTGACGAAGTACTTGTCGATGAGAGTACCGATCGCCTTGGAGCGGACGTCGGCCGGAATGTCGCCGGGCTTGAGCTTGCCGAGCAGGGAGTGGATCAACACGCCGTCGCAGACTTCGATCGCGACCTTGGCGAGATATTCGTGGGAACGGTGCATCGGGTTGCGGGTCTGGAACGCGGCGACCGTGGACCAGCCCTTGCTCTTGAAGATTTCGCGGGTCTCGGCGGGCGTGAGGAACTGATCGCCGTACTCTTCCTTGAATTTTCCGGTGGACAACACCTTCACCGGGCCGGCGAGGTTGACGTCACCCTGTTCCATCACCATCTTGACGCCGGGGTGCTCCATGTCGGTGGTCTTGTAGACCATCATGCACTCGTGCGCCTTGTCGATGGCGTACTTCTCGGTGACCTTCATGGTGGCCATGATCTCGCCCGATTCGCCGTCCACGAGCGCCACGTCGGTTCCGGTCTTGATGCCGTCGGCGGTGGCTTTGTCGGTGGAGAGGGTGATCGGTATGGGCCAGAACAGACCATTGGCCATTTTCATTCCGTCGCAGACGCCTTGCCAGTCGGCATGGGTCATGAAACCATCGAGGGGAGTGAAACCGCCGATGCCCATCATGATGACGTCGCCGGTTTCGCGGGAGCTGATGCGGACCTTGGGCAGAGTTTGCGCGCGTTTTTTCTCCTCGATGAGTGCCGCGCCTTGCAACAGGAGGGACTTCAGTTCACCGCCGCCGTGTGGATTGACCAGTTTGGACATAGAGATCCTCTTCCCCTTTAGTGTCGATGGTTCTCGAAAACGGAGTGCCGCAGCTTCTGAGCCGCGGAACTCTATAGGGTTGCTCCCAGCAAAACTAATTAGAATTACTGGTGCCGCTCATAAGTTTCCCTTATTTGCGGAGGGTACGCCGGCCCGGAAAAAATGGAGATAATATTGGAACCCATCGGGCGCCTCTGAAGGCAGGCGGCCTTAACAACGAACCCTGGCAAGGGCGGTTATTCTAACGCAGTTAATTCCGCCGTCTACTGGGAAAAGCACAGGTTATGAATTCATGAGCATTACCGTCAGGTTTTTTGCCAGTCTGCGCGAGCGACTGGGCAAAGGACAAGACATTATCGATAGCAAGGGAATTGGCAATGTCGCCGATGTGTGGCAGGCATGCGCGCAAATTCCCTTTCCGGACAACGTGCTGGCAGCGGTAAACATGGAGTACGCCCGGGCCGATCAGCCGGTCACGGACGGCGACGAAGTGGCGTTTTTCCCGCCGGTGACCGGAGGCGCGCGATGAAAATACGTCTGGTCGCCGATGCCTTCGACCCGTGGCAGGAAATCGTCCGACATCAAACGGAACAACCGGGGTTGGCCGGCAAGTTCGGAGCCACTGCGGTGTTCGTGGGTACGCTGCGGGATTTCAACCAGGGCGAGGCGGTACAAGCCATGTCGTTGGAACATTACGCTCCGATGACGGAGAAGCATCTGGAACGGTTGACCGCGGAGGCCACGTCGCGCTGGCCTATCGCGGACATGCTGGTGATCCACCGCTACGGCGAGTTGCGGCCCAATGAACCGATCGTGCTGGTGGTGTGCTGGGCGGCGCATCGCGACAGCGCGTTTGCCGCCTGCCGTTACGTGATTGACGAACTCAAGACGCGCGCGCCGTTCTGGAAACAGGAACTCACCGGGAAAGGCCGGCGCTGGGTGGGGCAGGAGAAATGATTGGAAATGAATTAAGGTGCGCGGCGAATCGGGCGCGTATCGCGGTTATTTCTTAGCCGCGGCGGCGGGCGCCCTGCTCTGTTGCTGCTTTTTCAGTTCGCGGTAGCGCGCCAGGTCCTGATCGTATTCCACGCGTATGGCATCCTGCTCCTTGCGCTTGTCGGCGATCGCGGCTTCGTGCCGGGTGATCTGTGCCTTGGTCAGTTCAATGTTTTTCACCGCGATCTCATCCACTTTGCCGGATTTGCTTTCGTCCGCCACCTGCGCTTCCATGCGCGCGAGCGCCGCGCGCATCGGTGTCAGCGTCTGTTCGCTCGCCTTGATGAAGGCCTCGATTTGCGCGATCTTGCGGTCGCGAACATATGTGATGTCATTTTCCACGCCGTAGCTGGAAAGCAGCAACGTGTCCTTTTTCGCCTGCTCCTCGGCTTTCTTCTGCGCGGTTTCCTGAACTTCCTTGTTCGCCTCGCGCTCTTTCAGTTCCTGTTCCGTCGGCGGAGCCGCGATCACCTTTTTTGTGATGCCCTCGTTGTTCATCACCGTGATCTTGGATTTGGCGCATTCTTCCGCGGCGGTGTCGCCGTAGTGCCAGCGACCGGTGGCGTCCTGGCATTTTTTGATCGTTTGGCTTGCCTGACCGGTCTGAGGCCCGACAGCGGATAAGGCCAGACCGAGAGCGAGTATCAATGTCCGGGATGATGGATGGCGTGACATGGTTTGCTCCTTACCTCAATTGAAGATAGGCGCCGGTCTGCCAGCATGTCAACCGCGCCCGCCGTGCGGCATGCGGCTGCCGAAAAGCGGTGGCCGGATTCACGCCGAATCCAAGGTATCCCGGGGATCTATGCCATAATCCGCGCCCGTATGGCTGGATATATCCGCCGACCGGCATGTCTGTGAACTGGATCGAACAGCTGTTGCTGCTGCTGATTTCGCTCGCGGCCAACGTGTTCTCGGCTTTCGCCGGCGGCGGCGCGGGTTTGTTGCAGTTTCCGGCGTTGATTTTCCTCGGCCTACCTTTCGGAATCGCTCTGGCGACGCACAAAGTGGCCAGCGTGGCGCTTGGCGTGGGCGCCACGTTGCGGCACATGCGGGAGAAGTCGCTGGAGTGGAAATTTTCGATTTTCATCCTCGCCGCCGGCCTGCCAGGCGTGGTTGTCGGCGCCGCTTTCATTCTGGATGTGCCGGACGCCATCGCGCGCATTTCGCTCGGGATACTCACCATCGGGATCGGGATCTATTCCTTCTTTAATAAGAAGCTCGGGCTCGAGTACCTGCCCATACACCGTAACCGTCGCGGCATGCTGCTCGGCGGCCTGGGCCTGTTCCTGGTGGGCGTGCTCAACGGTTCGCTGACCTCAGGGACCGGACTGTTTTGCACGATATGGCTGGCGCGCTGGTTCGGGCTCGATTACCGGCGCGCCGTGGCCTATACGCTGGTGCTTGTAGGCCTGTTCTGGAACGGCGCCGGTGCCATTACCCTGGGCGTGCTCGGCAGTATCAAGTGGTCGTGGCTGCCGGCACTGCTGGCGGGGTCGTTGCTGGGCGGGTACGTGGGCGCGCATTGGTCGATTGTCAAGGGCAATCTCTGGATCAAGCGCGCGTTTGAGACCGTCACGGTACTGGTGGGGCTCAAGCTGATATTCTGATCGCATCCCGTGCGGGCCTTGCTATATTTGTCAGAGGGGCGCCGAGAAGGCCATACCACCATCCAATTCAATCCGGAAGCCAATCTTGAAACTCGAAGACATTTTGAAACCAAAACGCGAAAAGAATCGCCGCACCCTCGACCACGTGGGCCAGTTCACCAGCATGCTCGGGCCGCAGTCGGTGTACAAGGGCGTGTTTCAGGGGAAGGACAGCCACATCGTGTATGGCGAGGTGCAGGGCGACTGCGATATCGAAGGGACGCTCGTCCTCGGCGAGGGTGGTCGCTGGCGCGGCAACATCCGCGCCCGCAACGTCGTGATCGCCGGCCAGGTCGAGGGCGACATCCAGGCCGAGACCAAGCTCGAACTGACACGCACCGCAGTGGTGCGCGGCAAGATTTCAAGTCCGGTGGTGGCCATCGCTCGCGGCGCGGTGCACGACGGCTCCATTCGCATGACCGACCAGACCAAAGTTACGCGCTTTGAAGATCGACGCGAGCCGCCGGAAGGCGAAAAGGAAAAATAATCTGTCAGGTCAGACGGCTTCGAGATGCTGCTTGATGGCGGTCAACCACTGTTCCAAGTTTCCTTCGAGCTGTTGCGCGAGCATTTGTTCTCGGCCGCGATGCACCCGTGTGGCATATTCCGGATCGAGAAACGGCAGCCACTGGTAAATTGTTTCCAAGGCGGCGCTGGACGGCGTCTGCGGCAGCGCCTGGCGCAGCATGTCTTCGGTTGGCTCGAAGCGCTCGGTTTGGGTTAACCGCGTGCCGTCGTGGTCGGCCGTGGTTTCGAGGGTGATCTCGAACGGCACCTCGGAATCCGAAATGGAAACGATGCGCTGATTCGGCGCGATCTCGCGCACGCGAATGCGGTAATCGAGGATCCGGTCGTTCATCTGCAGGCGAAAATGGCAGACGCTTCCCGCCCGCAACGGCCCCCCGCCTTCAATCTGGACCGCCAGCGGACGGGTGTGGGGCGAGAGCGCGCTGCGCGCGACGGGGTCCGCCATGAACGCGAAGACGCGTTCGACGGGTGCGCGGATGTGAATGCTCCGGGAAACGACGATCATGAATTCTTCGGTATGGGTATTTAGACCGCAGATGAACAAACGATATCTGCAATTTTTTCAAGCTCAGACCGCGTTAATCAGAGTTTGTCCGCGCCGCCGAAAAGTCGTTTAGGTTCCGTACCGCTGACGATAGGCGTCGATGGCATCGATATAGCGCCGCGCACCGTCCTTTCCGTCCAGATAGCTGAGCAGCGTTTCCAGGGCGACGATGCTGACGACGCGCAATCCGAGCGTCGATGTCACTTCCTGCACCGCCGACAGCGCCGTTTCACCGCGTTCCTGCCGGTCAAGCGCGATCGCCATGCCCACCGGTTGCGCGCCGGCGGTCCTGATGATCTGCACTGATTCCCGGGCCGACGTGCCGGCCGAGATCACGTCGTCTACGATCAGCACCCTGTCCTGCAGGGGATGACCGATGATGATCCCGCCCTCTCCGTACTTTTTAACTTCCTTGCGGTTGAAGGCGTACGGGACATCCCGTTCGCCGGTCTCGGCGAAGGCCATCGCGGCGGCGCAGGCAAGCGGCACGCCCTTGTAGGCCGGGCCGTAGAGCATGTCGAAGCCGATGCCGCTGTCCTCGATGGCGCGGGCATAAAAGCGGCCGAGACGGGCGAGTTTGCGGCCGGTATTGAACAGACCGCTGTTGAAAAAGTACGGACTGATCCGCCCCGACTTCAGCGTGAACTCGCCGAAACGCAGCGCCTGGCATTCGATGGCGAAATCGAGAAACTCGCGCTGATAGTCTTTCATGGCGCGGATTGTAATCGCCGCTTCAACAGCGGGAAAGTCGGGTATGATGAAACGCCATGCGCATCATCACGCTCAATGTCAACGGTATCCGTTCCGCGGCCAGGAAGGGACTGTTCGAGTGGCTCGCGCGCCAGCAAGCGGACGTGGTATGTCTGCAGGAAGTCAAGGCGCAGCAGGGAGATCTTACGGAGCAGATGCGCGCCCCCAAAGGGTTCCGCGGGTTTTTCAACTGCGCCGAGAAAAAAGGCTATGCCGGGGTGGGGCTCTATGCGCGGCGCGAGCCGGACATGGTCCGCGTCGGTTTCGGCTCGCAAGAGCACGACGACGAGGGGCGTTACCTGCAGGCCGATTTCGGCAAGCTCAGCATCGTGTCGATCTATCTGCCCTCGGGCTCGGCGGGTCCGCACCGCCAGGAATCGAAGTACCGTTTCATGGATCACTTCTTTCCCGTGCTCAAAAAGCTGCGCCACGACGGGCGCGATTACATCCTGTGCGGCGACTGGAACATCGCGCACAAGGAAATCGACCTCAAGAACTGGAAATCCAACCAGAAAAACTCCGGGTTCCTGCCCGAGGAACGGGCCTGGCTGACCAAGGTATTCGACGAGCTTGGATGGGTGGATGCGTTTCGCACCCTGAACGACAAGCCCGATCAATACACCTGGTGGTCGAATCGCGGCCGCGCTTGGGAGAAGAATGTCGGGTGGCGCATCGATTATCAGATCGCTACGCCGGGGATCGCAAAGAAGGCGCGCAAGGAGCGCATATATAAGGATAAGCGTTTTTCCGATCACGCGCCGCTGATCATGGATTACGATTACGAGCTTTAGCGAATCGCCTGCGGCGGAAGGTGCCACAACATTGTCGTCATTCCTGCGATAGCCGGTTTTGTCATCATCCCCGTGGAAGCCACTTGGTTGTCATGCCCGCATAGGCGGGCATCCAGGGGGTACATGGCATCGCGCGCTATGCGCGCGGTTCTCAAAAGCTACTTGTGGGTGGCTGACCCACGGCAAGTGATTTTTCTTTGCTTGTCTGTACAGACCGGCTACATGGGTAACGGATGTGCGAGGACATGGGTAACACTTCGGATCGGGTCCGATCCGGAGATGAACCATGCCTTGGCAAGCGAGAGATACCATGAGTCTGCGTCGTGAGTTGG
>DASPRK010000008.1:0-7148 GCA_035624495.1 Methylomirabilis sp. (SeqCode) | reverse complement strand
TGTGTGAAATTTAACCCGGCCTTGGGGGCCAATCAGCGTTGCTGGTTGGTAAAAACTGCCAATGGAGGCTGCCGGAAAGGTGGCATCGGTATCTGTGACAGTAAACTTTTTCTGGCCGATGTTGAGGGTGGTTTTGATTTGGGCATCCCGTGTATTCGATTCCAATGAAACGTGAACACGTCCGGCGAATAGCCAGAGTGGATTAATGCGCCATTCCGTGTTCCCGAAATCATGTGGAACGCTTTTTGGGTAAAAAATCACCAGGCGCCCATTTCCGTGCCAGAGGCTTCCGGCAATGGCGTCCAGGCGAAGGGCGCCGTTCGTGTACCGATTCAGCCCCCAGGCGAACCACGACGCCGGCATCTCGATGACGAGAAACAACAGGTAAAAAACCAGACCGAAGATAACGTACGGCAGCCAGCGTTTTTTCATGCGCCGGCTCCGCGCAGGGTGAAACGCGCATTCACCACGCCCGGACTCGGCTGGCCTTCGAACGTCGCCTTTTCGACCCGCACGCCGCTCTGGTTCTGAAGGTTGGCGAGCCAACCGATCAGCGCGTTGAAATTGACGCCGTCGAGCGCGATGCGCGCGCCATTGCCGCCGTCGGGCTCCATGTGCGTGATGCGTCCACGCAGGCCGCTGGCGGTCGCCGATTGTTCCAGCATCGCCATGAGGCTGCCGCCGGCGCGCGGCAGACGGCCGCTGGCGCGCAGCTGGTTGATTTCCATCGACTGCACCTGCATCTGCGCCAGCTGCACCTTTTCCTGCGGCACCTCGGTGCGCAGGCGCGACAGCTCGCGCTGCACCGGCAGCCACAGGGACAAGAAAAGTATGAGCAGCGCGGCGGCGGCACCGCCGACGTACATGAGCTGGTCGCGCGGCGGCAGGGCGCGCAGGCGCTCCAGGGAGAAATTACGCAGCGTATCTTTGATCATGTTCCCGTTTCCACGGCACGCAAGCAACTCCCTCCCCGTTTACGGGGGAGGGATGGGGTGGGGGTGAGAACTATTTCCATGCTTCGAATCCCCCTCCCCTAACCCCCTCCCGCGAGGGGAGGGGGGAAATATATTTTGAAGCGGGTACTAGTCACGTTCCCGCCTTGGCCATCGGGCTCAGACGCAGACGCCCTTCGATGCCGGCGGCGGTGCTGTTCGCGCCCAGCGTTTCGACCTGCAGGCCGCGCGCGGACAGGGCGTTTTTCACCGTCTCCATGGCTTGGAAATCCGGGAGCGTCAGATCGATCGTGAGCTTGTTTTCTCCGTACTGGATGCCGCGCAATTTGACTTGCGGGCTGGCCTGCACCACCGGCGCGATGCTTCCCAGCAGTGGCAGCAGATCGGCGCCGGAGGTCCTGCCGCTTTTTCCCTGCAGATCGTCCCGCAGTCGTTGCATCTGCAGCGCCGGGTCGACCACCACCTGGGCGTCGGGAAAGGTCCGCCGGAACAGGCCGTTCATTTCCTGGCGCAGATTCTCGTGCGTTTTCTTGAGTTGCCACCACTCCGAAGCATTGAATCCCATGCTGCCGACCAGCCATATCGCCAGCATGATGGCGGCCGGTCGCAACGCCGGCACCAATCCTTGCAGCTGGCTCGAGGGCGCATAGGCTCCTTGCAGCAAATTCAGTCCCGGTACGGGTTCATGATGGCTCACCCAGAAGTCCTGCTTCTGCACCGCGATCGGCAGTTGCAGCGACGCGGCCCAGGCATCCGAATCGATTCCGGCGGGCGGATGCATCAGCGTCAAACTTTGCGGCGCGATTTGTTTTTCGCGCGCTTCACGCAATGCCGCCAGCAGCATGGCGGGCGGCGTGGCGGTCGCGGCGCAGGCGAAACCAGCGGCGATTCCGGTGCGCACCCAGATTTCGTCGTCGTGGAACGCGACCGTCCAGGCGCCGGCGGCCAGCGGCAGGGCGAGCGGCGCGGGGCTGAAGCTGGCCGGCGTCAGGCCGGCGTCGCTCAGGTGCGCGCGCCAGGTTTCGAGACGCGACCGCGCCGTGATGCCGACGGCCAGGCTGGCGTCGTCGAGGATGCGATAAGCAAAGTGGAGTTGCTCGGGATCGGCGGTCAACTGATCCTCGAGCGCGAAGGGCAACGCCTGCTGGATTTTCGCGCGCGAGCGGGTTGGGAGCGTCGCGCGGGTCAACAGCGTGTCCGACGCCGGGGTCCAGGCGTGCACCCGCGTCAGGACGCCGACGCCCGGGATCCGGTTCAGTTCCGTCACCTCGCCGTGGGGCGCGCTGCTCGCGGCGCCGCGCAGGCGCCAGTGGATTACGCCGCCGTTTTCCGGCCAGCCGCGCGGCAACAGCAGCTCCAGGGTGTTTCCCTGGTGCGCCCATGCCTGGCGCAGCCGCGCCAGCAGGTTGGCCGCCGTTTCCGTCAGTCGGGTTGGAATGATTTCTTGCTTAGCCATCATTATTAGCGTCGTGCCCGCATCATTATATATTGCCTGATGACGATGTATCCGGATTATCCGTGGTTTTCGCGAAGATTGGCAGGACCTGGCGGTGCCACAGGACGCGGGATGCGCCACCGCTGGGTCCGGGGACGCCGGCGGCCCCGCGGTTGATCAGCGAGACCGTGGTGCGCCGGTAGCGGCCGAACTGGGCATCGATGCGGACTTCGAAGTAATTGCTTTGCACGCCGTATGTTGACGCATCGGGCGGGGCCGTGCCGGTCGCCATTAGCGGCTGGATTTTGGCAATGAAATCTTGGGCAGATTTATATACGGTTCGATTGCGAGGATCCTGCCCTACAATTTGACCTATCGTTGAGGCTGGCAGATTGAACAGAGCGGCCAGCACTTCCGGACTCGCGGTGTTCACGTTGATGGTTGTGGCCTGCGGCGTGTTGGCCTGCGCGAGCGCGGGCAGCACGGTGACGTAGGGTCGCAGTTTTTCCACGATCTCCGGAGTGAACCCGCGCACCAGGCGCAGTTCGTCCACGCTCGTGAACGGCTGGTTGGCGGCGCGGTAGGGTACTTTCATCTGCAAGTAGTCGATGTCCTCGGCGCCGTAGGGCTGGGTGGTGCTGTTGCTGTCGATCCAGTCGATCACGGCGTCCGTCAGGTTCGGGTCGAGCGACAACGATTCGAGGATGCGGCGGAAGACACCGACATTAGCCGCGCTCGGCGCATCGTTACTGACAAGGTTGTTGAGATTGAACTTCGCCTGCGCATCGAAAATCTGTCCCGCGATCTGGCCGTTTTCCACCGGCAGCGCGGGCAGCGGCTGGGCCCAATTCTGCGTCAGATCGTCCTCGCCGTTATTGGTCTTGGCGGCCTTGTCGAGGATAATGATGGCCCAGGCCTCGGCCCCCTGGCGCACTGCCTCGGCCTGCTCGCGGTCGAATTGATTTTGCGCCTGCCGCAGCCAGATCTGCTGATCGAGGCTCAGATAAGCCGCCGCGGTCGCGACGATCGCGACCACCAGCATCGCGGTGATCAGGGCCAGACCTTGTTGGCGTTTGCAGTGCATCCGGTGCGATCGCGTCTCAGCCATTGACCAGAAACAGACGCTTGAACTCTCCGCGCCCCGTCAGGGTTAGCGTGACTTCCACGCCGCGCGGCAATATGTCGTCGACTCCGGCGGCGGGCCAGAAATCCAGCCAGGCTCCGTTCGGACCGTAGAATCGCACGCGGAAATCCGCGACGTTGTTCATCAACGTTTGTTCCTGCGGCGTGGTCTGAGGTCCCAGATCGAGCACCGGCCACACCAGTCGCTTCAAGGCGCCATCCGTGAGGCGATAGGCCACGCGCTGCAGGTCGCTGCGCGGGCCGCTATCGAAGGTCAGCACGCCGCCGCGCGTGAACTCCACGCTCGGCAGTCCGGTGCTGCGCGTGTCGGTCGGTTGGCCGCGGAAGGCCGGTTGCGGGAACCCGATGGTGTCGCGTGCCTTGCGCTCGCGCGCTTCCGACAGATCGTCCTCCATGCGCGCAAAGGTGAGCGACAGCCCACGCCAGAATTCATGTTCCGAATCGAGACGGGCGCGGTCATCCATGAAGTGCGCCAGGCTGCCGTAGGCGATCGCGGAAACCAGGGCGAAGATGCCGATCGCCACCAGCAGCTCGAGAAGCGTGAATCCGCGGAGGAATTTATTGTCAGCTTCCCTCGCCCTTGAAGGGGGAGAGTAAGGGTGGGCGAGTGATGCGCGATAAAGCTCACCCCCATCCTGTCCTTCCCCGCTCCAGGGGGAAAAGACCGTTTTGTTTGGTTGTTTGCAAATGTGCCTCATGTTTCGGCTACGGCGTCGCCGCGACGTTGCGCAGATAGCCAACCAGCTTGGCCACCGTTTCTTTGCTGTCGGCGGTTTCCCGGATGGTAATTTCGATGCGGCGGATTTTCGGTTCCGGCGTGGACGACACCTGTTCGCGCCAGTACCACTTGCGGCCGCCCATGTCGGCGTCGCCGTCGGTGGTGTCCGTGGACGGCCAGTCCTGGCTCATCTCGTGCTGGACCAGGCGGTTCTCCGCCACCCACAGCGCCACCTCATGCTCGCGCAGCGTCGCGGTGGTATCGATCGCCTGCGCCATCGCGCGCATCACGGCGGCCAGGGCGATCGCCAGTACCGCCAGCGCCACCAGCACTTCCACCAGGGTAAAGCCGCGTGGCGGCGATCGCATTACGCTTTCCCCGGCGCTGCGGCGGGATTCTCCGCCTTGATCTCGCCGGCCGGCGTGCCTTGCACCTGCCAGCGCAGATCGCCGCGGGACAACGTGATCGTAAACGGCGGGAATTCGCCGGTCGGCAGCACGATCAGGCGCGGGGTGCCGGACTCCGGTGCGCCCTCAATATCGACCGACGAGATGACGATGTCCTGGGGCAGGGGGCGGGCGCGTAGTACCTCATCCTCGTCCATGGGCTTGAATTCGCCTTTGTCATCCAGCGCGAGGAAATAATAGCCTTGGTGTTCGAGCGCAATCGCGAGCACCTTGCCCTGCAGGATTGCCTCCTGTTGCGCCGTCTGCAGCAGCAGCGCCAGGCGTTTGGCCTCGTCGTGCACGGCGGTTTCGCGGTTCGGTTCGAGATTGGCGCTGACGATTCCCAGTATGATTACGATGATCAATACCACGACCACGACTTCGAGCAGCGTGAACCCCTTGCTCGGTCGCTGATCACCGGGCGGAAATAAGCCGGAACCCCTCACCCCAGGCGTCTCCCGCAAGGGGAGGGGGAGTTTTATCGGAGCGGGTTGCTTCATCATGGCTTTCTTTTTCCACTCCCTTTACGGGGGAGGGACGGGGTGGGGCAATTCATATCAGTCCTTCTCCAGCTCTCCCTCCCCCTTTACGGGGGAGGGACGGGGTGGGGGTTGTCTTACCGCCCTCGCAATTTCCTCTACAACTGCATCGGTGCGACGCAGCACGTCATTATTCCAAAAGCGCAGGACACGGAATCTTTGTGAAGCAAGCCATTTGTCGCGCATCTCATCGTGAGCGGTTTGTTCCGAGTGTTGCCCGCCGTCGACTTCGATGATCAAACGTGCTTCGAGGCAAACGAAATCGACGATGTATCTACCCAGAGGAAACTGGCGCCGAAACTTGTAGCCATTGATTTGCTTTCTCTTCAGACATGACCATAGGCGTTGCTCGGCATCAGTCAGATTCCTGCGCAGCGTTCTTGCGCGTTGCGTGTCAAATAATCTCCGAGCATGTTCCCTCTCCCTTGATCGGGGAGGGCTGGGGTGGGGGTGTAATCCTTGATGCATCTCGCCCCAATCCTGTCCTTCCCCCATCAAGGGGGAAGGGACGCTCTTGCTTGGCTCTTGCGGAGATTTTTTAACGCGATTTTCCATCACCCCTCCCCCTATCCCCCTCCCGCAAGGGGAGGGGGAACCAGTCAGGGTGCAGGTAGCCCGGATTCATTCTCCCCTTATCTCTCCCCGTCAGGGGGAACCGAAACGGCGACAAGGGTGACGATCATGCACATGCCAGTCATTATTGATCGATATTCCACGAGCCGATATCGGCGCTGACGCCGTCACCGCCCGGCTGGCCGTCGGCGCCGTAGCTGAATATGTCGATTTCGCCGTGCAAGCCGGGATTGAGATACTGGTAATCATGCTTCCACGGATCCTTGGGCAGCCGGTCGAGATAGCCGCTGGATTTCCAGTTCTGCGGGATGTCGCCGGTCTCGGGTTTTTTCACCAGCGCCTGCAGGCCCTGTTCGGTCGAGGGGTAAACGCCGTTGTCCAACCGGTAGAGCTTGAGCGCGCCCTCGAGGGCGCGGATGTCGCTCTTGGCGGCGACCACGCGCGCCTGGTCGGGCCGGTCCATGATCTGCGGCACGATGATGGCCGCGAGGATGCTCAGGATCACCACGACCACCAGCACTTCAATCAGGGTGAAACCTTGCGGTGAGCCCTTACCGAGTCTCCGATTCAGTTCCTTCCGCCCGGAAGGGGGAGGGACAGGGTGGGCGTGAACATAATCAGTTTGAAGAACAGGGCACCCTCTCACACTGACCTCTCCCCCGGCGGGGAAGAGAGGATTTTGTATTGGCGTATTGACTGCTGGTTTCATAAACAACCTCATTTGATCAGCTGATTCATTTCGAAAATCGGAAGCAAAATGGCGAGCACGATGAACAGCACGATGCCGCCCATGACCAGGATCAGCACCGGTTCGAGCAGCGCGGTCAGCGCGCGCACCCAGTTTTCCAGTTCGCGCGTCTGCGCCGCGGCGGCGCGTTCGAGCATCTGGTCGAGCTTCCCGGTGGCTTCGCCGCTGGCGATGAGATGGACCACCAGCGGCGGGAAAAGTTTGGTTTTGCCGAGCGCGCGTGACAGGCTGCCGCCCTCGCGAATCTGCCGCAGCGCCTCCTCGACGGCGGCGCGCATCGGCAGGTTAGTCACGGTTTGCACCGCCGATTGCATGGCGTTCAGCAGCGGAATCCCGCTCGCGGTGAGGATGCCGAGGGTGCTGGCCAGGCGCGCGGCGTTGGTGCCACGCAGCAGGCGGCCGACCAGCGGCATCCGCAGCTGGAAGTAATGCCAGCGTTCTCTCAGGTGCGGTTCCTTCAGCGCGGTGCGGAATGCGACGACGCCCGCGGCAATGCCGACCAGCCACCACCAGCCGCCGGTGCGGAGGAAATTGCTGATGCCGATCAGGACGCGCGTGACCATCGGCAGGGTCTGGCCGGTGTTCTCGAACAC
>DASPRK010000110.1:0-3520 GCA_035624495.1 Methylomirabilis sp. (SeqCode) | reverse complement strand
TCCATGTAGCTGCCGACCTCGGTGCCGGCGAGACCGCCGCCGATCGCGCCGATGACGAGGTCGCGGTTGCGCTTGTCGCTGATCCCATAGAAGACTGCGGCCTTCCCGGCCTCGGTCCCCGGCCGCTGCTCGCGGGGCTCGTTGGTGGCGCAGGCGGCGCCGAATCCGACATAGACCGCGATGAGGATGAAAATCGTCGGGCGTTTCATGTCTCGTTTCCTCCGCGAAACATTCAAAACAAGTCGCTTATGATAACCGCACTTCCACCTCGGCCCCACTCGTGATGCCGCGGAAAACCATCGGCTCGGCGCCGAAAAGTTCCGGTCGCGCCGATAAAAAGGCCGGGGAACCGTGGGCGTGCGGCGAATCTCGGGGTGTTACAATCCAACCGCTCCCATCGATCCGGAGATTTTCCCATGCCATGGTTCACCCGCCCGCTGATTGCCGCATTCCTCCTCGGACTCGCCGCCAACCCGGCCGCGGCCGCCGATGAGGCGCCGCGCTACAATCAGATCCACTTCCAGGTCGAGCGCAGCCGCGCGGTCGACAACGACCGCATGCAGGCGATGCTGAGCGTCACCGCGGAGGATGAAAGCGCCGCGCGCGTCGCGGACCAGATCAACCGCGCCATGGACTGGGCGCTCAAGACCGCCAAGGCCCGCGGCGGCGTCGAGGTCCGCACCGGCAACTACCGCACCTACCCGGTATACGACAAAGACAAGATCCGGCGCTGGCGCGCCACACAGGAATTGATACTGGAAGGATCCGACTTCGCGGCGCTCAGCGCCCTGATCGGACAATTGCAGGAGCGCCTGCAGGTCACGTCAATCAATTTCTCGGTGTCGCCCGCGCGGCGCGCGGCGGTGGAGGACGAACTGATCGCGCAGGTGCTCGACGCGTTCAAGCAGCGCGCCGAGCTGGTGCGCCGGCGGCTCGCGGCCAAGAGTTACCGGATCGTGAACGTCGACATCAACACCAGCGCTCCGCAACCGGTGCCGATGATACGCGCCACCACCTTGGAGGCGACACCGGTCGCGCCGCCCGCGTTCGAGTCCGGCAACACTACCCTGAGCGTGGGCGTGATCGGCGTGATCGAGCTGCAATAACCGCGCCTGATCCCCTGAGAGAGATCTCCGTGCGCCACGACGTCTTCGTCAAGCTCTGTCGTCGCCATCTGACGGAGACGCGCGGATCGGCGCGCGGCCTGCGCACCGTCGCCGCGTTCGAGGCCACCAAGGGCTTGCTGGTACTGGTAGTCGGACTGGGACTGCTCTCGTTCGTGCATTACACCGCGCAGCACGTCGGCGAAGAGATCGTGCGGCGCTTCCATCTCAATTTGGCGCACCATTACCCGCGTATCTTCATCGATACCGTTACCCACGAAGAAGATTCGCATCTGCGCCTGCTCGCGTTCGCGGCCCTGCTCTACTCGACCCTGCGCTTCATCGAAGCTTACGGTTTGTGGCGCATGCGCGCCTGGGCCGAGTGGCTCGCCATTGTCTCCGGGGGCGTTTACCTGCCGGTCGAGATATACGAGCTCGTCGAGCATGCGACCGCCGTGAAAGCCGCGGTGTTCACCGTCAATGCCGGCATCGTCGGTTATCTGATTTACGTGCGCTGGCATCGGTCCGTTCGTCACGACAAGATGAAACCAACGTAATTGAAGACACCGCACGCCGTTGACTTACTTTGACACCGGGCGGCTCACACCGACGCCATGAGCTTCGACGGCGGGGATAAATGAGTGATCCCATATTATCCGGAACGACGGATTTCACCCGTCGTGCGCCCTGACCTGCCCTATTCCTTTGGCGATATCGCGGATTCCCTGTGTGCATCCGTGACACAAGCTTCATCGATCAAAATCGTCAATTGGACATCCGGTGTGATTCGCGGTTATTTTTTTGACGCTCCAAGCTTCCGCTGTTCCGGTGCGCGGTTCACCGTGGCAGACAATATCCTTCCTTGACTGCCGCGTCGAATCGTCCGCGCCACCGCGCGTATTGCTCATGTCCCCGCGCGCGGCGTCGTTTATTTGCATCCGATAACCCACACTCAAGGAGGATGTCATGAAAGACCACGATTCCCCAATACCGTCCGAATCCGATCAAACCACCGACACCTCTCGCCGCGATCTGCTCAAGTTGAGCGGTATCGCTGTCGGCGCCGCCGCGCTGGGTAGCGTCGGCGGAATGGTCGCGACACCGGCGGGGGCGGCTACGGCGTCCAGCTTCGCGGGTGGCGATACCGATGGTCCCCGCTGCCGGGTCATTGACGACCTGCTCAAAAACAACAAGGCCTACGCGACCAATCCGGCCAATGCCGGTGACTTGGGCCTGCCGATCCGGCCGTCCAAGCGGGTCGCGGTCGTCGCTTGCATGGACGCGCGGCTCGATGTCAATAAGCTCCTCGGCCTGCGGGTGGGCGAGGCGCACGTTATCCGCAACGCCGGCGGCGTGATTACCGAAGACGCCATCCGCAATCTCATCATCTCGCATCACCTGCTCAATACCGAGTGCTGGATACTGATCCATCACACGCGCTGCGGCATGCTCGCCTTCAAGGACGATCTGCTGCGCGCCGGTCTCGAAGGCGATCCGAACGCGGCCGCGGCCCTGAGCGGCGCGGTCGGCCGGACCTTCGTGAGTCCGGGCGTGTCGATGGCGGACCCCGCGCACTTCGCGGCCTTTCGCGGCGGCGCCACGCCGCTCGACTCCGACAAGAACACCACGGACGCCAACGGACACTCGAACTTCACGCGCCTGCAGTGGGACGTGCGCCGCGGCCTGTCGCGCATCCTCAACCACCCCTGGACCCCGACCACGGGCCCGGACGCGGTGCGCGTGCGCGGCTTCATTTATGACGTCGACACCGGCCTGCTCACCGAGGTGTTCCTGACTGGCGCGGCGGGGGAGATGGGACCCTTCGACGCCGGATTGGCGTTCTGCTAATCCCGGGAGAATTGCCTGCGGGGCGGCGCACCATCGCCGCGCCGTGGGCGGTCGCATACCATACCCTGGCTCGGATAAATGGCGCGGCAGGATGGTGTAACCCACCCTGCGTATTGCGATCAGTTAGCGGCCGTGTGACAGCAGACGGATCGGCACCGGCTCGATCCGCCAGATGTCGTCGCAATACTCGCGGATCGTGCGGTCCGAGGAAAACTTTCCGGTTCGCGCCGCGTTCAGGATCGACATGCGCGTCCACTCCTCCGGCTCGCGGTACGCGCGGCTGACGCGTTCCTGGCAGTCGACATAGAGCTGATAATCCGCCAGCACCAGGTACGGGTCCGACCGCAGCAGTCCGTCCAGCAGCGGCCGAAACAGCTCGGTGTCGCCGCGCGAGAAAAAGCCGTTACCGATGAGGTCGAGCACTTCGCGCAGCTCGTCATTGGCGTGGTAATAGTCAGCCGGGCGAATGCCCCCGGCCGTGAGCGCTGCGACCTCCTGCGCCGTCAGCCCGAACAGGAAGAAATTCTCCGCCCCGACTTCGTCGCGCAGTTCGATGTTGGCTCCGTCGA
>DASPRK010000242.1:0-4573 GCA_035624495.1 Methylomirabilis sp. (SeqCode) | reverse complement strand
TCGCGTCAGAGATCTTGATCGAGTCGGGAAAATTGCCTGAGTTCACGCGCCGAGACATAAATAGAAAACAGCCAGCGCAAAACGATGACCGCGAACCACAGAATGCCGATAACGATATACGCGAGTCGATTCATGGCTCGCCCCACCCCACTTTTTTATTTCGCGCTTCTTATTGGCGGAAGCTGATAAACCATGAACGCCAAAGTTCTCGGCTTATCGTTGCATCGTTCGCACCGCCCGAAGCGCTTCGATACACTCTACGCGCCATGTACCGGTAATGACTACTGCCCAAATTTGTCAGGAAGAGAAAGTTGCAGAGAAATCGAAACGACGCGCTTGATTCAGCGAAGAAAATCCAGCAATCCTTGAAGCGCCACCGCAACCGCCTGCCGCCGTATCCCCTCGCGGTCGCCGCTGAAGAGATGCTTGGCGGAGACGGAATCGCGCTTCCTGCCGGCCCAGGCGAAACACACGGTGCCGACCGGTTTCTCCGGTGTGCCGCCCGTGGGGCCGGCGATGCCGGTGATGGCGACGGCGACCTGCGCGTGCGAATTCGCGAGCGCGCCCTCGGCCATCGCGCGCGCGGTCGGCTCGCTCACGGCGCCGTGACGCGACAGGATCGTCGTCTTCACGCCCAGCATTTCACGCTTGGCGATGTTGGTGTAAGTGACGAAACCGCGCTCGAACCATTCGGAGCTGCCGGACACCGAGGTGACGATCTGCGCCACCCAGCCGCCGGTGCAGGATTCGGCGGTGGTCAGCATCAGGCCCTGCTTTTTCAGTTCGTGGCCGACGGCGCGCGCCAGGGTTTCCGGTTCCATGGATGCAAGGATAACGCGCCGGCGGTTTCGGTGACAGCGATGCCGCTGTCGGCTCGGCCGACACGCGACGAGCGGACTACTTCAGCAACCGCCACAGCATGTCCAGCGCGAGCAGCGTGACGAACAACGCGAAGATCCGCCGCAACACCACATCCGACAGGCGGTGCGCGAGGCGCGCGCCGAGTGGCGCGGCCAGGGCGCTCGCCACCACGATGCTGGCAAATGCCGGCAGCACCACGTAGCCGACACTCCACGGCGGCAGGCCCGGCGCGTGCCATCCGGTCACGATGTAACCCACCGTCCCGCCGAGGGAGATCGGCAGTCCGATGGCGGCGGAAGTGGCGACCGCGCGCTTCGCCGGCACGCCGCACCAGGTCATGAACGGCACCGACATCGAGCCGCCACCGATGCCGAACAGCGCCGAGGCGATACCTATTATTCCGCCGACCAGGCTCACGCCGATCCGGCCCGGCAGGCGGGCGTGCGGCGAGACGGTCATGGTGCCGCGCGCCATCTGCGCCGCGACGCCGAACATGAATAGCACGAACAGGATGCGCAGCGTGCGGTTCGCGAGCGCGTCGGCGATCGCGCTGCCGATGAGCGCGCCCGCGACGATGCCCGGCGCGATCTGCCGGAAGACCGACCAGTTCACCGCGCCGCGGCGATGATGCGCCATCACCGAGGATATGGCGGTGAAGACGATGGTCGCGAGCGAGGTGCCGAGCGCCAGTTGCATAATGATGTTCGGATTGACGCCCTGCCCTTCGAACACGATCGCCAGCATCGGTACGATCAGCGCGCCGCCGCCGATGCCGAGCAGGCCGGCCATGACGCCGGCCAGCCCACCCATGAGGATGAGGTTCAGGAGTTGCAAGACCGCTCCGCTCGCGATGCTTCCCGCCGCAGCGCGGTGCGCCGCGCTTGTGGCCTCACCTTTCGATCCCGTACATGTGGTTGGGCAGCCACATGACGATCTCGGGGAACACGCACAGCAGCACGATGGCGAGGATCATGATGACGATGAACGGCAGCACGCCGTACACGATCTGCTTGAAGCTGATGTCGGGGGCGATGCCGTTAATGACGAACAGGTTGAGCCCCACCGGCGGATGAATCAGACCCATCTCCATGAGGATGGTCATGATGATGCCGTACCACACCAGGTCGAAACCGTGCGCCTTCAGGCCCGGCAGGATCACCGGCGTGACCATGAGGATGATCGCCACCGGCGGCAGGAAAAATCCCAGGATCACTAGCAGCACGTTCACCCAGAACAGGTACTCCCACTTGGACATCGGCAGGTTCACCAGCCACTCGGTGGCGCTTTGGGTGATGTGCAGGTAGCTCATCACGTAGGTGAACAGGAAGGCGGTGGCGATGATCATCATGATCATGCAGCTCTCGCGCGCGGCGCCCGAGAGAATGTCCTTGAGATCGCGCCAGCGATACGTGCGATACACCAGGGCCACCATGAGCAGGGAACCGAGCGCGCCGATCCCGGCGACTTCGGAGGGCGTGGCCCAGCCGCCGTACATGGCTGTCATCACCACGGCGATTAACAGGATGAACGGCATAAGCCGCGGAATGGTTTCGAACCGCTGGCGCCAGCTGTAGCGTTCCTCGACCGGCGCCGCGCCGGCGACGGCAGGCATGCGGTGCTGCTCGCGCATGCGCGCATACACCACCCAGATCGCGAACAACACCGCGAGCATGATCCCCGGCACGACGCCGGCGACGAACAGTCGGCCGATGGACTGTTCGGTGATGATGCCGTAGATGATGAGCGTGACGCTCGGCGGGATCAGGATGCCGAGCGTGCCGCCGGCGGCGACCAGGCCGGCGGCCAATTCCGGGGAGTAGCCGCGCTTGCGCATCTCGGGGATGCCGATGCCGCCGATGGCGGCGCAAGTCGCGGGGCTCGAGCCGCACATGGCGGCGAAGATGGCGCAGCCGGTGACGTTCGCGACGCCGAGCCCGCCGGGCAGGCGGTACAGCCAGCGGTGCGTGGATTCGTACAGATCGACGGCGGCGCGTGTCTTGCCGATGGCCGCGCCCATCAGGATGAACAGCGGGATCGCGAGCAGCGTGAAATTGTTGAGCTCGCCGAAGAACGTCTGCCCGAGCATCTGGATGTTGGACGGCGGCATGAAGACGAACATGAACAGGAGCGCCACGCTGCCGAGCGCGAAGGCGATCGGCACGCCGCTGAAGAACAGCAAAAACGCCGCGCCGACGTAGAGCAGGCCGATCTCGAACACGCCCATGCTATTCCCCCACCACGTCGTGCTCGAATTTCCGAAGCGGCCGCAACAGATCGTCGCCGATCTGCACCACGAACTGCAGGCAAAGCATGGTCATCCCTACGCCCATGAAGGAGTACGGGATCCACTCCTTGGGCGCCCAGGTGGAAAAGGTGACCCAACCGCCCTCCCACGCCTGATAGAAATACTTCCAGATATAGACGTTGATGAACGCGCAAAACGCCAGCGACAGGACGTCGCTCAACAGCCGACGCCAGCGGTTCCAGCGCGGCGACAGCAGCCCGTCGAGTACCTCGATGCCGACGTGGCCGCGTTTCATCTGGGTGTGCGCCGCCGCCAGAAAGGTCGCGGCCACGAGAATGAAGATGTTGAGCTCCAGGCTCCAGTCATGCGGGTGCCGGAACACATAACGCCACACCACCTCGTAGGAAATCGCCAGGGTCGAGGCGACGATGAGCAGCGCCGCCACGTAGCCGAGGAAAACGTTGAGCCGCTGGACGACGGCGCCGAACCAACTCCAGGCCTTGAGCATAAGTGGCTCGCCCGCCGGCCCCCTGTCGCGCGACAGGGGGCCTTCGGTCAAATTACCTGACGGCCTGCGCCATTCCCATCAGCTGCTTGCCGTTCTTGACGTTGTCCTCGAAATTCTTCCAGGCACTTTGCTTGGCGAGGTCGCGCCACATGAGGAATGTCTTTTCGTTCATGTCGTGCACCCTGGCGCCGGAATTGGCGTAAACATCGGCCAAGCGCTGATCGTCCTCCTTGCAGGACTTGAGCGCGAACGGCTCAAGCGACGCACCGACTTCCATGACGATCTTCTGCTGCGCCGGGGTCAGGGAATCGTAGGTGGCCTTGGACATGAGCAGCGGTTCGAACATGTACCAGAACGTGTGTTCGTGCGCCGTGGTGACGTCCTTGGCAAGCTCGTTGAGCCGGAAGCTGATGAGCGAGGCGCTGGAGGTCCACACGCCATCGAGCACGCCCGACTGCATGGCGCTGTAGGTCTCGTCGGAGGGCACAGGGGAGATGGCGCCGCCGGCGGCCTTGAGCAGCTCGTCCATCGACTTGCCGGCACCGCGCACTTTCAGTCCCTTGGTGTCGTTCGGCTCGATGATCGGCCGGTCGCGCGAAGCGACGCCGCCGGCCTGCCAGATCCAGGTGACGATCTTGACGTTGTGCTCGTCGAGAATGCGCGTCAGCTCCTTGCCGATCGGGGCGTTCTTCCAGTGGTAGCCCTCCTCGTAGCTGGTGATCAGCGCCGGCATCAGGGTGATGTTGACCTCCGGAATCTTGCCGCCCGAATATGCCAGCGGATAGAGCGTCATGTCGAGAGCGCCGGTCGAGAGCGCGTCGAGCTGCTGCATGGTCTTGACCAGCGAGGCGTTCGGATAGATCTCGAACTTGAGCTGCCCGTTGGTGCGTTTCTCGACTTCCTGGGCGAACATGCGCACCAGGCGGTCGCGGAAGTCGCCCTTGTCGATGGTGCCGCCG
>DASPRK010000219.1:0-9343 GCA_035624495.1 Methylomirabilis sp. (SeqCode) | reverse complement strand
TCAGAATGAGCTCTAATACACACGCTCTTTCGGCGGGAACGGCTCAACGGTCATCGGCTTCATGCGCACCGGCTTGTAATCGAGCTTGTTTCCATCGCGGCTGTACAGCGTGTGCTTAAGCCAGCTGCGATCGTCGCGTTTGGGGTAGTCGAGGCGTGAATGCGCACCGCGGGATTCCCGGCGCGCGGCGGCGGAGTGGATCGTGGCGAGCGCGACGTCCATCATGTTTTCCAGTTCCAGCGCTTCGATGCGCGCGGTGTTGAACACCTTGCTGTGATCGCGCAGCGTCGTGCGCTGTAGACGGTTTTCGAGCTCGGCAATCTTCCGGAGACCTTCGTCAAGCATTTCCTGCGTCCGATACACTCCGCAGTATTTTTCCATCGCGCGGCGTAGATCTTCGCGCACGGTGTCGACCGATTCGCCGTCGCCCTGCCGATCCCAGCGGGTCAGGCGCGCCATGGCGCGGTCCACGGTGTCCGGCGGCAGCTGCCGGTGGTAGCGATTTTCCTTGAGAAATTCGAGCATGTGATTGGCCGCAGCGCGGCCGAACACGATGATATCGAGCAGCGAGTTGCCGCCGAGGCGGTTGGCGCCGTGCACGGAAACGCACGCACACTCGCCCACCGCGTACAGGCCCGGGACCGCCTCTTCCGGTCCGGTATGCACCGGCACCACCACCTGGCCGAAGCGATTGGTCGGAATCCCGCCCATACTGTAATGCGCGGTCGGAAACACCGGGATCGGCTTTTCGATTGGATCGATATTGGCGAACCGCATGGACAACTCGCGGATGCCGGGCAGGCGTTTCTTGACGATGTCGACGCCGAGATGATCCACCTTGAGCAGCACGTGATCCTTCTCCGGCCCGCAGCCGCGGCCTTCGTGCACTTCCTGGTAGATCGCGCGGCTCACCACATCGCGCCCGGCCAGGTCCTTGGCATGCGGCGCGTAACGCTCCATGAAGCGCTCGCCGGCTCCATTAATAAGGTATCCACCCTCCCCGCGCACGCCTTCGGAAATGAGAATTCCGATGCCGGCGATGCCGGTCGGATGAAACTGCACGAACTCCATGTCCTGCAGCGGTATGCCGGCGCGCAAAGCCATAGCCATGCCGTCGCCAGTGTTGATGAGCGCGTTCGTGGTGGTGCGATACAGGCGCGCGGCGCCGCCGGTAGCGACCAGCGTGGTCCGGGCTTCAATTACCAACGGTTCCCCGGTTTCGATTTCGATCGCCAGCGCTCCGAGGGCGTCGCCGTCCTGGTCCATCAATAGATCGATCACGAAAAATTCGTCGAAGAAATGCGTGCGTGCCTTGAGGTTCTGCTGATAGAGCGTGTGCAGCATTGCATGTCCGGTGCGATCGGCCGCCGGGCAGGTGCGCGCTGCCTGTTCGCCGCCGAAGTTCTGGCTCTGGCCGCCGAAGGGGCGCTGGTAGATGCGGCCGTTTTCCAGGCGCGTGAACGGAACGCCGAAATGCTCCAGTTCGATCACGCGATTCGCCGCCGCGCGGCACATGTATTCGATGGCGTCCTGATCGCCCAGGTAGTCGCCGCCCTTGACCGTGTCGTACATGTGCCAGTGCCAGTTGTCGGGCAGCACGTTGCCCAGCGCCGCGTTGATGCCGCCTTGGGCGGCGACGGTATGAGAACGCGTGGGAAACACCTTGGAAACCACGGCGACATGCGCCTCACCTTGCGCCAGTTGCAGCGCGGCGCGCAGACCGCCGCCGCCGGCACCGATGACCAGACAATCGAAACGGCGGCGCGGGATGCTTTTCATGGTTTGATCATTAGAAGTATTTCAGCTGACCACAAACCCAGCGCCAGCAGGCCGAAAGCCGTCAGCAGCGAAACGCTGAAGCGCAGCCACAGCGGGTGGAGATAGTCCATGTAGATGCTGCGCAGGCCGATCCAGGCGTGCACGAGCACGCTCAGGATGAAAAGCGCCCACGCCAGTCGTACGACACCGTCGGTAAACCACCCGCTCCATGCCGCATAGTCGGGCTTCGGCGAAACCAGGAAATGAAAAACGGTAAAAATCACGAAACCGCCCATGTACAGCGACGAAGTCCGCTGCAGCAGCCATTCCATCAGCCCGGCGTGGGCACTGCCGGTGGACCGGATGCGTCTCATAGACATGCCCCGGCCACGACCACCACCAGGCCCGAGCCGATGAACGTCAACCAGGCGCCGCGGCGGGCGGCGGTTATTTCGAGGCCGATGCCTACGTCCTGCAGCAAATGCCTGACACCAGAGAAGAAATGTTGTGCAAATACCCATACAACCGCGAGCAGAATGGAGCGACCGATCGGTGTGCCGAGCTGGACAACAATATCCGCAAATCTCTCAGGGTCTTGCAGCGAACGCTGCAACATATATATAGCGAACGGCAGCAACAGAACGAGCACCGCGCCGGTGATCCGGTGCAGGATGGACATCACGCCGCCCACGGGCAGGCGGATCTGAAACAGATTCAGGTACACCGGCCGGTTTTTGTTTTTGTCCATTTCCATAGTGTAAACCGGCTGCCTGTGGCGTCCACCATTTTTCCCCGAGCGGGCTTCCGTTATGATGCCCATCCCGATCAGGCAAGGGGAAGGCATTGAACGCGACGTGGCAGTCATTCATCCGTAACCAGGACGCGGTGCTGGAAGGCGACCGCGTGCGGCACTTCGGCAATCCGGAACAGGAGCGTCACGCCGCGGCCCGGGGTAATGTTCTCATCGACCTCTCCGACCTGGCACTGATCCGAGCGCGCGGTAGCGACGTGCAGAATTTCCTGAACGGGCAACTGAGCAATGACGTGCTTCTGCTGGATGCCGCGCATAGCCAATTGGCCGCCTGGTGCAGTCCGAAGGGCCGGATGATGGCGGTGTTTCGCCTGTTCCGGCGCAATGACGATTTTTTCCTGCAGGCGCCCATGGCGCTCCGGGAAAATCTGCTCAAGCGCCTGCGGCAGTTCGTTTTGCGCGCCAAGGTGACGCTGGAAAGCGCCGACGATCTGGTCGGCATTGGACTCTCCGGACCGCAAGCAGAAAGCCAGCTCCGCGATGTCGCCGGATTCGCGCCCGGTGGCGATAACAGCAGCGAGACCCGGGACGATGTCACCATTCTCAACATCTTCGGCCCACACCCCCGTTTCGAAGTGATCGCACCGGCGGCGACCGCCATGAATTTGTGGGACAGCCTTAAGACCAGGGCGACACCGGCGGCGTCTCCGGTCTGGGCCTGGCTCGACATCATGGCCGGTATTCCCAACGTGTACCCCGAGACCAACGATGAGTTTGTCCCACAGATGGCCAACCTGGAGCTCCTCAGCGGAGTGAATTTCAAGAAGGGATGCTATCCGGGCCAGGAGATCGTGGCGCGTATGCAGTACCTAGGTCGGCTCAAACAGCGCATGTACCGTGCGCACGTCGATAGCGCGAATTTGCCGCACCCGGGCGAAGCGATCTACGCCCCCGACTTTCCGGGACAGGCTGCTGGCACGGTTGTGGACGCCCAGCCGGCGCCGGATGGCGGCTATGACCTATTGGCCGTGATCCAGATCAGCAGTGCAACCAAGGGCGCGCTTTATCTCGACAGCGAAAACGGCCCACAGCTCGTTCTTCATTCCCTGCCATACGTTTTGCCCGCCGCGCGCGCGGAATAAATACCCATAGCGCATCGTCGCGTTTTTTCTTTACGCCCCTTGCTTGTGCAGGCATTAAGCCTACATTAAGCTTTTATGGTCATTGGTCCATTGCATCAATATTAGAACATTCTAATAAACCATTTCTTAAGGGCTAATTAATTGCACAGTGATCATTGAAGGAGGGAACGGATGGCAAACGCGCACCTTTAGCCTCAATCCAGCAGACAGCAAGCCGTCAAACACTCGTATCGAAAAGAATCACGTCACCGGAGGAAATTATCTATGGATACAGGTTTCGTACGAAAATTGCCAAGCGCTATTCCGGGCCTGGCATTGATTGTGATCACCATGGTTGTCATACGTTATTGGATTGAACCGTGGATGACCGACGCCGTGGTCTTCGGCCAAAAAGGGTGGTTCGTCAAAGTCGTCCATCTTAATTATATCCTCCTCGGCATTCTCGCCGGCCTCATCTACCGCAACGTTCTCTTCGGCGGGAAGATTCCGGAAATCTTCAGCGACGGCTTCAAGCTGTCCCGCCTCATGATCAAGACCGGTATCATCCTGCTGGGCTCGCTCTATACGGTGCAGGCCATCGTGCAACTGGGCGCGTTCGCCATTTTCCTCATTGGCGGCTTCGTGCTCCTGAGCATCGTGATGGTTTTGTGGCTCGGCAAGTTGTTCGGCATCGACCGCTCCATGACCGGCGTGCTGGCCAACGCGCTCAGCATCTGCGGCGTCAGCGCTGCGGTCGCCACCTCCCCGGCCGTCGAGGCCAAGGGCGCGCACGTCGCTTATGCGATTGCCACGATCCTCGGCTTCGGCATCCTGACGATGTTCATCAGTCCGTTCATCGGCCACGCGCTCGGCCTCACCGACCTGCAGTACGGCGCCTGGATCGGTACCGGCATCCTGAACTCCGGCCAGGTGCTGGCGGCGGCGCTCGCTTTCAACCCCAAGGTCGAGCCCGGGTCCGCGGTGTCTGTGGCCGAGATCTGGAACATTATGCGCGTTATCTCCATCCCTTTCGCCGTGTTCATCGTGACGGTGTGGTACTGGACCGGAAAGCAAGCATCCGAGTCCGCGCATAGCAAAAAGGGACTCGGCACCTTGCTCGTGGAGAAATTCCCGGTGTTCGTCATCGGTTTCGCCGCGATGGTCCTGCTCACCAGCCTCGGCGCCTTCGGTCCGGTCGGCATTAAATGTCCAACTGGCATCTCGGAAGCCGAGAAGGCCTTTATTCAATGCGGCCTGCCGCCTTCCGAAACCATCAAGATGCTGCGCCTGTGGATGACCTGGATCTTCGGCTTTGGCCTGGTGGGTCTGGGCGGCTACATCGACTTCAAGGAAATCGCGCGCGCGGGTGGCACGCCGTTAAAGGTGGGACTCATTGTCGGCGTGACCAAGTACGTGCTGGCATTGATCGTGGTACTGATGATCAAAGACTACCTGGTCGCCATCTAACGCATAACGGAGGAACGAAAACATGGTTCAAAAAACTGGCAGTGAAACCATCGGTGCCGCGGGTGAAAAGAGCAAGATGACGCTCTTCCGAGACGACCGTGCCGAAGATGTCGGCGCCATTATCGTCGCGGCGCTGGTCATCGCTTATATCATGGTCGTGACCGCGGGAAAATCCGCGCCGCCCGCGCCGGCCTCGGCGGCTCCCCCGGCCGCTACGGCACCGGCAACACCTGCAGCGCCGACAGCCCCGGCGACGAAATAACCGAACCCCGAGGTTCGGCGTTGGAGCACATCGTCGTCGCCGTGGATGGTTCAGCGGCCTCGCAAGAGGCCCTGAACCACGCCGTCGAACTCGCCCGACGGAGCGAAACATCTCTGACGGGCGTTTTTGTGCTGGATGGCGGTTGGCCGGACTACATCGGCAACGACTGGCAGTCGTCGAAAGGCGCGCGCCAGGGATTTCTCGATTACATCCGGGAGGAACAGGAACAGCAAGCCGAGGCCGCGCGGCGCCAGTTCGAAAACGCCGTTCACGGCATGCCGGCGGCGACTTTTTCGGTGCAAGCGGGCGATCCGGCCGAAGTGATGCTGCGGCTTGCCAGGGAACCCGGAACCGGATTGCTGGTGCTGAGCCGGCGGGTATTTCAAGTCAGTGGGCGACCCAGCCTGAAGCGGTTGGGCGAAAAGATCGCGCAAAAAGCGACGCGTCCGTTATTGATGTTCCCCTGAATTAAATTCAGAGTAACGGCTGCAAACACCGTCAATGACCTGTCGGTTGGCGCGGCGCTGTTTTATCCGGCGGCGGTTCGATGACCTGGAAAAACGTTTCGTTCTTCTTGACCATTCCCAGTTCCGTGCGCGCGCGTTCCTCGATCGCCGCCAGACCCTGTTTCAGGTCGTTGACTTCCGCCTCGAGCGTTTCGTTTCTGTCCTTCAGGCGCAAATTTTCCTGCTGCTGCGCGGCGATTTCGCGATGCAGCCGCCACACCGCGAACACGCCGCCGCTGCCGAACCACAACGGGTATTGCAACAACAGAAGCAGCGCGAGCAGCACGTAGGTGGCGACTTTCACGAGATTCATTCTAGCTCAACGCCAACCGCGCCGCGGCGTGACTTCTATTTTCCAAGCATCGGAAACGCCCGGCGACCGGAATAAGCGGCGGCGGAACCCAATTGTTCTTCGATCCGCAGCAGCTGATTGTATTTGGCGATGCGGTCGGAGCGTGACAAGGAGCCGGTCTTGATCTGGCCAACGCCTGTGGCCACCGCCAAATCGGCAATGAAGGAATCCTCGGTCTCGCCCGAACGGTGCGAGATGACGGCGGTGTAGCCGGCCTTGCGCGCCAGCGCGATGGCCGCCAGTGTTTCGCTCAAAGTGCCGATCTGGTTCACCTTGATGAGAATGGAATTGGCGATCCCTTCCGTAATCCCGCGCTGCAGAATCGCGGTATTGGTGACGAAAATATCGTCGCCGACCAGTTGAATTTTTGCGCCGAGCTTCTGCGTCAGCATCTTCCAGCCCGCCCAGTCACTCTCGCCGCAGCCGTCTTCGATAATGATGATCGGATAGCGGCCGACCCAACCGGCGAGCTTGTCGATGAACTGTTCCGCCGTCAGGCTCGCGTGCTCCGACTCGAGCTCGTACTTTCCGTTTTTGTTGAACTCCGAGCTGGCAACGTCGATTCCCAGGCATATGTCGGTGCCGGGTCGGTAACCGGCCTTCTCGATGCCCCGCTGGATCACCTGCAACGCCTCTTCGTTCGACTTGAGGTCGGGCGCGAAACCGCCCTCGTCGCCCACGGAGGTGTTGAGCTTCATGTCGTGCAGCACCTTCTTCAGCGCATGGAACACCTCTGCGCCGTAGCGCAACGCCTCGGCGAACGTCGCGGCGCCCACCGGCAGTATCATGAACTCTTGCAAATCGATGTTGTTGTCGGCGTGCACGCCGCCGTTGATGATGTTCATCATCGGCACCGGCATTTGCATTGGAACGCCGCCGGCGAGGCCGTTGAGGTGACGGTACAACGGCTGATTCGACTCGATCGCGGCCGCCCGCGCGCTGGCCAGCGACACCGCCAAAATGGCATTGGCGCCGAGGCGTGATTTGTTCTCGGTGCCGTCGAGCTGGATCATGATGCGATCGACTATCGCCTGAGCGCCCGGGTCCTGGCCGAGCAGCGCTTTACGAATTTCGCCGTTGACGTTGGCGCAGGCATTCTTGACGCCCCTGCCGCCGTAGCGCTTGGCGTCGCCGTCGCGCAACTCGATGGCCTCGCGGCTTCCGGTGGAGGCGCCGGAGGGCACGGCGGCGCGTCCACGCGCGCCTGATTTCAGGATGACGTCGGCTTCAACGGTCGGGTTGCCGCGCGAGTCGAGTATCTCGCGCGCTCGGATATCGGCAATGGCAGACATGGTTATTTTTCTGGATCAATAATGGGAACGAACCCACAGACAAACACAGGTAAACATGGGTAGTGAATTCAATGCATCTTTTCGAAATGATCGGGGCGAACGACTGCGTTCATAAATCTCTGTCTGGGATTCCTCGTTGATCAGTTTGGCATGAGCGCCATTTCGGCGAAGCCGCGGCGCTTGACCGTGATATCCAGTTCCTTCAGCGTTTCGAGCAGTTCCTTCATGCGTCCGAGCGGCCAGGCGTTCGGCCCGTCGGAAAGCGCCTTCTCCGGGTCCGGATGGGTTTCCATGAACAGGCCCGCCACGCCCGTGGCGACAGCGGCGCGCGCCAGGACCGGGACGAACTCGCGCTGCCCCCCGGACCGCGTACCCTGCCCGCCGGGCAGCTGCACCGAGTGCGTGGCGTCGAATACCACCGGGCAACCGGTCTCGCGCATGATCGCCAGCGAACGCATGTCCGAGACCAGATTATTGTAACCGAAAGAAACGCCGCGTTCGCACACCAGAACGCGATCCCGGCCGCCCGCCTCCACCGCCTTGTCCACGACGTTTTTCATGTCATGCGGAGCGAGGAACTGGCCTTTCTTGATGTTGACCGGCTTGCCGGCCGCGACCACCGTGCGGATGAAATCAGTCTGGCGGCACAGGAACGCCGGCGTTTGCAGCACGTCCACGGCCGTGGCCACCGCCGCGACGTCTTCGGCTTCGTGCACATCCGTCAATACCGGCACACCAATCTGTTTCCTCACCTTGGCCAGAATCGCCAACCCCTGCTCCATGCCGAGTCCGCGATAAGACTTCGACGAACTGCGGTTGGCCTTGTCGTAGGAGGATTTGTAGATGAACGGAATGTCGAGACTTGCCGTGATTTCCTTGAGCCGGCCGGCGGTGTCGAGTGCCAGCGCTTCGGACTCAATCACGCACGGACCGGCGATGAGGAAAAACGGCCGGTCGAGCCCGGCGTCGAAACCGCAGAGCTTCATGTGGCGGCGGCCTGCGACGTTCGCGGAAGTGCCTGGGCGTGGTGGGCACGCGCCGCCTGGATATAACCGGTGAACAACGGATGCCCGTCGCGCGGATTGGAGGTGAATTCCGGATGGAACTGCACGCCAACGAACCACGGATGATCCTTGAGCTCGACAATCTCCACCAGCAATCCGTCCACCGACGTACCGGCCACCACCAATCCCTTCTCCTGCAATGAATCGCGATAATAGTTGTTGAATTCGTAACGATGCCGATGGCGCTCGACGATGGAGTCCTTGGCGTAGAGACCGCGCACGTGCGTCCCGGGCATGAGCCTGCACTCCTGGCCGCCCAAACGCATGGTCCCGCCCAGATCGCCGCCGGAGCTGCGCGTCTCCTTGCCGCCTTCCGCCGTGGTCCACTCGGTGATCATGGCGATGACCGGATGCGGAGTTTTCGCATTGAACTCCGTGCTGTGCGCCCCCTTGAGCCCGGCGACGTTGCGGGCGTATTCGATCACCGCCACCTGCATGCCGAGGCAGATGCCGAGATAGGGGATGCCCTTGTTGCGCGCGAAATTGACCGCTTTGATCTTGCCCTCGATGCCACGTTCGCCGAAGCCGCCCGGCACCAGGATAGCGTCGGCATCCTCGAGGGCGGCCGTGCCCTGGTTCTCGATCTGCTCGGAATCCACGTACCGGATGTTGACGCGCGTCAGCGTGTGCAGGCCGGCGTGTTTCAAGGCTTCGGACAACGACTTGTAGGATTCGGTGAGATGCACGTATTTGCCGACCATGGCGACGGTAACTTCGTCGGTCGGATGCTCCATGGCATAGACCACCTTGTCCCACTCGGACAGGTTGGC